>NZ_OBEL01000006.1 GCF_900215605.1 Cohaesibacter gelatinilyticus | reverse complement strand
ATGAAAAAGGCCTCATAGAAGACCGCACTCGATTTACTTGGCTTATAATCAGAAAACGCTTGCATCACGGACGGCAACCATAGAAGTGGTTTAGTTCTTCAGAACTTCCACACCTGGAAGAGCTTTACCTTCCATCCATTCGAGGAATGCGCCGCCAGCGGTGGAGACATAAGAAAAAGTCTCGGACACGCCTGCATGGTTAAGGGCGGCAACTGTGTCACCGCCTCCTGCAACAGAAATCAGGTTATCCGCTTTGGTTTCCTCTGCAGCGGCCTGTGCGGCCGCAACGGTAGCGGTGTCAAAAGGGGCGATCTCAAACGCACCAAGTGGGCCATTCCAAACGATGGTCTGGGCTTTCTTGATCCAGCTAGCTACGGCTTCAACGGATTTTGGTCCCACGTCAAGCATCATGCTATCTGATGGCACGCTATCGACATCAACGATCTTATGGGGAGCGTTTGCCGCAAACTCCTTTGCGACCGCTGCATCGACCGGCAGGATGATTTCGCAGTCCGCTTTTTCCGCTGCTGCCATGATGCGCTTTGCGGTGTCTGCCAGGTCATGCTCACATAGGGATTTGCCGACATCCTTGCCCTGAGCTGCGAGGAAGGTATTGGCCATGCCGCCACCAATCACGAGGCCGTCGACCTTGCTGACCAAATTTTCCAGCAGATCAATCTTGGTGGAAACCTTTGCGCCGCCAACGATAGCCAGAACAGGGCGCTTTGGTGTGCCAAGAGCAGCATCAAGAGCTTCCAGCTCCGCCTGCATGGTGCGGCCAGCAACGGCTGGCATGTGATTGGCCAGGCCTTCAGTGGTCGCATGCGCGCGGTGAGAGACGGAGAATGCATCAGAAACCAGCAGATCGCCATTCTCAGCCAGAGCAGAGACGAACTCGGCTTCGTTCTTCTCTTCGCCTTTGTAATAGCGCGTGTTTTCCAGTACCAGAATGTCGCCGGAAGACATGGCATCAATCGCGCCTTTGGCAATGTCGCCAATGCAGTCTTCTGCAAACATGACCGGGCGATCCAGCACTTTGGCCAAGGCAGGAACCACTGGTTTCAAAGACATTTCAGCGACTTTTTCACCTTTTGGGCGGCCGAAATGCGCAAGGATGATGACCTTGCCGCCTTTCTCGGAGATCTCGGACAGGGTTGGAACAATGCGCTGCAGACGGGTGGCGTCGGTGACTTCGCCGTCCTTCATTGGAACATTGAGGTCAACACGTACGAGTACGCGCTTGCCATTGAGGTCTGCGTCATCGAGAGTTTTGAAGCTGCTAGCGGCCATGTAAGTCTACTTCCTGCTTTTGGGGCGCAAAATGCCGGTCTTGTCAGATAAAGGGTCTAATCCAATGAATAAGGCAATCCAATAGAAAAGGCGCTGGAGATGCCGGGCCCAAATAGGGATGCATCGGCCCAGCGCCTGATCTTTATTCAGTCTCTATTGGCGAGGCGCCATTAGATCAATTTTGCCATTGCTACTGCGGTGTCGGACATACGGTTGGAGAAGCCCCACTCGTTGTCGTACCAAGTCAGAATGCGAACCATGGTGCCGCCCATGACTTTTGTCTGGTCTTCAGCAAAAGTGGAGGAATTGGCATCATGGTTGAAATCGATGGAAACCAGAGGCTCGGTGCAATAACCCAGAACGCCTTTCAGTTCGCCTTCAGACGCTGCCTTGATTGCCGCATTGATTTCTTCTGCAGTGGTTTCGCGCTTGGCGATGAATTTCAGATCAACCACAGATACGTTAGCGGTCGGAACGCGGATCGCAGAACCATCCAGCTTACCTGCCAGCTGAGGTAGAACCAGACCAACAGCTTTAGCAGCGCCGGTGGAGGTTGGGATCATGGACATGGCAGCTGCACGTGCGCGGTACAGATCCTTGTGCATGGTATCCAGAGTTGGCTGATCACCAGTGTAAGCGTGAATGGTGGTCATGTAGCCTTTTTCGATGCCAACCAGTTTGTCCAGAACATAAGCAACCGGAGACAGGCAGTTGGTGGTGCAAGAGGCGTTGGAGACTACCAGATCGTCACCGGTCAGGGTGTCGTGGTTCACACCGTATACGATGGTCTTATCAGCGCCAGATGCAGGAGCGGAGACCAGAACGCGCTTGGCACCAGCTTCAAGGTGAGCAGAAGCTTTTTCCTTGGAAGCGAAGATACCGGTACATTCCATGGCAATGTCCACACCCAGTTCGCCCCAAGGCAGTTCGGCTGGATTGCGGATAGCGGTTACCTTGATTGGGCCCTGACCGACGTCGATGGTGTCGCCATCAACAGTAACAGTTGCTGGGAAGCGGCCATGGACAGAATCATAGCGCAGCAGGTGTGCATTGGTCTCAACAGGGCCCAGGTCATTGATCGCAACGACTTCAATGTCGGTACGGCCAGATTCAATGATTGCACGCAAAACATTACGGCCAATACGGCCAAAACCATTGATCGCAACTTTTACAGTCATGATCTTCTCCTACACTTGACCGGCCAATGAGTGGCCGGGATTCACAATTCGACCAAAATCTGTGCCCTTTAAAGGCGAGGCACTGGTTGAGGTCAACCCTAGTCTTTGCTCAAACCCAGTTTAAAAGTTCGATGGTCTGCTCAAAATGTTTTTGGCTGCCAAGAGCTGTTTCCAGTTCTAGGGAAGGCTATGGCAGCTTTTGTGACTCACATCTTTCTCCCGTCCGCACAATGTGTGTATGGGCATGGATTTTGAAGAACCAGTGAGTCCGAAAATCCCAAAAAAAAGAGGGACCAAAGCCCCTCTTTCCTTGTTATTCAGCGGCTTCAGCCTGTGAGAGCTCGGCTTCGACCTGACTGACGATTGCGTCAGCGGTGATGCCGAATTTCTCGTACAGAGCCTTGTATGGGCCGGATGCGCCGAAGCTGGACATACCCACAAAGATGCCATCAGTGCCGATGAAGCGATCCCACCCCATACGGATTGCGGCTTCGATACCGACATTGACCTTGGCGTTGCCCAGAACCTCTTTCTGATATTCACGAGATTGAGCTTCGAACAGCTCAAAGCAAGGAACCGAGATCACACGGGCTTTGATATCTTTGGCTGCCAGTGCCTTCTGTGCTTCCATCGCGATCTCGATCTCGGAGCCGGAAGCAAAAAGAGAAACATCGGCATCAGCATCTGTGTCGGACAGAACATAAGCACCGCGAGCACAGAGGTTCTCGGATACATATTCGGTACGGACAGGCACCAGGTTCTGGCGGGTCAGAGACAGAGCGGATGGGGACTTCTCGGCTTTCAAGGCCAGGTCCCAGCATTCTGCGGTCTCGGTTACGTCAGCTGGACGGAAGACCAGCATATTTGGAATGGCGCGCAAGGATGCGAGCGTTTCCACTGGCTGGTGGGTTGGGCCATCTTCGCCAAGACCGATGGAATCATGGGTCAGGACATAGATGACGCGCTGTTCCATCAGAGCGGACAGACGCATGGCGCCGCGCATATAGTCAGCAAAGACCAGGAAAGTGCCGGAATAAGGAATAACACCGCCATGCAGAGCCATGCCGTTCATGGCAGCGGCCATACCATGCTCACGGATGCCCCAGTTGATGTAACGGCCAGAGAAGTCATCAGGCGTTACAGGAGCGGTATCCTTGGTTTTGGTGTTGTTGGAACCGGTCAGGTCAGCGGAACCGCCGATGGTTTCATTGATGGCTTCGTTGATGACGGTCAGGGCCATTTCGGAGGCCTTGCGGGTCGCAACGGTCTTTGGCTCTGCCGCCAGCTCTTTTTTATAGGCATCCAGTGCTTCATCAAGGCCGGATGGCAGATCACCACGCATGCGACGCTCGAAGTCAGCTTTGACTTCAGCATCCAGTGCGTCCAGACGCTTCTGCCAGTCTTTGCGGGAATGGGCAGCGTTCAAGCCAGCAATGCGCCATGCGTCACGGATATCGGCAGGGATATCGAACGGTTCGTTTTCCCAACCTAGAGCCTTGCGAGTGCCAGCAAGCTCTTCCGTACCTAACGGTGCGCCGTGAATGCCGGAGGTGCCAGCCTTGTTTGGAGCACCGAAGCCGATGGTGGTCTTGCAGGCGATAAGGGTCGGTTTGTCGCTTTTCTGAGCGGCTTCAATCGCAGCTGCGATTGCTTCCTGATCATGACCGTTCACGCTGTCGGTGTTCCAGCCGGATGCTTTGAAGCGGGCAAGCTGGTCGGTAGAATCGGAAACGGAAACCGTGCCGTCGATGGTAATGTTGTTGTCATCCCACAATACGATCATTTTGTTCAGCTTCAAATGACCGGCAAGAGTGATGGCTTCCTGACTGATGCCTTCCATGAGGCAGCCATCGCCCGCAACCACATAGGTATAGTGATCAACGATGTCGGCGCCATATTTGGTGGCAAGCAGTTTTTCAGCAATCGCCATGCCGACAGCATTGCCGATGCCTTGGCCAAGAGGGCCAGTGGTGGTCTCGATGCCGCTTGCATGACCAAATTCCGGGTGACCGGCAGTCTTCGCGCCGACCTGACGGAAATTTGCAATATCTTCGATGGTCATGTCTTCGTAACCGAGCAAATGCAGCAGCGCATATTGCAGCATGGAGCCATGCCCGGCAGACAACACGAAACGGTCGCGATCCGCCCAGCTCGGGCAGGTCGGGTCAAATTTCATGAATTTGGTGAAAAGGACTGTTGCGATATCGGCGGCACCCATAGGAAGGCCTGGATGTCCTGATTTTGCTTTCTCGATTGCGTCTGCAGCAAGAAAGCGGATCGCATGGGCCATGCGGTTTTGTTTGTCTGTGTTGCTCATGAGCTCTGCGTCTGTGATCAATTTGCGATAATCCGATCCAACCGAATTGTGTCGGGGCGGCCGGGCCGGGTAGCAAACCGTCCTGCACTATAAAGGAGTGCATTTGGGTGTTACGGGATCTGCCATGCCTTTTGCGCGCGGCAGACAGAGGCTGATACAATCGGGGAGACATTTAGCATCCCGGTCTCAAGAGTCAATCTTGAACCTTCCCGGAGTGGGCTAAAAACTGCCAAAAAATCACTTGTGGAAGGTTGCTGTTGATCATTTGTCAGGATTGACGACATCGGGACAAAGCGCCTACCTTTGAATGGGGATGGAATTAAGCGTGATTCATTGATATAGATTCCTGTTATCCGATTTGAGCCTGAGGCAGAGTATGTGCTGCTTGTGGCGATGCATTTGTTCGATTCAATTTGGACAATTACCGAATTGTGGGCAGTTTGGGCTGTCAGGCATTTTGTAGGGGGATTTGATGGCTAACGAGCCAGCAATTGCGGGTGCTTTGGGCCGATTGGATCAGGCGCTGCTCTCTCTTGAAAAAGCGATAGAGAAGAAGAAAGAGAAGCAGACTGACCTCAAGGGAATGCAGGACGATTTGTCCCGTTTGTCGAGTGAACGATCGGAATTGGCAACTGATCTTGCAAGCCAGACCAAACGTGCAGATCGATTGGAACAGGCAAATGAGGAAGTTTCCCGTCGTCTTGGATCTGCTATGGAATCCGTGCGGGCGGTATTGGAGCAACATGGTGGCTGAATGATTGTTTGTGGTGTTATAAGATAGCCACGAATTTTGGTCAAAGCCACGTATCGGGCGGAATATAAGTTTAAGAGGCCAGTTAGTTTTTCAATGGTTCAGGTCAGTGTCAACATCAACGGGCGTGCCTATCGTATGGCGTGTGAGGATGGTCAGGAAGATCATTTACTCTCCCTTGCCCGGAAGTTTGATGCGACGATTAGCCATCTGAAGGAATCGTTTGGAGAAATTGGCGATCAACGTCTGACCGTCATGGCTGGCATCATGGTTGTGGATGAACTTAACGAGCTTAAAAAACGTATCAAGACCCTGGAAGGGGAGGTGGAAGCTTTGCGTGATGCGCGAACTGCTGTCCTTGAAAAAAGTGTTGGCGATCAGGAAAATATCGCCGAGCGGATCGATAAAGCATCCGAACAGTTGGAAAAACTCGCCGAAGTCCTTCTGGAAGACTGATATGTTAGCGTTCTTTTTGATTTCTCAAGATCTGGAGATCAGGACGACAAGAATTCGCCTCTGGAATTTTGGGATCAACTCACTTATATCTTCCCACAGTTAGCTGCACTTCGCGTTAGAAGATACTTTTCCTTGGGGCCTTAAAGATCCGAATGGGAGCTGGCTCTGATAAGGACCGTGGTCCTCTTCATACCGGCACCCACCTGTAACACAGGTGTCCCAGGATCCGTTTACTCTTCGACGGTCGTTGCGGCTTCCTTGCTTTTGGGGCTACAAATAGCGTCCCAAAGACGTCTGCTCAATGGTCCTTTTGCACTCTGACCTTGTCAATGTTTGCGTCCGGTTCTCAAATGGCTTGTCCATATTGCGATCCTCGGCTTCACATTTCAGCGTCAGATCACAAAAATCCTCATGATGCAGAGGGCTTTTGCAAGCAAGGAGACCGGTCATGGATGATGCGCAGCTCAGCGAACAAAAACAACAAATGCGCCGCAAGGTTCTTTCGATGCGGGATTCGATTCCCGCGGAAGATCGCGAAGCTTTTTCCCATCAAGCCTCCAATCATCTTCTGTCCCATCTTGCCTCCATAGAGTTCAAACCCTCTGGCACGATTGGAGTATTCTGGCCTATCCGCTCCGAGATTGATTGTCTTTTGCCTGTGGCATCATTGCGAGCACAGTCTTATCAACTCGCACTCCCCGTAGTCGTGAGTGAGACCGCCATGGAATTTCGTTTCTGGCAAGAGGGTGATCAGCTGGAGCCAGCAGGCTATGGCAGTATGGGGCCCGCACAGGAAGCGATGTCTGTCACTCCAGATTGTTTGATCATGCCGCTTTCACTTTTTGATCTATCGAGGCAACGGGCGGGTTATGGTGGTGGTTTTTATGATCGCTATATCAGTGCTTCTGAGCAAACAGGTGCCCGGCCCCTGCTGATTGGTTTGGCATATGCCATGCAAGAGGTGGACAGGGTGCCAGTTGGGCGCTATGACCAAGCTTTGGATTGGATTGTTACTGATCAGGGTGTCATCTAATCTCGCTTAAGGACCCTTTTGGTCCTGTTCTCTACTGCTATAGAAAGCTGTCTGATGCGTCTGTTGTTCATTGGCGATATTGTTGGCCGTGCCGGTCGAACTGTGGTTTTGGAAAATCTGCCGGGTCTGATCGAGCGTTATGGTCTCGATTTTGTCGTGATCAATGGAGAGAATGCAGCGGCTGGCTTCGGTATCACCGAGAAAATTCTGCAAGAGTTGATTGATGCGGGAGCGGATGCGGTCACCACGGGCAACCATGCCTGGGATCAGCGCGAAGCTTTGGTCTTTTGCGAGCGGCAGCCTGCATTTCTGCGTCCGGCCAATTATCCAGCTGGTGTGCCAGGCAAGGGTGCCAATCTTTATCAGGCCCGCAATGGCGCTAATGTTTTGGTGATGAATGCCATGGGCCGGATCTATATGGACCCACTGGATTGCCCATTTGCAGCGGTCGAAAAAGAGCTGGCGGCCTGCCCGATGGGTGATTTTGCCGACGCTATCATTCTCGATTTTCATGCTGAAGCAACGTCCGAGAAACAGGCCATGGGGCATTTCCTTGATGGCCGAGTGAGTCTTGTGGTTGGAACTCATACTCATTCTCCAACGGCTGATCATCGTGTTTTGCCGCAGGGCACTGCTTATATGTCCGATGCTGGTATGTGCGGTGATTATGATTCCGTTTTGGGGATGGAAAAGGAAGAGCCGGTGCAGCGTTTCCTTCGCAAAGTGCCTGCGTCGCGCTTCACGCCATCGCTTGGCGATCCAACCTTGTGTGGTGTGGCAGTGGACACCGATGATGCGACCGGTTTGGCCGTGGCGGTGGAGCCGTTGCGGATTGGTGGACATTTATCGCAGCATATACCGTCTTTCTGGGAAAAATAATGGTGCTTGCGGTGCCCTGACTTGATCTGAGTGGGGGATTTGTGCGATCACCACAGGCAAATAGCGCTTTTGGTTTTTCAAAAGCGGCTTCAATGACAAGACATGGATTTCAAACGTCATGGCAGGACATTCCAAATTTAAGAACATCATGTATCGCAAAGGCGCTCAGGACGCCAAGCGCTCCAAGTTGTTCTCCAAGCTTTCCAAAGAGATCACCGTTGCTGCAAAAATGGGTGGTCCTGACCCAGATTCCAACGCACGTCTGCGTCTGGCCATCCAGAACGCTCGCGGCCAGTCCATGCCTAAGGACAATATTGACCGCGCCATCAAGAAAGCCGATTCCAGTGATGCGGATAACTTTGATGAAGTGCGTTACGAAGGCTATGGTCCAGGCGGCACCGCCGTTGTTGTGGAAGCTCTGACCGATAACCGTAACCGGACTGCTTCCAATGTGCGCGCTGCTTTCTCCAAAAATGGTGGCACCCTTGGCGAGACCGGTTCCGTTGCCTTCATGTTTGATCGCGTTGGCGAGCTGGTTTATCCGGCAGACGCTGGTGATGAAGACAGCATCATGGAAGCAGCGATTGAAGCCGGTGCCGATGATGTGCAGAGCGATGAAGATGGTCACACCATTTATACAGCGTTTGAAGACATGATCGAAGTTGGTAAAGCTCTGGAAGAAGCTCTCGGTCAGGCTGCTGAATCTCAGAAGGCTATCTGGAAGCCACAGAATGAGATTGATGTGGATGCTGAAAAGGCTGCCACCATCATGAAATTGATGAATGCTCTGGAAGATGATGATGACGTACAGAATGTCTATTCCAACTTCACCATGAGCGAAGAAGTGATTGCGTCTCTCGGTTAAGAGCTAGTACTTCGTTGGAGAATTCAGAACCCCGGCCATCTGGTCGGGGTTTTTTGTTCGGCCATTGGTTTTGTTCTGGTATTGTTCATATTTCTGCGTTAATCAGAATTCATGATGAATCAAGCTGTTCGAATCATTGGGTTTGACCCGGGGCTACGCCGTACCGGCTGGGGAGCCATTGAAATGGTCTCCAATCGCCTTACTTTTGTGGGCTCTGGCCTGATCACTTCCAATAACAAGGATGAGCTGGCGATACGCCTGCTGGATCTGCATACCGGTATCATGAAAGTGCTGGAGCAATATACACCGGACGAGGTCGCGGTAGAGCAGACCTTTGTGAATAAGGATGCTGGCGCGACCCTTAAATTGGGCCAGGCCCGTGCTGTTGCATTGCTGGCACCCGCGCAATTGCATTTGCCGGTGGCAGAATATGCTCCCAACGCGGTGAAGAAGACTGTGGTTGGTGTGGGTCATGCCGACAAGAACCAGGTCCAGACCATGGTGAAAATGCTTCTGCCCAAGGCGACGTTCGATAGCGAAGATGCCGCGGATGCTCTGGCGATTGCCATTTGCCACGCGCATCAGCGCAAGGCAAACAAGCTGAAATTTGCATAGAGCGTGCCCCCGAAAAGTTGCAGCACTTTTCGGATGAGGGCTCGCTGAAGAATGGAAATCAAACCAACTCCAATGACGTAGAAATCGTAAGAATTGGTTTGATTATCAGGAGAGACAGACATGATTGGCAAGCTCAAAGGCCTGATTGATGAATATGCAGACAGCTATGTGCTCGTGGACGTGAATGGCGTCTGCTATGAAGTGCATTGCTCCAACCAGACCTTGCAGGCTTTGCCATCCGTTGGAGAAGCGGCCAGTGTGCTGATTGAAATGCATGTCCGTGAAGATCAGCTGAAGATGTTTGGATTTGCCACCGCTTTGGAGCGTGACTGGTTCCGGCTGCTGACCACAGTGCAGGGTGTGGGGCAGAAAGTGGCGTTGGCGATCCTATCCACATTGAAGATTTCCGAGCTTCAGTCTGCCATTGCCCTACAGGACAAGGCGATGGTGGCGCGTACTCCGGGTGTGGGGCCAAAGGTCGCGCAGCGCATTGTCACTGAATTGAAAGACAAGACGCCGAGCTTGGCGGCGGTTGATAGTGCGGTTTCTGATTTGCAAGCCGATATGGATCAAGCGGCTGCACCAAAAGCGATGGCTGAAGCTGTATCTGCGCTGACCAATCTGGGCTATAGTTCTGTTCAGGCCAGCGCAGCAGTTGCCACCATCATCAAACGTGAAGGCGATGGTACCGGTACTGCGACCTTGATCCGTCTGGCGTTGAAGGAGCTTAGTCAATGATTGAAGATGCGGAGCGTCTTGTTTCTTCTTCCGGTGAGAAAGAAGAGATGGATCGGGCGTTGCGCCCGCAGATGCTGGACGACTTTGTAGGCCAGGCGCAAGCGCGGGCCAACCTCTCCATCTTCATTGAAGCTGCTCGCTCCCGTAAGGAAGCATTGGATCATGTGTTGTTCGTGGGACCTCCGGGCCTCGGTAAGACAACACTTGCGCAGATTGTCTCGCGCGAGTTGGGGGTGAATTTCAAATCCACCTCCGGTCCCGTGATTGCCAAGGCTGGTGATCTGGCGGCGCTATTGACCAATTTGGAAGAGAATGATGTCCTCTTCATTGACGAAATCCATCGTTTGAACCCGGCGGTTGAGGAAATTCTCTATCCTGCTATGGAAGACTTTCAGCTCGATCTGATCATTGGTGAGGGACCAGCTGCTCGTTCGGTGAAGATTGATCTGGCAAAATTCACACTAGTTGCTGCGACGACGCGTCTTGGTCTTTTGACCACGCCACTGCGGGATCGCTTTGGTATTCCGGTGCGGTTGCAATTCTACACTGTTGAAGAGCTGGAATATATCGTCACCCGTGGTGCACGCTTGATGGGTGTGACGATCACAAAGGACGGTGCGATTGAGATCGCCCGCCGTTCTCGTGGTACGCCGCGTATTGCTGGTCGCCTTTTGCGCCGTGTGCGCGATGTGGCCATTGTGCAGGCTGGTGGCGAAATTTCTCGAGAGCTTGCTGATCGTGCGCTGCAGATGCTGGAAGTCGATAATGAGGGATTGGATGCGTTGGATCGACGCTATCTCAATTTGATTGCCACGTCCTTCGGTGGCGGACCGGTTGGTATCGAGACCATTGCTGCTGCTCTCTCGGAGCCACGCGATGCCATCGAAGAGATCATCGAACCATATCTCATTCAGCAGGGTTTCATTCAGCGTACGCCTCGCGGGCGATTGCTGGCTGCCAAGGCCTTTGCCCATTTGGGACTGGCGGTTCCGGATAATGGCAAAGGTGCGCCACAAATGGGATTGTTTGCCGAAGGGATTGATGATGCCTGATCAAAATGCTGGCCCATGGCCGGATTTGGCGGGCCGCAAGACCGAGTTTGGTCATGTTCTGCCGGTACGGGTCTATTATGAAGATACCGATTTTTCCGGCATCGTCTATCACGCCTCCTTTCTTCGTTTCATCGAGCGTGGGCGTTCCGACTATATTCGCATGCTTGGTATTCATCATCACGAACTGGATGAAGGCAGCGAAGATGAACGTGTTGCCTTTGCCGTGCGGCATATGGAGATTGATTATCTCAAACCCGCTCGCATTGATGATCTGCTTGAAGTGGAGACACGGGTTTCTGCCATCAAAGGCGCTCGCATGATCCTTGATCAACGGGTGATGTGTGCGGGTGAGACGCTGTTCACTGCCATGGTGACCGTGGTGGTGATCTCCCGCGATGGTCGTCCGCGACGTATGCCCGCACAATTGAAGGCTGCTTTTGAAGCCGATCAGAGCTGAATTTTCGCCTCATTGCTCATTACAAGCTTTTTGCGAAGCGCCAATTTTTAAAACTCGATCCCTCACGGCGACTCCGATCATTTGAATATGTCCTTTCATATGGGTTCAAGGACATATTCAATTGCCGGGCCTGTGGGGGCGCGCCGGATAGCCGGCGGAGCGCTCAAGACGCTCTCAAAGCCTTTTTCTCACTGCAATTTGATAGGCAAAACGCTTTGGATGAACGCCCTGTTAAGGCTTCATTAACCATAATAATGCCTTTCTCAAATTATGTGTGATCGCGAATTGTCCTAGTTTCGCCAAATTTCCTCGTCAAAAGCTTTGCGGCTTGAACGGGGTATTTGTCGTGTTGGCACCTACGTAGATCCGTTAAGACGAATTTCCTGGCTGAGAAAGGACACAACACATGGAAAATGAGATAGTTCAGACAGCCCTATCGGCTTCGCATGGCGATCTGTCTCTCATCTCCTTGTTTTTGCAGGCGCATATTGTCGTTAAACTGGTGATGATCGGTTTGATGTTGGCGTCTGTTTGGTCCTGGGCCATCATTATCGACAAGGTTTTGCTCTATTATCGCACCCGTCGGCAGATGGATCGTTTCGAGAAAGTATTCTGGTCCGGGCAGTCCTTGGAAGAGCTGTATCAGACACTTTCCGGTCGCCCGAACCATGCCATGGCGGCTTTGTTCGTGGCTGCGATGCGAGAATGGAAGCGCTCGTTTGAAGGGCAGGCCCGCTCCGTTGCTGGGCTTCCGACCCGGATCGAGAAGGTCCTGGATGTTACCTTGGCGCGCGAAGTGGATCGGCTTGAAAAGCGTTTGCTGTTTCTTGCGACCGTTGGATCTGCCGCTCCGTTCGTTGGTCTGTTCGGCACTGTCTGGGGTATCATGAATTCCTTTCAGGGCATTGCTGCTTCCAAATCGACATCTCTGGCCGTTGTGGCACCAGGTATTGCTGAAGCTTTGTTTGCCACCGCAATTGGTCTGCTTGCCGCTATTCCTGCCGTGATTGCCTATAACAAACTGGCCAGCCTCGCTTCACAGCATGCCTTGCGTCTGGAAGGTTTTGCCGATGAGTTTTCGGCCATTCTGTCTCGTTTGATGGATGAAAGGGGCTAAGCCATGGGCATGGGAACACAGGGAACATCCGGTGGTGGGCGCAGACGCGGTGCGAGACGTGCCATTCGTCATCGTCCGGTCGCCGAGATCAACGTCACGCCCCTGGTTGACGTCA
The DNA here is from genome assembly GCF_900215605.1 of Cohaesibacter gelatinilyticus. NCBI lineage: Bacteria > Pseudomonadati > Pseudomonadota > Alphaproteobacteria > Hyphomicrobiales > Cohaesibacteraceae > Cohaesibacter > Cohaesibacter gelatinilyticus. The sequence continues at coordinate 308,504 of NZ_OBEL01000006.1, read as the reverse complement.
TGCTGGTGCTTCTGATCATCTTCATGGTCTCTGCTCCAATGATGACGGTGGGCGTGCCTCTGGATCTACCCGAAAGCTCGGCCAAACCTCTGTCCAGTCAGACCGAGCCTTTGACAGTGTCTGTGCAGGCCGATGGGTCGGTACATGTTCAGGATCAGCCTGTCGAAGTAGATCAACTGGTCCAGACCCTTCTGGGTGTGGCCAAGAATGGTTATGAGGAACGGATCTTCGTTCGTGGCGATACCAACGCCAATTATGGTGCCATCATCAAGGTGATGGGTGCCATGAACCGTGCCGGTTTCAAGAAAATTGGTCTTGTCAGCACTGAGGAGCTTCAGTAACCGCGTATGCGTAATGTCGGCTTCATTGCATCTTCTGTTAGCCATGTGCTGGTTTTGGCATGGGGATTGGTCAGCTTGCCTGCACCAAAGACCCATGACGTGACGCCTCTTGAGATTTTGCCTGTGGACTTGGTGACGCTCGCGGATGTCACTGATGTCAAGAAAGGTGACTCAAAAGGCAAGGTGCAGGACAAGATTCAGGAAGAAGTGAAAAAAGCGCCTGAACCTGTCAAGGAAGAGCCGAAAAAGCCTGCGCCAAAGGTTCAACCCAAGGTGCAGGAAACCGAGGCCAAGCCGAAGTCCGAGCCTACGCCAAAGGTTGAGCCAAAGCCGGAACCAGTGAAGAAAGCCGAGTCTGAGCCTGCACCGGTGAAAAAGGCCGAGCCAAAAGTTGAGCCCAAAGTCATCGAGGAAAAGCCGGAAGCGCCAAAAGCCATTGCGGCTTTGCCAAAAATAAAGCCAAAGCCGCCTAAGAAAAAATCACCACCGAAAAAGGTCGCTCAAAAGCAGCCTGCCAAAAAGAAACGTGATTTTGACGCCAATGCTCTGAAGGCTTTGGTGAACAAAGCCGACGAGGCCGCACCACAAAAGACGTCTTCTGAGGCTAAGAAAGCATCCTTTGGGTCACGCACTGGCAAACAGGCAGCCGCCATGACGCAGAGTGAAATTGATAGCCTGCGAGCCCAGGTCAGTGAGTGCTGGAGCCCGCCTGCTGGAGCGATTGATGCAGGAGAGCTGCGTATTCGCTTGCAGTTCCGTATGGATCGGTCTGGCAATGTGGTTGGCCAGCCGGAAATTCTTGCCGGGCCTCCTGGCAGCTTTGGCTATGCGGCCTCCCGTGCAGCGGTCCGTGCAGTGATGCGTTGTGCTCCTTATCAATTGCCCGCTGATAAATATGACCTTTGGAAAGACACAATTTTGAATTTTGATCCGTCTGACATGTTCTGATCTAATATTGGAAATGTGGCTGGAGATTTTGGAAATACGCTCAATTGGTATTCTGGCGAATTGAGACACAGTTTGAGAGACAGACAAGGAAGAGCGAAATGCGAAAAATCACATCACGATGGAGCGCTGGTTTGAGCCGCCTTGTTCAACGAAGCCTGTCTATGGCTCTTGCCCTCATGGCGCTGGTGGCTTTTGCTTCACCCGGTCACGCCTTGATTGAGATCGACATCCGTCAGGGTAATATTCAGCCGATGCCGATTGCAATCCCGAGCTTTTCCGGTGTGCCGCAAGGCGCGCAAATTGCACAAGTCGTGGAAGCGGATCTGAAACGATCCGGTCTTTTTGCTCCGCTGGATAAAAACACCTTTCTGGAAAAAGGCCTGACTTCGTCTTCTTCTCCTTCCTTTGCCAACTGGACCGTATTGAATGCGCAGGCTCTGGTAACCGGTACTGTGACGCAAGAAGCTGATGGCCGTTTGAAAGCGGAATTTCGTCTCTGGGATGTTTATGCTGGTAAGCAAATGACCGGTCAGCAATTTTTCACCGCACCAAAGAATTGGCGTCGTGTAGCGCATATCATTGCTGATGCGATCTATGAGCGTCTGACCGGCGAAAAGGGATATTTTGATACCCGTATCGTATATGTCGATGAGAGTGGTCCGAAAGCCAATCGCGTCAAACGTCTTGCTATCATGGATCAGGATGGTGCCAATGTGCGCTATCTGACCGATGGTCGGGATCTGGTGCTAACACCACGTTTCTCTCCAACCCGTCAGGAAGTTACCTATATGGCGCTGGAAGATGGGCAGCCTAAGGTTTATCTGCTCAATCTTGAAAATGGTCGCCGCTCCAATGTAGGCAAGTTTCCGGGAATGAGCTTCTCATCTCGCTTTTCTCCAGATGGCCTGAGCATTGTGTTGAGCTTGCAGCAAGCGGGGGATGCGAATATTTACCGCATGGATTTACGCAATGGTAAAATCACGCGTTTGACCAATTCCGCTTCCATTGATACCAGCCCGACTTTCTCGCCGGATGGTCGTCAGATTGCGTTTGAATCTGATCGCGGGGGGCGTCAGCAGGTTTATGTGATGAATTCTGATGGAAGCAATGTGCGTCGCATCAGCTTCGGTCAGGGCAGCTATGGTACGCCGGTCTGGTCTCCTCGTGGAGATTTGATCGCCTTTACCAAGCAATATAAAGGTCAGTTCCAGATAGGTGTGATGAAGACGGACGGATCTCGTGAGCGTATCCTGGCTGATGGCTATCACAATGAGGGGCCTACTTGGGCACCCAATGGTCGCGTGTTGATGTTCTTCCGTGAAAGCCCTGGTGCAGGTGGTGGTCCGAAGCTCTATAGCATCGATCTGACTGGTCGCAATGAATATCAGGTTCCAACACCAGCCTTTGGTTCTGACCCTGCATGGTCACCATTGGTAGAGTAGGGTAGTTGCCCTGATATCACAGTGGCGAATAGCGACTGGAATGTAGTTTGAACTGCCTTAGTCTGGCCACCTTTCTATCCGAGAGGTGGCCAATCTTATACCAACGAGGGAGAACAATAACTCATAGGATGCTTTTCGATTGTTTGCTGACAAGGCAGCTTTTGACGGACAATACCGGGGTATTTTCCGAGAAAGGTAACGATGTTCAGCGAGCAATCGAAAAGCATCGAAGGCCGAATTTTCAGGCTTTGTGGACTACGTCTCTGCTACCTTTTGGTCAACCAGACCAGGGCGGCATCAGCTCCTTGCCACAAAACCTGAAAAGTTCGGTCATATGAGCTATTCTTTCCCCTCGTTGGTATTCTTTGTGTGTCTGGTTTTTCAGTCTATGAGATTGGGTTCCACCCATTAGGCAAATGTTAACCATCTTTGCCAACGCAGGGTTAACCAGTTTAGCTCATACTTGATCAACCTTATTTGGGCTGCGACCCATGATGTTTGGGCGATTGCCCTATGGAAAATTGAGGACAGCTATGTTGTCAAAAAAAGCCTCCACTCCCGTTCGTGCTGCTCTGGCCATAGGCCTGCTGGGCGTTCTTGCTGCTTGTTCTGCCAATCCAGATAAAATGGCCAATCCGGGCCTTGCGAACAATGCGACACCGGGTTCGACCCAGGATTTTGTGGTGAATGTGGGCGACCGCGTCTTCTTTGATACCGATAGTTCCGATATCAATCCATCATCTCAGGCGACCTTGGACAAACAGGCTCTATGGTTGAACCAGTATGGCAATTATCGTGTTGCCATTGAGGGTCATGCTGATGAGCGCGGTACTCGCGAATATAACATCGCTCTCGGTGCTCGCCGTGCCAATTCGGTTCGTAATTACCTGGTCTCCAAGGGTATTGCTTCCAACCGCCTGATGACCAAATCTTTCGGTAAGGAGCGTCCCGTTGCGGTGTGTAACGATATTTCCTGCTGGTCTCAGAACCGTCGAGCAGTGACCGTGTTGTCTAACTAGTGTGGTGGAATTGAAATAGGTATCATTTATCGGCAGGTTCGTTTGCCTATTTCAATTCCTAAAACCACACTAGAAACATATATTTGCTAGTCACCCTTTTGAATCTAAAGTTCGTTCGGTACTCGCTGTTCAATGTGACGAACTTTAGATTCGGGTGACTAGTGTCTTCACGCTATCCCTGATCTCGTGATCAGGGCTCCAGACGGGGCGCTACGCGCTTGCCTATCGGCCGCCACAAAAGCGCTGTCGCTTTTGTGGGTAGCTGCACGTCAGGTGGGTTTGGTGACTCGCTTGATTGAGGATTTGAAAACCGGCTCCATGGGGCCGGTTTTTGTGTTTTTGATATCACACTGCTTCCGATGAGCATCACTTTACCAACTTGATCATAATTTTGCCCCATCAAACTGGCATGAGGGTGCAACAGTGCAAAAGAAGCCGTTAAAACACTGTCCGCAATTGGTGAATTGCAAGCTTTGTTTTAACTCCTTGTTTTGAAGCGAGTTCTTATCCGAAAAGTGCTTCAACTTTTCGGGAACAGGCTGTAAGCTCGCTTTCATTGCTGCTTGAAGGCCATTCACTTCATGGCCAGCGCATTCCTGAATTTGATTTCTGTAATGGGGATTTTGATGATCAGAACATTGGCAACCGCGACTGCTTTTCTACTTGTTGGGGCCAGTTTGGCCGGTGCGGTCAACCCCACCAATTGGAGCGAGTTGGAACAACGGGTTAGTACGATGGAAACCCAGATGCAGCGTGCGCCAATCCCGCCACTGCCTATTCCTTCTGGTCCATCTGCATCAACTGCACCAAGTCAGCAGCGTATTGTTGTGGCTCAATCTGCCGCCAATCTGGCTGTGCGCGTAGATCGGCTGGAAAACCAGTTGCGCATTTACAATGGTCAGATCGAAGAGCTGAACTTCCGAATTCGTCAAATGCAGGAACAGCTTCGCCGTTTTCAGGAAGATTCCGAGTTTCGTTTTCAGGATCTGGAAAGGGGAGGCAGCAAAAAGCGTCGTAAACAATCTCGCGCAAAGCCAAAGCAACAAGCACCAAGTCAGAATTTCGAGCAGTTGGGAACGCCACCACAGACTTTGGGTAGCTTGAATGGTGCTCAGCCCAATTTTGGTAGTGCCGCCAATCAGGCTATTGGTGGTGCCGGTGGGTCTGGGCCAGTTGATCTTTCCAGCATGCTGAACGGAGGTGCGGCTGTGCCGGGTGCCACCTTTCCAGGCGCCAACCCAATAAATCCTGGTTTGGGAAATGTTGCGCCGTCCAATCAGGTTGCGTCTCTGACAGGTGATCCGGTTACAGACTATGATCAAGCCTATGGTTTGGTGCTTCAGGGACAATATGGGCAGGCGGAAGGGGCTTTTCGTCAGTTCATAGCGTCTTACGGGACACATCAGCTTGTTGCCAATGCCCACTACTGGATTGGTGAGAGCCAGTTTCAGCGCCGCGATTATCGCGGAGCGATCGAGACTTTCCTGAATGCTTATTCTACCTATCCTCAGGCACAGAAGGCACCGGATATGCTGTTAAAGACGGGGATGTCTCTACGTCAAATCAAGGAACGTGAGGCGGCTTGCGCCACCTATGAAGAGTTGCTGGCCAAATATCCCAATGCATCTGCAGGTGTGCGCCAGAAGGTGCGCTCTGAAATTAAAAATGCCAAGTGCTAAAACATCTGGGCGTTCATCCGTTTCCATGCCATGGCCCGATGATCTGAAAGAGCGCATCACTGATGATGCACTCTATTTGCCGGAAGGTCCCTTCTCTGGCTCTGTTCTTTCGTCCCTTTTTGATGAAATCCCCTCAAAGCAAGATGGAATGTTGCTGGCGGTTTCCGGTGGACCTGATTCTCTTGCGCTTGTTATGCTGTGTTATGCTTGGCGATCACGGTTGGGACATCAAATTCCGATATATCTGGCGACAGTCGATCATGGTTTGCGCGAAGAAGCACATGCAGAGGCCGAGTATGTGGGTGAACTTGCCCAATGCCTTGCTCTGCCTCATGCGATCTTGAACTGGCAGGGCGATAAATCTTCTTCCAACTTGCAAGGCAAGGCGCGAGAAGCCCGCTATTCCTTGCTGGCCGACCATGCCCAATCGTTGGGTGTAAAGACGATTGTGACGGCCCATCATATGGATGATCAGGCTGAAACTTTCCTCATGCGGCTTTTGCGTGGATCGTCTGTGCGTGGTTTGAGTGCCATGCGCCCTGCTCGTGTTCTGAATGGCTTGATCCTGGCACGGCCTTTGCTCAAGCATTCCAAGCAGGAATTGCAGAACATTTTACAACGGTTTGATTTGAATTGGTGTGAAGATCCCTCCAATGAGAGTATCAGGTATCTCAGGGTGAATGTACGCAAGACCCTGATGCCCGTTCTTAAACGCTTTGGAGCAGATGCATCACATTTCTCAAGAACGTCGGAACGCCTTCTGCGAGCGGAAGAGGCGCTAAATTCTGTAACATTTGAGAAATTTTCCGCTCTTATGACGCCTGTGGTTGGTAGGGCTTTGGTTTGCAATATGATAGATTATTGCCTGTTGGCCGAGGAATTTCGCTTGCGTCTGTTGCAAGAGGCACTTTTTCAGGTTGCCGGTCCGGGATATCCTTGCGGGGAGCAAAGTCTGATCTCTTTGGATCAAGATCTTGTTCTATGGGATGATGCTGAAAGAAGAGTTCGCAAAAAGACGCTGGGAGCTTGTTGCTTTGCGATTTCCGGACAGCGACTATGGGTTTATCGTGAGCCAGGGCGAAAGCCTATCCTTGCAAAGCTATCGGTGGGTGAAGATTTTGATTGGCAGGGGCTATGGAATGTCCATTACCCTGATGATCGGAATATTGGGGCTCTTACATTGTCGCCTTTGGGTGAGCGTGGCAGACAAAAACTGCTGCAGACCGGTCTGTTGAAACAGGAATCACTGGTTGCGATGGAGGCCTTGCCTGCGGGAGTGATTGATGCTTTGCCTAGCGCATGGCAAGAAAATCGGCTGAAATTTGTGATGGATTTACCAGAAATAGCAAAGGCGACGGGATGTCCTCTTGAATTTTCTGAAAAAAACACGAGATTTACGAAAAATGGGTGAAGTGGGTAAACCATTTCGCATTATTTAGGGAACAAAGCCGCCTCTATGCCTTGGCAAGGGCGTGTTCGATGCCTAAATTCAAATGAAATGTAAGGATCGGCTCGTCAATTGCTTGGCACAGGCGACAGACGGGCTGCTGATACTTCCCAAAAGGAACCAAGGGAAAACATATGAACGCGAATTTCCGCAGCTTGGCATTGTGGGTGATTATTGGACTGCTGCTTATTGCATTATTCCAATTGTTCCAGAATCCATCCCAGCGCACCAATAGTCTGGAAATCCCCTTCTCTCAATTTGTAAGTGATGTGGAGCAGGGGCGGATCAAGGACGTCACCATAACAGGTCAACAGGTTACTGGTCATTTGTCAGATGGTGGCTCTTTCCAGACCTTTCTGCCAGAAAATGACACCACGCTTATTCCGCTGTTGACCAAGAATGGTGTTGCCATCACCGCCAAGCCGGAGACCGAAAGCTTCTCTTTGCTTGGTGCCCTGATTTCCTGGTTCCCGATGATCCTGATTTTGGCTGTATGGATATTCTTCATGCGCCAGATGCAGGGCGGTGGCAAGGCAATGGGGTTTGGTAAATCGAAGGCCAAGTTATTGACCGAAGCTCATGGCCGTGTTGTCTTTGATGACGTGGCTGGCGTGGATGAAGCCAAGGAAGATTTGGAAGAGATTGTTGAATTCTTGCGTGATCCGCAGAAATTCCAACGTCTTGGTGGCCGTATCCCACGCGGTGTTCTTCTGGTGGGCCCTCCGGGCACTGGTAAAACCTTGCTTGGTCGTGCCGTTGCTGGTGAAGCCAATGTGCCTTTCTTCTCCATTTCCGGTTCCGACTTCGTGGAGATGTTTGTCGGTGTTGGTGCCTCTCGCGTGCGGGATATGTTCGAGCAAGCAAAGAAGAATGCTCCATGTATCATCTTCATCGATGAGATTGATGCTGTTGGTCGCCATCGCGGCGCTGGCCTTGGTGGTGGTAACGATGAGCGTGAGCAGACTCTGAACCAGTTGCTGGTTGAGATGGATGGCTTTGAAGCCAATGAGGGCGTGATCCTTGTTGCTGCGACCAACCGTCCTGACGTTTTGGACCCGGCTCTCATGCGTCCGGGTCGTTTCGATCGTCAGATCGTTGTACCCAATCCTGATATCACCGGCCGAGAGAAGATCCTCAAGGTTCATGTGCGCAATGTGCCTCTGGCTCCGGATGTGGATCTGAAGACGCTTGCCCGTGGTACGCCTGGTTTCTCGGGTGCAGACTTGATGAACCTTGTCAATGAAGCTGCGCTTTTGGCGGCTCGCCGGGATCGTCGTCTTGTCTCCATGCAGGAATTCGAGGATGCCAAGGATAAGGTCATGATGGGTGCTGAGCGTCGGACGCTTGTCATGAGCGACGAGGAGAAGAAGCTGACCGCATATCACGAAGCCGGCCATGCCTTGGTTGCACTGCATATGCCTGCCTCGGATCCCATTCACAAGGCTACCATCATTCCTCGTGGCCGTGCTCTTGGCATGGTGATGCGTCTTCCTGAAAAGGATCAGGTCTCGCTGACTCGCGCCAAATGCAACGCTGATCTGGCTGTGGCTATGGGTGGTCGTGTCGCTGAAGAGATGATCTTTGGTTATGACAAGGTGACATCAGGGGCGACTGGTGACATTCAGATGGCAACCCGTCTGGCCCATGCCATGGCCACGCAATTTGGTATGTCTGATGAACTGGGGCCATTGCTCTACTCAGAAAACGAACAGGAAGTCTTCCTCGGACATTCTGTTGCCCGTCAGCAGCATGTCTCCGATGATACGCAAAAGCTGGTTGATAGCGAAACCAAACGTTTTGTTGAGACTGGTCTGGAAACCGCTCAGAAAATCCTGACGGATCACAAGGACGAGCTGATCATCATTGCCGAAGGTCTTTTGGAATATGAGACCCTGTCCGGTCAGGAAATTCGTGATCTGATTGATGGCAAACCGCCAGTTCGTGAAGATGATGATGAGCCGACCACACCAAAAGGATCTGCTGTCCCATCTGCTGGTGCTGTCAAGAAAGGCAGCGACAAGGGCGATGAAAGTGATGATGGCATGGAGCCTCAGCCATCGTCTTGATCTGAGATATTCCTCAGGTTTTCAAGGTAAGATTAACGCAAGGGCGCTCTTGACAGAGAGCGCCCTTTGCTGTTTCCGAGCGTCTGATTTTGGCAAAAACCGATTTTATATGCTTCTGTTTAGCGGTTTTTAATCTTGCTTGTTACATTTGAACACAAAGATTGATTGTAAAGCAGCTGGATCTTCTCACTCTGGCAAGAAAGATGAGTTAGAAGAGGCCAAGCCAGATTTGATCTGATCGCTATGTGAAGAATGAATGGAAAGGTCGGAACGGACGATGGGTAAGTATTTTGGGACTGATGGCATTCGGGGATGCGCAAACTCCTATCCTATGACAGCCGAGATTGCCATGAAGGTTGGTATGGCAACTGGCAAGCTGTTTCGGCGGGGAGATCATCGTCACCGGGTCGTGATCGGCAAGGATACACGTCTGTCCGGTTACATGCTTGAACCAGCCCTCACGGCAGGTTTTACCTCGATGGGTATGGATGTGTTTTTGTTGGGACCAGTGCCAACACCTGGCGTTGCCATGCTGACACGTTCGTTGCGTGCAGATCTCGGTGTGATGATTTCCGCCTCCCATAATCCATTCAATGACAATGGCATCAAGCTGTTTGGTCCGGATGGATACAAACTTAATGACGAGCTGGAAGCCAAGATCGAAGCTATGCTGGATCAGGACATGTCCAGCCAGTTGGTAAAGCCCGAGCAATTGGGGCGGACCAAACGTATTGAAAGTGTCTACGATCGTTATATTGAATTTGCCAAACGCACTCTGCCACGTGCCATGTCTCTGGATGGTCTACGGGTTGTCGTTGATTGTGCTCATGGCGCTGCCTATCGTGTCGCGCCGGATGCTCTATGGGAGTTGGGTGCCGAGGTCGTGAGCATTGGAGTTGATCCGAACGGCTTCAATATCAATGACAAATGTGGGTCTACCCATGTTGATGTCTTGATCGACAAGGTCAGGGAAGTGCGTGCGGATATCGGCATCGCGTTGGATGGTGATGCGGACCGGGTGATCATTGTCGATGAAACCGGCCATCGGGTTGATGGTGATCAGCTTATGGCTGTGGTTGCGGAGAGCTGGGCCAAGGAAAATCGCTTGTCCGGTAACGGTATTGTCGCGACTGTCATGTCCAATCTTGGTCTTGAGCGCTTTTTGGGCGGTTTGGGGCTGGATCTTGCGCGTACCAAGGTTGGTGATCGGTATGTTGTGGAACATATGCGTCAGCATGGTTTCAATGTGGGAGGTGAACAGTCAGGCCATTTGGTTCTCTCTGATTATTCTACCACGGGAGATGGTTTGATTGCTGCTTTGCAAATTCTTGCTGTGGTCAAGAAGATGAACAAGCCTGTGAGCGAGGTTTGCAATCGCTTTGAACCTGTGCCTCAGCTTTTGAAGAATGTGCGTTATAGCAGCGGTGCACCGCTTGAAATGGACAATGTGAAAGCTGCTATTGTCTCGGGTGAGGAGCGTCTTGGTAATTCAGGCCGTCTTGTGATCCGTCCATCAGGGACCGAACCTTTGATCCGCGTTATGGCGGAAGGCGATGATCATGACCTGGTTGAGCTGGTTGTCGATGACATTTGCGATGAGGTACGGAAGGTCAGCCAGGGCTGATATTTGAATTAGCGTTGCTGGTTGGAAGCATAGTGATTTGTGGATGAGGCGTCGGGCGATTGTCGGGCGCCTTTTCTATTGCTCAAGATCAGGCCTGTCAGAATGATGATGAAGCCTATCCATGCGAGGTTGTTCAGGCTTTCTCCCAAAAACAGAATGCCGCCCAACGTGGTAAGAGCCGGAATAATATAGTTGCTGGTGGTCACGAAACTGGCTGAAGTTTCCTGAAGCAAGATGAATAGAACGATAGAGGCAATGGCTGTTGGCACCAGACCCAGGTAAGCCAGAATCAACCAGCTATGAAGAGGCGTGGTTTCAATTGATATTTCAGGATTGAAGATCCAGCATGCAATGAGCAACATGAGCGCGGCGATCAGTACGACTACTGTTGCTTTATCGATATTATCTGCCTGTGGCATACGGCGTGTTAGTACTCCACTGGCCGCATAGCAGAAGGCTGCAAGGAAAATTGCCAGCTGGCCTATGAGCTCCATGGTGTCTGTTGCAGAGTTGCTGGAAGATGTTTCTGTGGTTCGCCAAGGGTTGATGACGAGGATGACCCCGATGAAACCCAAGGTGAAGCCGCCAAGTTTGATACGGGTCATCTTTTCATCTGGCAATAGCAGGTGAGCCAACCCCAGAACAATCAGTGGAACGGTTCCCATCAAAATTCCGGCAACTGATGAGGTGGTGAATTGGGTTCCCCAAGCGATCAATAGGAAAGGGGCGGCAGAGCTGAGCAATCCCAGTAAAATCAGCCACAAAGTGTGATGCCAGCCAAGGCTCCAGGGTTTTTTGTAAAAAACCAATCGATAGATGATGAGAATGATCGCGCCTCCGGTCAGTCGCCCGGCTGTCACCCATAAGGGAGGGATCTCCAGAACTGCGACGCGGGTCAAAATGATGGCCGAACTCCAGGAAAGAATCAAAAAGAGCAGAAGGAGCCAGTGACGCGCGGTAATTATGGGCATTGAAGGGCCTTGTAGGAGGGGAGCATAAGCTGTGCGGGGAGCCTAGAGGATTAAACTGGAGAGTGCAAACTTACCGAATAATGCGGCTGGTAAGGATTTGTTAAGATAAAATTTTGCAATTTGCATGAATATATATTCTAATTCTTATCATGACTTGTGTATTTGGTGTTGTTAACCTTAATTGTTGTAGTTAATCGAGTATTAAGGAAATTCTGCGATCTTTTCTCTTGAGTAAATATCTCAAATGCTTGTTCAGACATTTGTATCGAGAGGAAAATGAGATGAGCAGCCTCAAAAGAAATCTGTTTTTGAGTGTGTTCGGGGCCGCTATGTCCGCTGGCGTTGCTATGGCAGCGGATTTGCCAACTCCCCCGGTCATTGAATATGAGCCAGAGACTTTGGTCGAGATTGGTTCCAGTTGGTATCTGCGTGGCGATATTGGCTATGCAGCTTACAGCAATCCGGATGCTTCGTGGCAGGATCCTACCAACGGCCATCGTGCATTCATTAAGGAAGAGATTGACAATGGTTGGTTGATTGGTGGTGGTTTCGGCTATTACTTCAACGAACATCTACGTGCTGATGTTACGGTTGACTATCGCCATGAAGCCAAGTTCAAGGGCATGGTGGGTGGCTGTGGTGGCTGTTCTGGTGGTTATTCCAATGAGTCCGCCAAATTCAGTGCATGGACCTTGATGCTGAACGGTTACTATGACTTCGGTACCTGGAATTCCGTAACACCATATGTTGGTGCCGGTATCGGTCTGACTCATTTGACCCTTGGTGGTTATGCGACCAGTAACGGTGTGCCATTCTCTGATGGTGACAATACCAATTTTGCATGGAATCTGATGGCTGGTGCCGTGGTTGACATTGAAGAAGGTTGGAAATTCGATGCCAATTATCGCTTCCTGTCCATGGGTGAAGCCAAGACTGGTACTACATTTACAAATGGTACCAATGCCCAGAACCCTGTGAAGATTGAAGATATTTATGCGCATGAATTCCGTGTAGGTCTGCGCTACGATCTGGACTAAGGGTTTGTTGTTTTCCCTGGAGCAGGTGCGACGTCGCTCTTGGGCAGATCAAATGCACGGTTCCAGGAGCTGACTTTGGCTCCTGGTGGGAAAGTCAGGATGCCAAATCCTCTCGAAAAGGCGATCATCTCTGGATGGTCGCCTTTTTCGATTTTATCAATATGATTACACCATGCTGCTCAAAAGTTATCAACATGACGAGAATGATAGGCACCTCGAAAAGAGGAGAAAGTTTCTTATGATTTTAAATTTCCCTTACAGGAAACATATTTAGGGAGTTCACATAGGTCATTGGATGAAAATTTGATGATGTGATGAATTTGTCGTTGACGCTGTCCGGCGTTTTGTCTACCCCCGTCCGTGGGACACCTCTCCCCAACGAGAGGCAACTATCTGTGAGGGTAGCTAATTATGAGCACTACACTACCGGCCACACGGCCGAACAATCCCCATTTTTCTTCTGGTCCTTGCTCCAAGCGTCCAGGCTGGTCTTTGGACAGCCTGAAAGATGCTGCGCTGGGCCGTTCTCACCGAGCAAAAATTGGTAAGACCAAGCTGAAGGATGCCATTGAGCAGACCCGCGAAGTGCTTGGTATCCCAGCAAACTACAAGATTGGCATCGTTCCTGCGTCCGATACTGGTGCGGTCGAAATGGCTCTGTGGTCTCTTCTTGGAGCGCGCGGCGTTGATATGCTTGTTTGGGAGAGCTTCGGCAAAGGCTGGGCGACGGATGTCACCAAACAGCTCAAGCTTGATGATGTTCGCGTCATGGAAGCCGATTATGGTACCCTGCCAAATCTCGCCGATGTTGATTTCGCTCGTGATGTGGTCTTCACATGGAATGGCACGACTTCAGGCGTTTGTGTGCCAAATGGCGACTGGATCCCGGCAGATCGTGAAGGTTTGACCATTTGTGATGCGACGTCTGCTGCTTTCGCTCAACCACTTGAGTGGGACAAACTGGATGTGACCACTTACAGCTGGCAGAAAGTGCTGGGCGGTGAAGCAGCTCACGGCATGCTGATCCTGTCTCCACGCGCCGTTGAGCGTCTGGAAAGCTATGTCCCGGCTTGGCCATTGCCAAAGATTTTTCGCCTGACCAAAAGTGGCAAGCTGATCAATGGTATCTTTGAGGGTGCCACCATCAATACTCCTTCCATGCTGTGCGTTGAAGATTATCTGGATGCTCTGGCTTGGGCCAAGGAAATTGGTGGTCTGGACGCTTTGATCGGTCGTGCCAATGCCAATCTGGCGGTTTTGGAAGCTTGGGCTGAGAATACCCCTTGGGTTGATTTCCTTGCCAAGGACAAAGCCACTCGCTCCAACAGCTCTGTCTGTCTGACCATCGTTGATGAAACAGTGGCTGCGCTGGATGCCGATGCTCAGGCTGCTTTCGCCAAAGCTTTGGTTTCTCGCCTCGATAAAGAGGGCGTTGCCTTTGACATCGGTGCTTATCGTGATGCGCCATCCGGTCTTCGGATCTGGGCTGGTGCAACAGTTGAAGCATCTGATCTGGAAGCGCTGACCCCTTGGTTGGACTGGGCGTTCGAGCAAGAAAAAGCTTCCCTTTAAGCTTCGCTCCAGACGAGCAAATATTCACGAATTTTCTATTATGAGGAGCGTTCTGATGATCAGGACGCCTCCTGACGCAGAAGCTGCATCTTGAGTTGAGCTATCGCGCTTCTGCCAGCACCATGAGGATGAAACCATGGCTAAGGTACTGATTTCCGACAAACTGTCTCCAACTGCTGTTCAGGTCTTCAAAGACAAAGGCGTTGAAGTTGATTACCTGCCAGATCTCGGCAAGGACAAAGACAAGCTTCTGGAAGTGATCGGCCAGTATGATGGTTTGGCTATTCGCTCCGCGACCAAGGCAACCGAGAAAGTGATTGCCGCCGCAGATAATCTGAAAGTGATTGGTCGTGCCGGTATTGGTGTCGATAATGTCGATATTGATGCTGCTACCCAGCGCGGTGTCATTGTGATGAATACTCCATTCGGTAACTCCATTACCACTGCCGAGCATGCCATCGCCATGATGTTTGCCTGTGCTCGCCAGATCCCGGCGGCTGATGCGTCCACTCAGCAGGGCAAGTGGGAAAAATCCAAATTCATGGGTGTTGAAATCACCAACAAGACTTTGGGTGTGATTGGTTGTGGTAACATTGGTGGTATTGTTGCCACTCGTGCGGTTGGCTTGAAAATGAAGGTGATTGCGTTTGATCCATTCCTTTCTCCAGAGCGTGCCATCGAGTTGGGCGTTGAGAAAGTGGAGCTGGAAGACCTCTTCAAACGTGCTGACTTCATTTCCTTGCATACTCCGCTGACCGATAAGACACGCAATGTTGTTTCTCGCGAAGCGATCGCATCCATGAAAGACGGTGTGCGCATCATCAATTGTGCGCGTGGTGGTCTGGTTGACGAGGAAGCTCTGGCTGAAGCATTGAAATCTGGCAAGGTTGCCGGAGCTGCATTTGATGTCTTCTCTGAAGAGCCTGCCAAAGAGAATGTATTGTTTGGTTGCCCAAATATCGTCTGCACCCCGCATCTTGGTGCTTCTACTTCTGAAGCTCAGGAAAATGTGGCCATTCAGGTGGCCGAACAGATGGCTGACTATCTGGTCAACGGTGCTGTTTCCAACGCGCTCAATATGCCATCCATCACCGCCGAGGAAGCGCCTCGTTTGACACCATTCGTCAAACTGGCCGAACAGCTTGGTTCCTTTGCCGGTCAGCTGACTGAAACCGGTCTGAAAGGTGTTCGCATCGAATATGAAGGTCAGGTTGCTGACATGAATACCCGTGCGCTGACTTCTGTTGTTCTGTCCGGTGTTCTGAAGCCACTGTTGTCCAGCGTGAATATGGTGTCAGCGCCAGCTGTTGCCAAAGATCGCGGTATCGTTGTGGAAGAAACCCGTCGTGAACAGCAAGGTGCTTATGAGAATTATATTCGCCTGACCATCCTGACCGAACGTCAGGAGCGTTCTGTTGCGGGTACTGTCTTCTCCAATGGCAAACCACGGATCATCCAGATCAAAGGCATCAATATGGAGGCCACTCTGGGCGAGACCATGCTTTATATCACCAACCATGATAAGCCTGGCTTCATTGGTCGTCTGGGGACTGTTCTTGGTCAGGAAGCTCTCAATATTGCAACCTTCAATCTTGGCCGTAAAGAAGCTGGCGATGAGGCAATCGCCTTGCTTGAGATTGATGGTGATGTGAGTGAGCCAATTGTAAAACAGATTGAGGGTCTGGAAGGTGTTGTTCAGACCAAAGTTCTGAAATTTGCTCTCTGAGCCCTTTTGCAAAGATTCTCTCTAGAAAGCCTGCCCTTTTACCAGAAGGGCGGGTTTTTTGGGTTTTTGACGCATTTCGAGAGCGGTTGATCGGGGAAAAGCGTCAGAATTATGACTTATGCTGTCAGGAAAGCGGCAATTGTCCCTAATTCGGAGTCGCGCTTGGAATTGAATTTGTCTATAGTCCGCGCGTTTGTGGGGCATAGTCTCATAACTTCTATTTTTTCGGCAAAGTGAGTTTTGCCGCGCCAATCAGAGCAGATAGACATAAGGAGCTGGCATCTATGGCAAATGTCGTGGTCGTCGGGTCGCAGTGGGGCGACGAGGGTAAAGGCAAGATTGTGGACTGGCTGTCCGAACGGGCTGATATTGTGGTGCGTTTTCAGGGCGGTCATAATGCTGGTCATACGCTCGTCATCGATGGTGTCAGTTATAAGTTGAGTTTGCTGCCATCTGGTGTTGTACGCAAAGGCACCATTGGTGTGATTGGTAATGGTGTGGTGGTTGATCCTCATGCTCTTGTGGCCGAAATGGGCCGTCTGGCAGAGCAGGGAGTGACAGTGTCCCGCGAGAATCTGCGTATTGCCGAAAATGCTACCCTTATTCTTTCCTTGCATCGCGAATTGGATGCTCTTCGCGAAAATGCTGCTGCAGAAGGTACCAAGATCGGTACTACCAAACGTGGTATTGGCCCAGCATATGAAGACAAGGTGGGGCGCCGTGCGATCCGCCTGATGGATCTGGCCAATGAAAGCACATTGCGTGCCAAGATTGATCGGCTGCTGGCGCACCACAATCCCTTGCGTCGTGGTTTGGGTGTGGAAGAGATCTCTGCTGACGCTATTTATGAGGAATTGACGAGCGTTGCGCCCAATGTTCTACCTTTCATGGATAGCGTATGGCGTTTCCTCAATGCTGCTCGCAAGGCCGGCAAGCGAATCTTGTTCGAGGGTGCGCAAGGCGCGCTGTTGGATATTGATCATGGAACCTATCCATTTGTGACGTCTTCCAACACGATTGCCGGTCAGGCATCTGCTGGTTCAGGTCTTGGTCCACAGGCTCTTGATTATGTTCTGGGCATCACCAAAGCCTACACAACCCGTGTGGGTGAGGGACCTTTCCCGACCGAGCAGCTTAATGAAGTGGGCCAATTCCTTGGTGAGCGCGGTCACGAATTCGGGACAGTGACCGGACGCAGTCGCCGTTGCGGTTGGTTCGATGCTGTCCTGGTGAAGCAGACCATCTGTACCTCCGGAATTACAGGGATTGCCTTGACCAAGCTGGATGTGCTCGATGGTCTGGAAGAGATCAAGATCTGTGTCGGTTACAAGCTGGATGGTGAGGAAATTGACTATCTGCCGGCTTCTCAAGGAGCCCAGGCACGGGTTGAACCTATCTATGAGACGCTTGAAGGCTGGAAGGATACGACAGCAGGTGCAAGAACCTGGAATGATCTTCCTGCTCAGGCCGTGAAATATGTTCGTCACGTTGAGGAGTTGATTGGTGCGCCTGTTGCGCTACTCTCTACAAGTCCAGAGCGTGACGATACGATTCTTGTTCAAGATCCTTATCAGGATTAGGATAGGGATGAAAGATCGGGCTTTCCTGTCAGTTGTCATGCGCGTCAGACTGATAGGGAGTAGAAGAGGAAGAGAATGGCGGACTATTATGCAATTTTGAAGCGTGCGGTTGTTGCGCTTCCAGATAGCACCAGAGAGCAACGGCAGGCTGTTTATGACAAGGCCCGCAATGCGCTGCTCAAACAGTTGCAAGGCATGAACCCGCCTCTTCCTCCCGCCGAAATTTCCAAGCAAAGGGTTGCGCTGGAAGAGGCTGTTCGGTCTGTCGAGCGCGATTTGATGTTGGAAGGTGAGGCGCAGGAAAATGTCTCTTCTGCGGCAGACGCCGTGGAACCGACCACTCCTTCAGCTCCGGTGGTTTCAGAGCCTCAGGTTGAAGCACCTGTCTCGCAAGAACCGATTGTTTCCAATAAGGCTCCAACAGTTTCGGTCTCCGAAAGTCCGTCAGCCCCTGATGTCAAGGATGACGGGAATGATTCTGTAGACACAGGATCAGCCAAAGAACCGTTGGAAAGCGAAGATCGCGTTGTCCGCCGTGCCGGACAGGATGTGCTTAAAAATGCGGTGCGTGATGCAGAAAAGCTTGGTACCGCTACAAGTGCTGCCGTTAAATCTGCTCAAGAAACGGCTGATATTGTCGGCGATCAGCGCAAAGGTGAGGCATCTCGGATCGAGCCTACGCTGGGCGAAGCTGTTGTTTCCAGCTCCAAAACCTATAAGGCATCTTCTCCGGTCACTTCGGTGGGTGCAGATATGGACAAGGCAAAAAGCCGTGGTCCCGGTATTCAGGAAGAAGAAAAATCCTCTGGATTTGCACTGTTCGCATTGGTTGCGGTTGTTGCGATTGTTCTGGGGGGAAGTTCCTATCTTCTGTATCAGAACAAGACGGAGTTTTTGGGCTCGACGACGGATGGCGGTTCCTCCGTTGATGCGTCGTCAGAGGACAAGGGATCCAAAGAGCCTGTTCAGAGCGCAGAGGACAAGACTGATGCCAAAGGCGAGATGGTTGCCAAGAATGTTCGTACTGTTACGGTGACACCCGAGCAGGATACGTCGCAGCAAGGTGAGACACAGAGCACCAGCCAACCAGATCAAAGCGACGTTTCATCTGCTCCAGTGACATCAACAAATCCAAATTCCGAGGAAGCCCCGGCGGCAGAAGATCAAGCTGCAAAGGTTGAGGATACTGGAATTCAGGCTATTTTCTATGAGGAAAATGCGGCGGAAGGAAGTGATGGACAGGCCAATCCCGGGCAAACGGTCTGGAATCTGGAAGGTGAGGGTGAAGATGCTGTCGTCACCATAGCTGTGGCTGTTCCAAAACGTGATATTTCGTTCAAGATCCGCATGTCCAAGAACAAAGATGCTTCTCTTCCAGCATCTCATTTGATCGAGATTGAAGTTTCCAAGCAGGGTGCTGCAGAAGATCTCAAGGTTGATAAGATTCCTGGCCTGATCATGAAGCCGACTGAAGGCAGCAGAGGGCAAGGGCTCTTTGGCGAACCGGTACGGATCGCTGACGATCTACACTGGATTGCCTTGACCTCTGGTCCCAAGGCTTTGCGTTATAATCTGGAGCTTTTGGAACTGCGACAATGGATTGATATGCCTATTCTCTTCAAGTCTGGCCGACGAGGTATTCTGACGCTGCGAAAGGGCGATAGCGGCAATACGGTCATGGAAAGTGCTTTGCGCCAGTGGAGCAAATAGAAACTCGGCGATCTATGCCAACCAAAGCAATTGATAGAATTAAAGGGCCTCTGTGGGCCCTTTAATTTTGTGCAGTATGTTCGGTGTAGATGCCTGAAAAGCTCATTTTGCCTGCGGAGCTGGCGCATGGACTGCCAGATTGGCCTCGATCAAGGCTTTCAATTTGCCCGTATCGATGCCCTTGCAGGCTTGTGCACGGATGGCAATGACCGTACTGACAAGGCAATAAGCAGAAAGGTCCGGATCAATCCGTCTATCGATCGAGCCATCCTTGATACCTCGTTGCAATGCTTCCTTGATGTGGCGTTCGGTTCTGCCGATGCCGTTATCAACGATCTCGCGAAAGCTCTCGTCGTGAGGTCCTTGCTCAGTTGCTGTATTGATCAGCAGACAGCCTGGTGTTCTTTTATTTTCTTCCGTGGATCTTGCCAAATTTGAAAAGTATGTCTCAATTGCTCTGCGTGCAGGTTCCATTGTCACCAATGGTGTCAGCACTCTGGTTTGCTTGACATTGATATAATGGTTGAGAACCTCTGTGAACAGGGCTTCCTTGTTGCCAAAGGCATTGTAAAGGCTTGCTTTTGCCAAGCCTGTTGCGTTCACGAGATCGCGCATTGAGGTTCCATTGAACCCGCGTTGCCAAAAAAGCGTCGTCGCTTTATCGATCACGTCTTCTTCATTAAAGCCTCTTGCTCGGCCCATAAACACCTCCAGGTTTGTTGGCCATATCATGATTTGATATGGCCGAAACGTCACCTTGCTTACCCAATGGGCGTTAGTTTCTTACGGGTAACTGCTTAAATCAAGATACTTTCTCAACCTAGGCTTGCTTCTAATGCTTTAGTTGCAGCTTTTTGGACGGCTTCTTGCACTTTTTCAAAAGCACGGACTTCGATTTGGCGAATTCGTTCACGGCTGACACCAAATTCCTCGGACAACGACTCAAGTGTTTCGGGTTTTTCACTCAGGCGGCGTGCTTCAAAGATACGACGTTCACGCTCATTCAGAATGTCCATCGCTTCGGTGAGGAGCTCCATGCGATGATTGAATTCTTCCTTGTCAGCGAGTACAGATTCCTGACTTTCGCTTTCATCCACCAGCCAATCCTGCCATTGGCCGCTTTCACCATCGGCTTTCAATGGTGCGTTGAGCGATGCATCACCTCCAAGGCGTCGGTTCATGGAAACGACTTCTTCATTGGAAACGCCAAGTTTTTCGGCGATATAGTCGACTTGTTCCGGTTTCAGGTCGCCATCTTCCAGTGCCTGAATCTGGCCTTTAACCTTGCGCAGATTAAAGAAAAGGCGTTTCTGGTTTGCAGTTGTACCCATCTTGACCAAGGACCAGGAGCGCAGAATATATTCCTGAATGGAGGCGCGGATCCACCACATGGCGTAGGTAGCCAAGCGGAAGCCTTTTTCAGGGTCAAAACGTTTTACTGCCTGCATCAGGCCAACATTGCCCTCAGAGACTACCTCGGAGACGGGAAGACCATAGCCGCGATAGCCCATGGCAATTTTGGCAACCAGACGCAAATGGCTCGTTACCATTTTATGGGCGGCTTTCTTGTCCCCGTGTTCGGCATAACGCTTGGCCAGCATATATTCTTCTTGCGGCTCAAGCATCGGGAAACGACGAATTTCGCTCAAATAACGGCTCAGCCCCCCAGTGGAGCTGGAAATCGCCGGGATATTACCAGAATCAGATGCCATTTATATCTTTCCTCGATCCCCCAATCAGGCGGGATGCCCGTCGCAGCCAGAATGGCCTGCAACACAAAAAATCATATCTTCACAATATAGGCCTAAATTGGGCAATTACAGGGGGAAGCCTACATATTTTGCAGGGCTTTCATCACATTCTTGAGATCTTGTGGCATTTCGCTTTCAAAAACCATCTCTTCGCCAGTGATTGGATGAGCAAACCCCAGAAGGCCGGCATGCAAGGCTTGACGCTTTCTTTTCTCGATATGGCGGGCAAGAGTATCAGGAAGCTTGTTCAGCTTGGATTTGAAGCCCTGCCCATATTCCGGATCACCGATCAGTGGGTGGCCAATATGAGCCATATGAACGCGGATCTGGTGGGTGCGGCCGGTTTCAAGACGGCATTCCACGCGTGAGGCCACGATATCGGAGCCAGAGGTAAATTCTTCCATGACCTGATAATGGGTGATGGCTTGGCGACCACCTTCTTTTAACACCATCATTTTCAGGCGATTGTTGTGAGAACGGCCGATCTGGGTATTGATGGTACCCTTGCGGCGGTCCAGCTTGTCCCAAACCAGAGCCTGATAAGCACGAACGAGTGGTCCGGTGCGGCCGTGGTCGGCAAATTGTTCTGACAAACCTTTGTGAGCGGCATCTGTCTTGGCCACGACAAGAAGGCCGGAGGTCTCCTTGTCCAGCCGGTGAACGATGCCGGGACGACGGACGCCGCCAATGCCAGAGAGGCTATCGCCGCAATGATGGATGAGGGCATTGACCAGCGTACCAGTCCAGTTGCCCGCTGCCGGATGCACCACAAGGCCAGTCGGCTTGTTGATGACGATCAGATGATCATCTTCATAGGTGATGTCCAGCGGGATATCTTCGCCCAACGGGGTTGGGTCCTCTGGTGGCGGCATGGTGATGGTGATGGTTTGGCCAAGCGCGACACGATGATTCGGTTCTTTGACGACCTTGCTTTCGCCCTGCTCGCTGATGGAGCTGACATGGCCTTCCTTGATCAGGCTTTTGAAGCGTGAGCGCGACAGGCTGCCTTCTTTTGCGGCAATAAATGCATCAAGGCGCTTTCCAGCGTCTTCATCTTCGACTAAAAAGCTCAGAGTTTCGTTTTCAGCTTGAGTAGCAGACATGTCTCAATCATCTTTCGACCAGCAGCCAACCGGGGATGACCCGCATCAACATCCAGGATTTCTGGAAGTGCAGCGCAAAATGCGCAAGCTTGTCATCTGGTCTGGCCTGATTATGCTTATTGGCATTGCTGCCATCATTGGCGTCATTGTCTACAAGAGCGTGGGCAATAAGAAAAGTGCTTCCAGCGCTCCCGCCTTACAATCTGGCCCTGTTACGCAAATTTTGCAGTCTGGAGAGCGGGTCGTCAGCATGTCCAGCGATAATGGGTATGTCTATGTTCTGATTGAAGGCAAGGGCGTGCAATCCGTGTTGCAATTGGATGGAGAGAGCATGGCTGTGATCAAACGCGTTCAGTTTATTCCACAGGCACAGTGACAATTGAGCGATAATTCACAGGAAGTTTCAAAGAGATGTTGCGTCATTTGAAAAAGCTTCCTATAAACCGCCCATCGCTAAGCGCCCTTCGTCTAGCGGTCTAGGACGCCGCCCTTTCACGGCGGAAACACGGGTTCGAGTCCCGTAGGGCGTGCCACTTTCCAAGTGGGTTGCGACAACAAAAAGCGCGATGAGCCATGCTCTTCGCGCTTTTGTTGTTTTTGCCGCTGTTTATATCTCGGATTTTTGATTGGTTGATAGTATTCAACTGAAGTGCATGATCCGCTTGGATCGATTGCGGCTGAGAAAATCAAAAAATTCAGAGACAAATCCCCATTGCTGCAACAACACAGAAACCATGTAGAGGGTAAACCTGATCCTTATTGGTATGCAATGATACCTAGCATAGATCATCAATGCTTCAAGATCAGGAAAATCAGTGGTTTTTCCTACAAAATCGGCTGCTTTCCGGCTTGATCGAAAAAGAGCGATTCATTGCTTTGTGAAATGGAAGCAGCAATTGATCACAAAGCGTAGATTCCATCACAATACCTTCATATTCATCTGATGTCTGTATGCCAAGTGATCAGAAAGATTGTGATATTGGCTCTGAAATAAATTGTATATAATGAATTGAGTTGAAAAAATTATTACAAAACTATCTGATCCTGCATTGTCAGGTGTGAATAATTGTGTCTAAACTTTGCGACAGTTTTGACGGGTTCAATGCCTGAAAATCAAATGTACGGTTTTTAAAGCCGTGCAACGCCTTAAAAAAGAACGCAGAACAATCCAATAGGGAGAGTAGTCAAATGAAACTGACTGTTGCGATGAAGTCCAAGATGATGGGTGTCACGGTTTTGGCCGGCTTGGCCTTCGCTTCTGGTTCCGTACAAGCCGAAGAACTGCGCTTGCTGACCTGGGGCGGTTATGCTCCGGACGCAGTGGTCAAGATGTTCAAGGATGAGACGGGCATCGATGTCAAGGTGACCAAGTCCAATAACGAAGAAATGATCGCAAAGTTGCGTGCGACTGGCGGCGGTGGATTTGACCTGGCCCAGCCTAGCCAAGACCGCGTATCCGGTGCACAGGCTGAACACCGCATCTATAAACCAATGGATCTGTCCAAGATCGATGCTGGTCAGTTTATTGCATCCATGCTGGATGCTACCAAAGCCAACACCACCTTCAAAGGTGAGGTATATGGTGTTCCGCATGTTTGGGGAACCTCCGGCCTGGTGCTCGACACCAAGAAGGCCAGCATGGTCAAGGATTACACGGATCTTTGCCTGGATGACGTCAAAGGAAAAGTTTCCTATCGTCTGAAGCGTCCTACGTTGATCGGCTTTGCTTTTGCTCTGGGCCATGATCCATTTGCCGCTTATGGTGACAAGGCAGCCTATCAGGGCATCATGGACAAGGTTCAGGAAAAGCTGATCTCCTGTAAGGGCAATGTCAAAACCTATTGGGAAGGTGGCGATTCCCTTCTCAATCTGGTCCGCTCAGGTGAAGTCACTGCCGCGATGGCATGGGATACCGGCGGTTGGAAATTGAACGGCGACAATGCTGATGTGACTTTCGTTGCGCCAAAATCAGGTGCTCTGGGCTGGATCGATACCTTTGTTCTACCGAAAAAGGGTAAGAATGATGATGCAGCTTACAAGTGGATCAACTTTGTGATGCGTCCAGAAGTTGCTGCGAAGATTACCGCTTCGGCTGGTAACTTTACTGCATCCAAAGGGGCTGACGATTTCGCCGAAGACAAGCTGAAAGCACAATTCAAGGCGTCCTTCCCACCTGCAGATCTGGATAACATCAAATGGTATCCACCAGTGCCTGCCGGCTTGGAAACCATCGAAGGCAAGGTGCTTGATCGCGTTAAGGCTGCGAAAAGCAACTAATTGTCGCGCCTGATAAAAGAAGCTCCTTCGGGCAACGCCCGAAGGAGCCTTTTGCGTTTGCTTGCTTCAGAATAAGCGAACCAGCTGAAATGCTTGAAATCAGTTGGTATTTAAAGACAAAGCATGGTGTTTTCTCCTGCGCTGAACTCACGACGCCTCAAACACCAGTTGCCCAATTCGGAAAAGACTACATGAGCCAGCCGCTAGACCTGGAATGCCGAGATCTGGTCAAGACCTTTGATTCCTTCATCGCCGTAGACAATGTTTCGTTACAAGTGCAACAGGGCTCTTTTTTCTCAATTCTTGGCCCCAGTGGTTGCGGCAAAACCACATTGTTGCGCATGTTGGCTGGTTTTCTCGAGCCGACATCAGGCAGTCTTGACATCAAGGGGAAATCGATGTTGGGAGTGCCGCCCAACAAACGCCCGGTCAATATGGTGTTCCAGCATCTGGCCTTGTTCCCGATGATGAGCGTTGCCGAGAATGTTGCCTACGGCTTGAAGCGGCGGAAAATGGCAACCAGTGAAATTGAACATCGCGTCAAGGATGTATTGGAGCGGGTATCCTTGCCAGATGCAGGTTCGAAGAGCGTTGATCAATTGTCTGGCGGTCAGAGACAGCGCGTTGCCATTGCTCGTTCACTGGTGCTGGAGCCAACCTTGCTGTTGCTTGATGAGCCCCTTGGCGCACTCGATTTGAAACTGCGCGAACATATGAAAGTGGAGCTCAAGCAACTGCAGGCGCAAATTGGCACGACCTTCGTTTACATCACCCATGATCAGTCTGAAGCTCTTGTCATGTCTGATCATGTCGCAGTGATGAACCATGGGAAATTCGAGCAGGTTGGAACCCCGCAAGATCTCTATTACCATCCGCACACTTCTTTTGTGGCAGGCTTTGTTGGTGATACCAATCGTTGGTCGGGTCGTATTCAGTCCGTCTCAGGCGACCAAGCTATGGTTGCCCTTGATGAAGGCGGGGAAATTGTTGTCAGGAAAGCAAGTGACACACCATTGAATGCTGGCGAAGATGTTGATCTGTTCGTCCGGCCAGAAGCCATTTCGATTGAACGATCAGATGGAGAAAGCAACATCACGCATTTTGAGGATGGTCAGAACAATTTCGTTGGTCGTGTCACCAATCTTTTCTTCGATGGGGCCAATAGTCGTGTCGAGGTGATTGACGAGCAGAGTGGTCACAAGGTTCTGGTTACCCTGCCACAGACTGGTGCATTTTCAGATCTGGCCAGCGGAGAAATGGTCCAACTGACATGGAAGATTGAAAAATCTCGCGCCTATTCCAAGCAATTGCAGGCATCGTAAAGCATGAGGAAAAGGTGATGACTTCTTCCACCAAAACGGCTTTCAAGGCAAGCACTTTGCTTTTGATGTTGCCATTGCTGATCTGGTTGGTTTTTCTGATCATGTTGCCGCATGTCGATCTTCTGATCGTCTCGCTGCGGGAAAAGCTCGGCTATCGGGAATATGCCTTCAGTCTGCAAAATTATGTCGAATTTTTCACGGAACCGCTTTATTGGAATACCTTCCTGCGTACGGCGGTGATGTCAATTTTGGCGACTTTCATCACGTTAATCGTCGGTTTTCCGATTTCCTACTATATCGCAAAGATTGCGAAGGGAAAAATTCGGGCAACGCTCTTTCTGGCCTGCCTTTTGCCTTTCTGGGTATCGGAATTGGTGCGTACATTCGGGTGGATGATCCTGTTGCGTGAAAGCGGCGTCATTAGTTCCTTCTTGCAATGGTCCGGTTTGGTTTCCGGGCCGGTTGAGATGCTCTATAATGATGCGTCACTCATGACCGGGCTTGTTTATACATCGATGTTGTTCATGGTTGTGCCGCTAGTTACAGTGCTTGATACATTGGATGATAGCCTTATAGAGGCAGGCTATGATCTGGGTGGGAATGGTTTCACGATCCTGCGTGATATCGTTATCCCACATGCCATGCCGGGCATTGCTTCAGGCTGTATTGTTGTCTTCATGCTGACGTTGGGCAATTACCTCACCCCGACCCTGCTGGGTGGCAAGGATAGTCTGTGGTTTACGGAACAGATCTACAATCAGTTTATCACGCGCTTCAATTGGGAGTCTGGTTCGGCATTTGGCTTCATGTTGCTCATTCTATCGTCACTCATCGTCTGGGCTGGTCTCAAGTTAAGCCGACAGACCCTTGCAGATACCGTGAAGTAGGAGGCAGCGATGATACCGTCAATTCCACAACCAAAAGCAGGCATCCGTCTGTATCAAGCCTATGTTGCAGTGTTCTTCATCTATCTGGCGGCCCCTTTGATTGTCGTTGGCGTATTTGCTTTCAATGACAGCCTGTTTCCATCAATGCCTTGGGAAGGCTTCACACTGGATTGGTTTGTTGGTGATGTCGAACCACGTTTGGGTGTTTTCAATGATGGAGCACTGCTTGAAAGTTTTGGCTATTCTGCCTTTATTGCGCTCTGGGTGACTGCGTTGTCGCTGTTTGTTGGCACCTGCAATGCGTTCCTGTTTGAGCGTACAAATTTTCCGGGCAAGAACCTTCTCTATGTTCTGGCACTGACGCCTCTTGTCATTCCCGGTGTCATTCTTGGTATCTCGATCCTTATTTTTGCAAACTCGATTGTAAACAATGTAGAGGATGTATGGGGATACGAGATTGAGGCGTTACGCCCCGGTCTTGTGCTGGTGATAATGGGGCAGTTCGCATTTGTAACGACGATTACCACCTTGGTTATATCTGCACGTTTACGGAAGTTCGACATCAGCTTGGAGGAGGCAGCGCTGAATCTGGGGGCAACCAAACTGGAAGCGGTCCGAACGATCACTATTCCATTTTTAAAGCCTGCCTTGATCGGGGCAGGGATCATCTGTTTCCTCATGTCGTTTGAAAACTTCAACACGACATTGATGTTGACGGGCTCAGATTCACCTCTGACGATTACAATGTTTGATCGATTGAAACAGGGCTCAACACCAGCATTGAATGCTGTGTCGCTCCTCCTCATTCTTATCTCGGCAACGCTTGCGTTTATTTCCATCTTTGTGCAGCAAGACAAGAAAAAATCATAAGGCGCACTTTTTGGACGTCTTTTGGTTCTGGAAACCATGCAGTTTCTTTACGTGGGATACTGCGAAAAAAAAAGCGCGATGGGCCATGCTCCTCGCGCTTTAATCGTGTCAGCTATTGTTCATGTCTTGATTTTATTGTGACTGATGATGCTCAATTGAAACTGCAAATTCGGCTGCCGAAACTTCCGTTGGAATTTTTGTAACGCACGATGATTTTTCTTTTTGCTCGATAATTTTGTACCATCATGTCAGCAACCCGGTTGTTTACGAAGACATCGGTGCCGCTGCAATATTTACCTGCCAATCCCAAACGACATCCATAGGTGCTGCTGGCGTGGCGTTCACATTCACTTTTGGTAGAAAAACCTGTTGCATTGGCGGTATGAATTACCAGAAAATACTGACGCGCTTGTGCTGCTGGTATGGTGGTTGTCAAAGCTGCAAGCCCCAGCAGGCCCGCACCAATTATTTTGGCTCGTTTTGTTGTCATACTGACTGTCCCGGTTGCGTAAAATATCGACGCTAGTGATGTGGTGACCTAACGGCAACGGGAACATGTGTAGCTATTGTTTCTGAAGATGATCTGCTTTATAGAGAAAATTCATTCAATTCCAATTGTTTACCGGATTTCTGATTGATTTTTGTCTCCCGTCTGACGAACGCTGAGTTTCCAGCTTTTCCTGCGAGCTATTGTGCCTTAGTTTGAGTTGAGGCACGAGCGCGATATGTGGGCTTGCCAGTCAAGAAATGATGGAGACGTTCATGCGGCCGGGATTTGATGAATGGATGATGGGGTTTGCAGAGCAGGCAGCCAAACGTAGCCGCGATCCATCCACCAAAGTGGGGGCTGCAATCTGTCGTCCGGACAAGACCATTGCTGCCGTCGGCTATAACGGCTTTCCGCGCCGTATGGCGGATGTGCCTGACCATTATGAAGATCGGTCCGAGAAATATGATCGCGTGATTCATGCGGAAATGAATGCTGCTTTTTCCGCCCATGAGCCGATAAAGGGGTTTAGTGTTTATATCACTCATCCGCCGTGCAAGGAGTGTGCAAAAAACCTTGCCCAGCTTGGTGTCGCTCGAGTGATCTGGCGTCATAATGATGGTATTGCTGCCCGTTTTGATACGACTAGAAGTGAGCAAATCCTCGAGGATTGTGGTATTGAAATTGCAATTTTAAGGTGAATTCTCATATTGATATTATCAGTTGATTGTTCACTTCAGTTTATTTTCTCTTTGTGTCTATTGTTGATTTTATAAGTATTTATGCTTATTTATTTTTGATTTTTCTTTTTTTCTTCATGCTTGCCTAAAAATTCTTAAGAATTACTTGGAATTTTTGTCAAGATCAGCAAGCATTTGCGGAAACTGGCTGCATATTAGCGGCTTATTAATTAGTTAATCATAACTTTCTCTCAGGACTTACGACCTGAACTTATCATCACTGGTGTGATGTGCCTTACCCTCCCAGTGATGTCTGTTCATCGATGGACATTTTGATAGGCAGTGGGAGCGAGATATGGCACTTGGCGGGTTTAAATTTTCAAGCCTCAAAACCAAAAGCAAAATTCTATTGGGTGTGTGTGCGCCTCTGGTTTTGTTGACTGCTGTAGGCGGTATTTCCCTTTTCAATGTAGACAAGATCACCACCACCAGCAAATGGGTGGATCATACCCGGGTGGTGATGGCAGATGCGTCTGCCATTGTGGCCTCTGCGGTCGATATGGAAACCGGTATGCGGGGTTACCTTTTGGCTGGCAAGGAGGAATTTCTGGATCCTTACAAGTCGGGCGAAAAGCGAACCTATGCAGGTATTGACGAACTGCAGAAAACGGTGAGTGATAATCCGGGGCAGGTTGAGCGACTGGAGAAGGTGCGGGCTGTTCTCAAGGATTGGCAGTCCAATGTGACGAAAATGCAAATCCAGTTGCGCCGTGATATTGGCGATGCCAAGACCATGAATGATGTCTCCAAACTGGTTGGGGAAGCGCGCGGCAAAGCCTATTTTGATAAGTTCCGCAACCAGATTGCCACTTTCCAGAATAGGGAAGAGCTTCTGCTTATCAAGCGTCAGAAGGAATTTCAGCGTGAGTTGGATAGCGGATACCTGTCAAAAGAACAGATTGAAAAGGGTGTCCAATGGGTTGAACATACCTACAAGGTCATTGGAGAGACACAGAAAATTCTTGCAGCAGCAGTTGATATGGAAACTGGTATGCGTGGTTATCTGCTGTCAGGTAAAGAGAACTTTCTTGCACCGTATACGACTGGACAAAAGTCCTTTGATAAACTGGTTACCAAACTGAGCAAAACAGTCAATGACAATCCAAAGCAAGTGGCGCTGCTTGCCAAGATGAAGAAAAGCATTGACGGTTGGCGCACAAAGGTGGTCGAACCCATGATTGCGCTCAGACGGGAAATTGGTGATGCCAAGACCATGGATGATATGGCGGATCTGGTGGCTGAAGCCCGGGGAAAACAGTATTTTGATAAATTTCGCCAGTTGATGGATGAATTCAAGGCGGAAGAGCAGACGCTTATGGAAGTTCGCCAAGCCAGCAATGTTGAAACCGTCGGTTCTACATATAGTTTGATTATTGGCTTTGTTGTGGGAGCGATCGTTATTGGCCTTGCACTGGCATGGTTTATTGGCTCTGGCATTGGTGGGCCGCTCAACCGGATTACAGAAGCGATGCGTCGTCTTGCTGATGGCGATACCTCCATTGAAGTAACTGGTACGTCTCGCGAGGATGAGATTGGCGATATTGCGCAGGCGACACAAATTTTCAAAGATAATGCGATTGCCAAGAACCGATTGGAAGCAGAGCAGGCCGAAGCAGAGAAGCAGATGGCTGCAGAAAAACGTGCGGCTCAAATGAAGATGGCTGATGAATTGGAAACCAACGTGAAAAGTGTGGTGGAAAGTATTGCCAGCTCAGCGTCCCAGATGCAGTCGACAGCCGAGAATATGTCAGGTCTGGCTCAGGAGAGCTCCGAGCAATCAACTATTGTTGCAAGTGCGACTGAGGAAGCCTCTGCCAATGTACAGACAGTGGCTGCGGCATCCGAGGAATTATCCAGTTCCATTTCTGAAATCAATCGCCAGGTGAATGAAAGTCGTCAGGTGGCTGAACAAGCGCAGGCCACCACTTCCAATGCAACCGAGACTGTTCAAAATCTCTCTCACATGGCTCAAAAGGTTGGTGATGTCATCAAGCTTATCAATGATATTGCGGAACAGACCAATTTGCTGGCTTTGAATGCGACTATTGAAGCAGCACGGGCGGGAGAAGCAGGACGCGGATTTGCAGTTGTTGCATCCGAGGTCAAGGAACTGGCAAGCCAGACTGCAAAAGCGACGGAAGAAATTGCCAGCCAGATTGGTACAATGCAGGTTGCGACAAATGACTCGGTTTCTGCCATTACCGAGATTCATGGTGTGATCGGGCAATTGGGTGAAGCCATGCTGGCGATTGCCACCGCTGTTGAACAGCAAAATGCTTCAACACAAGAAATTACCCGGTCAGCGCAAGAAGCAGCCGTTGGTACGCAGGATGTGGCATCCAATATCACTTCGGTTCAGCATTCTGTATCCGAGACTGGTTCAGCATCTGGTGAGGTGCTTACGGCGGCTTCTGATCTCTCCAGTCAGTCTGATGCTCTTGATCATCAGATCAATCGCTTCCTTGCGGATATTCGTTCTGCCTGAAACGGGAAATATGGCAATATGAATAGGCCAGCTCAAAAGGGCTGGCCTATTCATTGTTTTACCTGAAGTCTTTGCCGCGAAAAGTGCGAACAGGGTTTCCGCGTTCGAGCTGTTTGTGCAGGTTGTTTTGATCATGCCGGGATATTGCTTTCTTCTGGCTTTCCTGAAGGATGAATTTTGCCTTCATGCGTTCCAGGGCTTGATGCTTGTTGCGATGTTGCGAGCGCTCATCTCTGGATATGACCGATATTCCGCTTGGAATATGTGTCAGACGCACAGCACTGTCGGTGGTGTTTTGATGTTGTCCACCAGGACCTCCTGCACGGAAGGTTTCATATTGCAAATCCTCCGCTCTGATCTTTGTCGTTTCTTCTTCCTGAGCCAGAGGAAAGACACCGATGTACCAGTTTTGGCGTTTGTGATTGGGTCGAAACGGACTTTTGCATATCCATTGAATGGTGCCACACCATTGTGCAAGAAAAGCCGTTACTTCTCCACCAGACAGTGTGACCAAAGCAGAAGGCACGCAGCCCTTATCTGGCTTATTGATCGTATCAATCTGAATGCCAAGACCTGCTGCATGTGCTGCTTTTTGCATTTTTTGAAGACAAAGCGAGACAGCCCTCTGACATTCGCTGGGGCCGTCGCCACTGGTCACCAAAAGCCTTGTTGATTGCTGTATCATCTTTTGTATCTCCGATGTTTGGAGTTAAAGCTCTTCTTGCTTGATGAAACGCTGGATGATTTCTTGAACGTCACCAACGGTTTGAAGGACATAACTGGTTCAATCAGGTGCAGATCTGTCAGATCCTTCAGGACATGGCCAGCATCCTTGTATGCCTGCGGGGCTTCCTCAATGAGCAATTGGCTATCCTCGCAAATGACACGCCCACCAAAAGATGTGTGTATCAGAGCATCCCGGACCGATCTCTTGCGAGTGATGCGCCCATGCATGGAACTGCGATTGTATTTTCGGCCTGCTCCATGGGCGAGAGAAGCAAGAGCATTGTCATCACGTCCAGTTGGATGCACCAGATAGCTCAAAGCATCACGAGAGCCAGCCAAAGGCGCAAAGACCATGTCGGCTTTGGCTGCTCCTTTGCGATGAAGGAACGATCGACTTCCATCCATGTTCTCAATGACCTCCACCAAATTGTGCGGCGAGTCCGAGATCAATTTGCAGTCACAGCGCAACAGGCTGGCAGCCCGTTCCGCAATCAATTGCCGATTGAGTTTGGCCCAACGAACCGCCTGATCATGTAGGGCCATATAGGTGTTTGCTTCTGCCTCAGTCAGAGCTTGTTTTTGCAAGATGGATGCAAAGACTTCGGTGCCGAGGCTGCGAGATCCGGAATGCACAAGCAAGCAAGATTGATGACTGTCGAGACCCGCTTTTGTTGCCAAGTCTGAATTCTCGATGTGATCAACCATCTGCAGTTCGCAAAAATGATTACCGCCGCCGATCGTGCCGAGTGTGCCTGGATGTAGTGTGGCAGAAAGTCCGTTTGCCTCCAGATGGTTGGTATTCTGTTTCGCAGCGTTACTTGCAGTCTGGTCCAATTTGGCCAATTGATTGGCTGACTTGTCTATTTTGATTTTGCGGGATGGTAGATCCAGCACAAAGAGCGACATGCCGCAACCAATGTCATTGCTGATGAGTTGCGGATACAGGTTTGAAGACAACATTGCGCAGCCAACCGGTCCATATTTGCCCGGATGTAAATCAGGAAATGCTGCCAGCTTCTGCATGCCTTGCAGGCTGGCGACTTGTTCTAACTGCTCAAGTGCTGATCCCTCGATCCATGATCGAGAAGAATAAAAATGCTGAATGTCAGCAGCATCCATGCGTGATGCTGCGGCATTCAAATCAGGAGTGCCCATTGAAGAGGTCCTTTGAAAATGTCTTTTGGTGTGCGCAAATAGATGTCAAACAGACGTGCTTGTCAGGGATCTTTGGACTTGCAAAAGCAGGTCAGAATTACCCTGATAGGTATTTGGTCAGTGTTTGACAGAAAAATTTGCGCCAGAGGCTGAGTGAACCGGGATGTCGGTTCAGATCAGTTTGCGGCCTCTTGGGCACGCTCAACAGCATAAGGCATGTGGCACCCTCCATTTTCAAAGTCGGTCATCGGGCATCAAGTTCAAAATTATTGCGCCAGATTTGCTCTCGGATTTCGTTTGATCCGGTATGAGCTGGATGCGTGTGATATCAGCAGCTTTTTGAGAATGCAACCATTCGGATCCAGGGCAAGGTGTCAGATGTCGGTACTTGATGGGACGGACTGACCATCTTCTTTAGTGGGAAGAATGAAAAGAGATGAAAGGTAAGTATTTGATATGGAAGAAAAAAATCGGTATTAAACTGACTGGGTATCCGGCGAGAAGGTTTGGAAATATACTTATCCACAGGGCGATCTCTCAATATACTAGGTTTCTAGTATTGAGAAAAATTCAGTTTTTCCAAATCATAAGAACATAATTCAGGAGGTTCTTATGAACGTGCAACAACAAGAAAATGAATCCAGTATTACGCTCATCTATTCCCATCTGGAAGGCTTGGAAGAACTGGCCGCGCAGTCAGGTTACAGTTTTTTGACTTTCCTTATTGGTATGGCTCGACAAGAAGCAGAGGAGACGCAGAACGGCTCCCCTGAACCTGTGAAACATTAGATTGCGTTGATGCGCATCTTGTTTCCAAAGTCATATGATTTCGGAAAATATGCTTCAGGCCGCGTGTTTGATTTTTGGTCTGCGCCAGACGACCGGGAAATCTGGCCCTGAGAGCGGATCTCCGTCTTGCAAACGCTTTTCATGATGCAATTGTGCGGGTGTGCCGGGGCGGGACTTGAAGCGCATGTCATCACCGGCATAGCGAACAGAGCACGCTCTACGCGGCTGATAGCGGCTTCTGTTGCCGCCAGCGCCATGGACGGTTTTATAATTGTGTATGATGATGTCCCCAGGCTCGGTATCGAAGCTGATAATATCATATTGATCAGGATTGGCCTCGATATCGGGCAACTCTTCCCCTTGGGAACCGGGTAGTGCGGTTTGCGACACAAAGGTGTTGGCTTTGTAGAATTTGCCATCATGGTGAGTTCCGCGGATATATTGCATTGTACCGGTTTCGTGATTGGTCGGATCTACTGCGATCCACATCACACAGCATTGGTTGCCTTCGACTTCAAAGAAACTTGCGTCTTGATGGAATGCGGTGCGTTCCTTGGTGCCCGGTTCTTTGACAAAGACCTGTTCGCCGAAGAAATTGACTTTTTCCGAGTCCAGAAATGCCGCTGCAATCTTTGGCAAGATACCTCTCTGAAGCATGAGTTTGTAGTCACGATTCCGAGCAACGGTGCCGGTATCGACATAGAAATGCCCTTTGCCGGACGTTTCGTCCTGAAGATAGCGATCACCCATTGCTTCGATATATTTGGCCAAGGCTGCCACTTCATGTTGTCCGCCATCATGGTTGGCCAGTTCGTCAAAATTGCCGTTTTGAGCGGCAGCGACAAGCTCGCTGAAATCATAACCAGCCGGGCTTTGATCCAATGTTTGTACCGTGGAATCCAGATGTCGACGGAGCTTGTTGACGAATTGTAGATCGAGGATGCCTTTTAAATGAACGACACCTACATTGTTATAAGCTGCGACTTCGTCAGGGGTGATTGGGCGTACGAGTTCCTTACTCATGACGTTTGCCTTTCATGAATTGAAAAAAATATGAGATTTTTATTGTCAATTTTGCCAGAAGCACCGGCGATAATCGGCAACTGCCTAAATGCTTCGAAATTCTAGGGTAGGGTTAGGCGGCTGACAGCACCGGGATTGGAAATTCGTTTGGATCGAGATTTCCAAAATGCAGGATCGCTTCAATTGCTTCCCTGTGAACTGGAGCACTGATGCCAAGACACATGCCGCCGCCAGGAACGCCACGCCCCCCTCCATATGCAGATGTCGGACCCATGACTTTGATATACGGGCACATTTCCATGAATGCATCCAGCAATTCTACATCAATCACCGACTGTAACCGGGACACCTGGTGTTCGAAGCACCAGATCATGGCTGCAGCAATGACACGTGCTTTGGAGGCACGATTGGCAGCGCGAGATTTTTCCTTTGGCAAGGAAATATAACGAGTGGCTTCATAAATGTGAGGGCTTCTTGGTGCTGGATCTGGATTAGAGATGTGCGGGAAGCAGTCGGCCAACAAAGAGCATCGGTCGGTCGGTGTGATCCTTACACTGCCAACAATCTCTCCATTCTTATCGCGGTCAATGAAATAGACCGCGCAGTCTTTATCGAATTGATCTCGTTCACGGCCATTATAAGAGGGCAGTGACCACCCACGACCTACCACGAATGTTTCAAAGCGTGCCTTGAAAAGCTGATCAAACTCCTGACGGCGGCTTTCCATTTGAGATCCATAAAGAATATTTAACATTTCTACCTCCATGTTTAGGTAACGAAGATAGAATTCACCATCAAAAAATATCTTTAAATACTAGGAACTTAGTATTTTTTGATATTGATTCAACTAGAAATTGATCTCCCCGAGCTGTATAGCGCGATATACTGCATAAGTGCGGTTGCTTGCTGATAGTTTTCTTTTGATGTTCTGAACATGGGTGCAAACTGTATTGCTGGATATGGTCAGAATGTCTGCAATGTCATCATCAGTTTTGCCAGAGGCGACGAATTGCAGAATTTCGCGTTCTCGGAAAGTCAGTGGATTATAATCATTGGGGCGTTGCTTGCGGCGGCGGCAACGGCGCAGAGCCTGGGTGGCAAATGTGCCGACAACATCCAGCGCAAGAGCCGAATCGGGGCTTAAATCGGGGTCCCAGCCGCAAGGTGAGAAAATGGCAATTGAGCCAGTTTCACTGATGACCGGGATGATCATGCCATTGTTAAATCCGAAACATTGGCCTTCGTCGATGATGTTTTTCTCGCGTTTGGAGAGTTTTCTGCGCTCTCTGACCTGGTTCCATGTGAAGGGGGTCGAGGTGCGTTTCAACTCGGTCACAACAGGATCACGCAGAACGTGGCCCTGCTCAAAATAGTTCCGCAAATAGTCCATGGGACGGGTATTGGCCAGGATTAATTCCTGTCCGGTTTGACCGAGGTCCGGTAGCTCCGTGCAGGTCAGATAATCCAGTCCATACCATTTCAGTTCATCAATTGTGGCGGCGATGATCGCGGAATAATCGCCTTCCACGGCCCTGATTTTTTCAACGAAATCGAAAACTCGAAGCTGCCGCGCTTTTTCAATCATAACGTGCACCTTGAATATCAATGGTTTTTGTTAGCTTCCGAACTGGCTTTGATTGGGTAGAGGTATCGGCAAGCATTTATGATTGTAATCAGAATAGATTAGTAGTCATAGATGTGCAATTGCTGGAAATCCCTATCGACGTCAACAACTTGTGATGACCGTTGGAGGTTGTTTCAGGTTGGGATTCTTGACAGGAAAGAGACGCAGAAAAATCATGGATCTTGAAATAAGCTATCTCATGTCACGATGAAAGCTTGGGGCGGTCGGAAATCTGGAAACAGAAAGGGCCATCATGCTTGTTAACATGATAGCCCTGACGCTCTAGGTGTCACAGCTTTACGCTGTTTATTTCTCTATACAACTTGAATAACTTGGGGTTGAGTGTCAACCGTTCGCCGTCGAATTCTGTACCATCATGTCGTTTATGCAGAGCTGGATCTTTACTGATTGAGGAAAATTCTACAAAGGTATAATTGCGGACTGTGCTGTTCGGCCTGTCTCGATGAATACTCTTCCTTCAGTTGTCACTGGTAATTGGAGCCGTTTGTTGTCGTGAGGTATCGAAGTGCGGGCTATATCATGCTTGTGCGATGATGGCCTCAATCGTCTCTGTGATCCGGGCTGCTTTCGCCATATTGGACCCATCTGCTTGAGGAGGGGCAAAGCGTTTGGTGTCATTGTCGTAATATTGGCCGGATTTGCCTTGGAATTCATCGGTTAGAGCCGCCCGGCAGAGAATGTCAGCGCCAATTGAAATGTCGCTGCCTTCCACACCAAAGCCTTCCTTGACCATCTTGGTTGCCAGTAAGGAGCCAGGATTGACCGAAACAAAGAGAGGACCGTCGGGATGCTGTTGCGCCAGATGGCTGGTCCACATGGTGATGGCCAGTTTGCTCTGAGCATAAGCTGGCATGTCCACAATGGGCTCTTCCCCCATCATGGCCTTGATCGAGACCATTGCTTGCGCTGCGGAAGAGAGATTGATGATGCGGCCATCTTTGGGAATGATGGGCAACAGAGCTTTGGTCAGAGCAAAGGGAGCGATGGTATTGACCATGAAGCGGACATCCATTCCGCCTTGCAAGCGCGGCTTATTGGTTCGATAGATGCCCGCATTGTTGATCAGGATATCCAGATGCTTGTGATCATCTGCAATGGCTTTTGCCAAAGCTTGCACATCGGAGAGATCCGAAAGGTCTGCCCGATATATCTGTAAGCTGGCTGGGCTGTCGCTGAGCTGCTCTTTCACAATATCCAATTTGGATTGATTGCGGCCATGCAACAGCAATACATGGCCCTGCTTTGCCAACATTCTGGCGGTTTCCAGACCGATGCCGTCGGTGGCACCGGTGATCAAAATGGTCTTGGGCATATGGGTCTCGTGGATAGAAATGTGTATTTGTTCTTCTCTCACTTCTTAATATATTTATTGTATCGAGGATAAAAATGCTTCATTTTTATCTTCATAATTCGGGTTTTGGATATAATTGCTATGGATACCGATGCGCTTCGTCTCTTTGTCTTGGCCAGTGACAAGCTGAATATTTCAGCTGCAGGGCGGGAGTTGGGGTTGGCTCCTGCGGTTGCCAGTGCTCGTCTGGCAAAGTTGGAGAGGGAGGTAGGGGCAGATTTGCTCCATCGTTCCACGCGTAAGGTGTCTCTGTCTTTGGAAGGGGCGGAGTTCTTGCCCTATGCACGGGAAATGCTGGCACAGGAAGATGCCGCACTTGCTGCGTTAGGCATTGGTCGGCCACAGGCAACCGGCATTTTACGCTTCACTGCGCCAAGCACATTTGCCCAAGCTTATATCATGCCATTGATGCCAGATTTTTTGGCACAGCATCCTGGTGTTAGCCTCGATCTGCGTCTCTCGGATGTTCGTTATGATTTGATCGAGGGCAGCTTTGATCTGGCCCTGCGTAATAGTGTGCTGGGAGATAGCAGTCTGAAAGGGCGGAAGCTGGCTGATGACAAGAGGGTGCTGTGTGCGTCTCCTGCCTATCTGGCAGAGCAAGGCACACCCAGTGAACCAGGCGATCTCAGCCAGCATGAGTTGATTGCTTTTCGTGATCGGGTACCAAAGCCCTTGAGCCGAAATGGTCAGCAAGAGGCCATGTTTGACCCTGCGAAGGGGATCAGTCGTCTGGTTCTGGATGACGGCCATAGTCTGAAATTGGCGACCAAAGCTGGAGCTGGTATTTCGATCAATTCCTTATGGAGTGTGCATCAGGAGCTGGAGGACGGTAGCCTCATCCGCGTGCTTCCGGATTATGAAATTGCGGATCAAAGCGTGCTTTGGCTCGTATATCCCAAAGCCAATGTCCTCTCTGCCAAGGTCCGTGTTTTCATGGATTTTCTGCTGGAGAGGATCGGAAAGCAGCCTGCTTGGGAATGAGATAGAAGGTTTTACCCTGTCAGTTCCGTTTCACTATCTATAGTCTTTTAATAAAGTTCGATTTCGTACTTGTTTTGAATTGAATTCGACTATATAGTTCGATATCGGATTAAATTGAAGGATTGGAAAGATGCATTCCAGACGTAAGATGATTGGTCTCATTGGTGGTGGTGTTGTTCTTGCTGCGGGGGTGTCGATAGGCGGTTTTCTGACGACCCGGCGTCCAAACCGTGCTTTGGTCCCATGGGAGCAAGCAGGCAGCTATAACGAACCACGCAAGCGGGCATTGTCCTATGCAGTTTTGGCACCCAATTCCCATAATCGACAGCCATGGATAGCGGAGCTGAAGGGAGAGGACAGGCTTCTCCTGTATCGCGACAAGTCACTCAACTTGCCCGAAACGGATCCTTTTGATCGTCAGCTGACCGTCAGTATGGGATGTTTTTTGGAATTGCTCCGTATGGCAGCGGCGCAAGATGGCTTTGCATTAAAAATGGATCTCTTTCCGGAAGGCGAGGAGGGGCCTGTGGCAGATGTGACATTTGTCGATGGCGGCAAGAAAGATCCGTTATTTGCCCATGTGTTGCATCGTCATACCAATCGCGAAGCGTATGAGGACCGTCCTGTGCCAGTGGACGCAGTGGAGACGCTCTCTGAATTTGCGAAGATCGAAATGGGCGAAGCTGAGGTTGAAGCTCTTCGTCAAGTGACGTGGGAAGCAATGGAAATCGAGATGACGACCGAAGCCACCCTTATGGAAAATGTGAATCTCATGAGGTTTGGCAAAGTTGAGATCGAAGCCAATCCAGACGGGATTTCTCTCGGAGGACCTTTGCTTGAAAGCTTGATGGTAGCTGGCATGCTGAGCCGAGAAGGTCAGGCGGACCGGACCAGTGATAGTTTCAAGCAAGGACAGGAAATTTTACATACGGCTATGATGGCAACGCCTGCTTATGCGGTGATAACCACCGTGGGCAACACGAGGGTTGAGCAGATAAAAGCCGGTTATTCCTGGATGCGACTGCAGTTGACCGCTACCGGGTTGGGGCTATCCATGCAACCGGTCAGTCAGGCCTTGCAGGAGTATCCTGAGATGAAGGCTCATTATGAACATGTCCATAAAATGCTGGCAGGACCGGGCGAAACGCTTCAAATGCTTGGGCGTCTGGGTTATGGTCCGGCTATAGACCCCAGCCCTCGTTGGCCATTGGAGACACGCATTCGAAATGTCTGACAACACGCACGCTCCTTATTACGCTCTTTTTCTGGAGGCAGGTATCATCAACCAGATTGGGACTGCCTTTCTGGAAGCACGGTTGCCCAAGGGGTTGTTGGTGTCACATTTTGGGGTTGTCAGTCATTTGATCCGCGTGCGGGATGCAGCTACCCCGCTTGAACTGGCCAATGCATTTCAGGTTGCCAAAACAACCATGACGCACACATTGAGTGGGCTGAAAAAACATGGATATATCGAGTTCCAGCCCAATCCTGATGATGGTCGGTCCAAGCAGGTGCGTTTGACAGATGCGGGTCGGCAGTTTCATAACCGTGCTATCAAGAAAATGGCTCCAGTTTTTGAGGAACTGGCAGGACGCTATTCTCCCGAGCAGGTCAATGCCTTGCTTCCCCAGCTTTCGAACTTTCGCGTCGTGGTGGATCATATGAGAGATGAGATAGGGTAGAGAAACGCTACCCTATCCTATCAAAGTCACATGATCAGCTTGCTGCTATGGCCGCTTTGATGGCGTTGTCCATGATATCTGAGCAACTTCGCCATCTTTTTAGAGCGGGTTAGTTTCCGAAATAAGTGAAATTGATAAAACCGATCACAGATGCGATTGCCAAAACACCTGCGAATAACAATACAGGTGCCAACAGTCCGGCCAGAAAACCGAAACCTTCAAGCAACAGGATTGGTTTTCTGGCTATATGATTGTCCGGCCCTTCGACGCTCAGATCAGCGGTTGGGCTGGCATCTATGACCGGATTTCTGAAATGGTCCAAAGCGGGGCGAAGAGTGACAAAGCCAAGTGCCAAAATTGCCAACCCGTACAAGGTCAATGCGATCCAGCCAGGTGGGAAGGGGTCGGTAAATAGGAGAAACCCCCAAAAACCAAGTGCAAAGAGACCGGCCGTTGTCACTGTGCCGATGCTTGCGGGAGGTGTCAGTTCTATTTCAGTTCCACATTCTTCGCACTTATAGTGAATGACAGAGTTATAGATCTGCAATTCTCTGGAGACGGGTGTCAGGCTGGGGGCCCCACAACGCGCGCATTTTCTCAACTGGGGCATTTTCGTTCACCTGTTCCTATTTCTTCTAGCTTGGTTCAGCGTTTATAGTGACATGCTTGGCGCAGTTTAGCGATTGCTGCGGAGGTACCTTTGGTGCCAAAAGAGGAAATCAACTTGCCCTTCTGATCGATGAGATCAAGTTTCACGGCGCGAGATAGGGCATTGAGCCTACCGGCGCCAGTTCCGATTTCGCCAATCCACGTCTCGGTGCCGCGCCCATTGTTGAACCACTTGGCCTTCCATAGTTCTCTGACCAGAACACCCTCATGCAGGGTAAAAAGAAAAGAGAGTCTGGCTGGTTCGTCTTGACCATAGAGGGGTAATGTAGGGAGGTTGCTGCTTCCCAATTCGACTTTCAATCGATATTTTGGACCATCGTGGTTGTTACAAGAAAAGGTCAGTTCGAATTCATTCTGCACGATCGACATGTTGCCATAAGTCATGCCGTCAAATGGTCCGCTGATATTGGCTTTCCAACTTTTGGCTTCCGCGATATTGGTGTAACTGAAAAGAATTGTGACAATCAGGGCTTTATAAAGACTGATTTTCATGGCTGTCTCCTTTGTGCCTCAATTTGTGGCCTTGAAGCCCGGCATCACATAGCTCAGACAGGTGTCCTGATATTTCTGTCCCGGATAGATATCAAGAATGGTGATCAGGATCCCATGAGGGCGGATGGTCTTGCCCAGATTGACCCTTTGCGGCCCTGTTTCATCGCGCAAAGTGCGTACCCAGCTTTCTCCATCGTCGGTGCGGATTTCAATCTGCTTGATACGGGAATTTTGCATGAAGGTTCTGGTGCTACGGTCATAGCCATTGCTGATAATCAAATGATCGAAAGCAGCAGGGTGACCGGTAGGGGCGGAAGGATTAAAGGAAACCTCCAGTTCTACACCGATGCCTTGCCCGGCTTCACCTTCGCACCAGGCTCCGCTTTCCGACCCCAGATTTTCAGGGCCGTATGAGAAATCCTTGCTTTCTGGCAGGACGCTTCGAACGCACCAATGGCCGGTTCGTTTCCCTGCTTTGCTGGCAATATTCAGGGTATGACATTTGAGATCCGATGGTGCTTGAACGGTGGTTCCACCATCTGCGACGCCTGAACAATAGGTGTTTGCGCGTGGACCTTCTCTGATGAGCTTGTCATTTTCGTTGTAGAAATCCTGACTGGATGTGAGAAGTTTTTCCGCAAGATCCAGATTATGGCTTTCGCGCATCCTGATGCTGCCATTCTCCCATTCTTCAAAATGAAAGTTTAGCCAACCACCTTCCAGTTCCACATAACCCAAGGTGAAATTCTTGGTATAGCTACCTTTGCGGTGCTGGTTTAGCAGGATGATGTTCCGTTTGTGGTCATAGCCAAATTCGAAATTCTCGCCAAAGACAGAGCCGTCATCATAGCGGCAGAGATAAAAATCCGTCTCGGCACTGGCAGGCATCGTGAAAGCTGAGATTATTGTGACAAGGAGGATTTGTAAGAGACGATGACGCATGGCTTTCCTGTCTTCCTGAGCACATTGGTGTAATGGCAGGCGGGCGAGGCTGTGAAGCTGAACAAAATCAGCAGCTTGCATCCAGAAAAGCCGTAAAATACTGTGAGCGCAATTGATACAGATGTATCAAAAGCCTAGCCTTGGTCTTCTTGCTTGAAGAGTTTGGCAATTGCTTCAATATCGTGCTGGAAGGGTGAATTTTTACGGCAGATTAGAGAGAGGCGAAAAGTTGTTGCTGGGCCGTCGACCAATCGGGTGGAGAGTGAGTTCTCATAGCGACTGCCCTTGACCATGCTTTCGCCGATGACGGTGTAACCAAGACCTGCTGCGATACAGCCAAGCACACCCTCGACGCTGCTCATGGACATGATCTGTTCATCGGAACGGCCGGTTTTCTGCTGCCAGCTCACCGCTGCCTGCCGATAGGCGCAGCCCTCATCACGTACGAACAGTACAGAGTCATGTTCCTGATCTTTTGGTAACACGACCAGCAGGCTCTCTTCGATCAACGGATAGCAGCACAAATCAACATGAATGGGCTCGGTACCGATGAAGGCGCAATCGAGCGAATTTTTGAGCACACAGGAAATGAGTTCGGCGCTGGTGTGGGTGATGATTTTGGGTATGATCTTGGCATTATGCTGTTTGAGCTTTTTCAGCGTGTCTGGGAGGAAGGTGGCGGCGAAAGTCTCGGTTGTCCCGATGCGCAGCTCAAAGATATCGCCGCTTCGGCGCAACTCGGTGCGGGCGTTGTTTTCAAGCTCTATCATTTGAGCGGCATAGGGATAGAGCAATTGTCCTTGCGGCGTCAGATGTAGCTTTCGACCGCGCAGGGTGAAGAGAGGAACACCAAGCTCTTCCTCCAGTTTCTGGATACGAGCGGAGACATTGGACGGCACCGTGTGAAGCGCTTTGGATGCCCCCTTAATACCGTCTTCATCGACAATGGCTTTGAATGTGCGAAGGCCGATCAGTTCCATCTATTTTCAACGTTTCTCTATTTCAGAAATGTTTCTTCAGAATAATTCGTTTTTACAGTAAGTCAAATTGATCTAATATCTGCGAAGCTACAAAAGCTTTGGGAGGAGCTGGAATGAGCGAGTTAACGAGAGCAAAAGTCTATTTTGCCGGAATATGCAGCATTATCGTCACCGCTGGTGTGGCGCGCTTTTCCTATTCGTCCCTGCTACCTATCATGCAGAGCGAAACCGGCCTGTCGGATGTGATGGGTGGATGGCTGGCGACTTCCAATTATCTTGGATATTTGAGCGGTGTTGTTCTGGCTGCGAGCTTGAGCAATCTGGATCATAAATTCCTTCTCTATCGGCTTTATCTGGCATTGGCGGTGATCACCACCGCTGCAATGGCGCTCACCAGTGATTTGGTTCTTTGGTCCATTCTGCGCTATCTGGCCGGGATATGTGCAACTGCAGGCTTTATTCTCTCCTCTGG
Source organism: Cohaesibacter gelatinilyticus (assembly GCF_900215605.1). Taxonomy (NCBI): domain Bacteria; kingdom Pseudomonadati; phylum Pseudomonadota; class Alphaproteobacteria; order Hyphomicrobiales; family Cohaesibacteraceae; genus Cohaesibacter; species Cohaesibacter gelatinilyticus. Next base: position 264,510 of record NZ_OBEL01000006.1, on the reverse strand, counting down.
TCTGATCCTGAAATGGTTGGTGGCTCATGGCCATCGAGGGGAGTTGGGCATCCATTTTACTGGTGTCGGAGTGAGTATTGTCTCGGTCGCTCTGCTGGTCGAGGCCATGACCTGGCTTCCTGCGACATGGCAGGAGCAATGGCTCACTCTTGCGATCATGGCATTCGTCTTTTCGATCCCTGCCTGGCTATGGATGCCATCGCCTGAGCAGAGCAGCAATGGTCCGCAGCAATCCCTGCAAGCTGATAATCCGCCAAGCCGCAATTTCGTTTTGGTGATGCTCGCAGCCTATTTCTGTGCAGGCTATGGCTTTGTGGTCAGCGCCACTTTCATTGTTGATCTGGTCGAGGGCTTGCCCAATATGGCCGGGCGAGGTCAATGGGTTTTTGTCTTACTGGGATTGGCAGCAACGCCTGCTGTGTTGATCTGGGATTTGGTAGCGCGCAAAATGGGATATCTACGAGCCTTATTGCTGGCTTATCTTCTCAAGATTGTCGGCATCATGCTGCCGGTCTTCAGTCAGGATTTCTATCTGGTCAGCCTCAGCGCCATCCTGTTTGGTGCGACCTTCATTGCCTGTGTCAGTCTGGTTTTGACCATGGCAGGGCATCTTTTCCCATCCAACCCATCCAAGCTGATGGGCAAGATGACAATCGCCTATAGTGTTGCACAAATTCTGGCCCCGGCTCTGACTGGTGTGATCGTTGGCGCGGTGGGTAATTATAATGCCAGTCTCTATATATCCGGGGCCTTCATGCTGGTCGGTACAGCTTTGATCATCGTTCTGATTGCCATGGAAAAGCAGAGGCAGGCGCGGCTGGAAGTTGCTTAGGAATATTGGTAGCTATTTCTGCTTAGGCCGCATCCATCTCATAAATCTTGCTGACACTGGTGTCTGATGTTCGATAAGTTCGAAATCCCATGGCTTCGTAATATGCAAGACCAGTCTCGTTTGTCTGGCCGATGGTGGCATCAATCCTTTTCAAGCCTGCCTGTTTGGCAGCTTCTTGGGATGAGGCGAAGAGATGTTTGCCAATCCCGCATCGGGTAGCATCCAGCCGCACATAGGTTCCTATGATGCCCCAACCATTGGGCACATCATAAGGTTTGTTGTCTGTTGCGATGATGAGGGATTGAAAGCCGAAGACCTTGCCAGTTTCATCCTCGGCAATCGTGCATTTGATGCTATCTGGGTGCTCGATATAATATCGCAGGATATGACCGGCATCGCTTGGGCGATCACTCTTCCAGGACGCCAAAATTGGAGAGAGAATCTCGCTCATCTGATCTGCATCATTGGCCGTTGCTTGTCTTGTCGTGATCATCATCCAGTATGTCTCGCTATCAGCTTTTTTCAGTTACCAATTTACCTGGCTTTTCGTCGTTTGAAAGAGCGATACTTGTCGCAGCGCCAAAGAGGAGAGCCCAGAAGGGGGCACCGATACCGAGGAAGCTGATGCCGGAGACTGTGGTCATGAAGGTGACCAGCGCGGCCTCTCTGTTGTCTGGCTGGGTCAGGGCTGAGCTGAGGCTGTTGCCGATGGTGTTGAGCAGGGCCAATCCTGCAATGGTGATAACCAAAGCCTTTGGCGCAATCAGGAACAGACTGATGATGGTGGCGCCGAGCAGGCCGACAATGCAATAGAAGATGCCAGCCATGATAGCGGCTTTATAGCGTGTCTGCGGATCTTCATCCGCTTCCGGCCCGGCGCAGATCGCGGCAGTGATGGCAGCGAGGTTGAAGGTATAGCCGCCAAAGGGAGCAAAGAGCAGGGTGATGAGACCGGTGACCGTCATGCTGGCTGAAGTCGGCGGCACATAGCCAGCGGATTTCAGCGCCACGACGCCGGGCATATTCTGCGATGTCATGGTGACAATGAAAAGCGGCACGCCGATGCTGATCAGAACCGGCAGCGAGAAGGAGGGCATGATGAATTCTGGTTGGGCAATGGAGAATTCAATCGTCTCCTGGCTGTGGAAGGCACCGCTGGTCCAGCAAAAGAGAATACCTGCCAGCAGAACAGTCGGAATGTTATAGCGTGGGAACCATCTCTTCCCCATCAGATAGGTCAGGCACATCAGCGCGGTCAGGGGCAGATTGTCTTCCATGGAGGAGAAGACACCCAGCCCAAAGCTGAAGAGGATACCGGCCAGCATGGCATTGGCGATTGGCTCCGGGATCAGGTTGGACAATTTGCCAAACCAGCCTGTCAGGCCGGTGAGCGTCAGTAATGCTCCGCATAGAAGAAAAGCTCCGATGGCTTCATCCATGGCCACACCATCAAGGCTGATGACCAGAAGGGCAGCTCCCGGTGTCGACCAAGCTGTCAGAATGGGCATGCGATAGAGAAGTGACAGGATCAGTCCGCTGATCCCCATGCCAAGGCCAAGAGCCAGCATCCAGCTATTGGCTTGTGCCTGGGTCGCGCCTAGCAGATCAATGGCCTGAAAAATGATGGCAACGCTGCTGGTATAGCCCACCAGCACGGCAATGCCTCCGGTGATAACATGCGAAAGTTTCAGACCTGCAATCATTCTGTCCGTGCCTTTTGGGATGGGGGGAGCTAAGCTACTTGAAGAAATCTGTCTGTTCGTTATAACAGACGTTCGCTATAACGAACAAGTGCTTTGGCAATCATGGACCATAAAAAGATCCTCATCAATCTGAAGAGTATTCGTGAGAATGCAGGGCTGAGCCTGTCGCAGACATCCGAGCTGACTGGTGTGAGCAAGGCCATGCTGCATCAGATTGAAAAGGGAGATTCCAGTCCCACCATTGCCACGCTCTGGAAATTGGCCAAGGGTTTTCGCTTGCCGCTCACCGCATTTCTGGAGGATCTTGTTCAGACCGAGACGACCTTCACGCCTGCGCCGTCCGAGACGATCAGCTTTCCAGATGGGCTGACCATTCACACCATCTTTCCATTTGATCCGCGTTTTGGCTCGGAGACATTTTGCCTGGTGCTGGAGCCAGGCCAGACCCATCTCTCCAATGCCCATGTTTGTGGGGTTGTCGAAGATGTTTTCGTGATCAAGGGAGAGATGGAAGTTCTTTTCGATGGAGAATGGACGGCTTATAAAACCGGTGATGGTCTTCGTTTCAATGCTGACCAACCCCATGGCTATCGCAACCTGGCGTCAGAGCCAGTGCAGTTTCACAATGTGATGCATTATTCCAAAATGGCCAAAATCCACTCTTAAGTGAGTGGAAAATAACAAAAATTGGCCCTTAATTGGAATTTTTAGTCCAATTTTCCTAAAATGATTAGGGCTTGGTTAAGTGCTTTTACCTAATTCTGTCCACAATTGGGTGTTTCCGACCCGCAATTTCGGAAACAATGAGCCCTAATATACGTACCAGCACTTGGATGGACCGCGCTCATGTCTATTAAACGCTCCAGCAGTATTCCTGCAAAAATCATGTATGCCATCGGTTCCTGCCTCGCCATCATGATGGTTTTGGCCTCTGTCAGCATCTGGCAGATGAACCGGATTGGCAAGGAACTCACCTCGATTGCAGAAGCTAATATCCCTGTGATGGAAGTGGTCAGCAAGATCACAACGCATCAGTTGGAACAGGCGATTTTGCTGGAACGTTCCTTGCGTGCTTATGGGGTTCAATCCAAACAATCTCAGGCCGAAGTCAACCAGATGCGAGCAAAATTTGAGAAGCTTGCACACAAGGTGACCAAGGAAATCAAGGAAGGTGAGGACGTTGCCAAATCTGCGATTTCCGTTGCCCACACTCCAGAAGAAGAAGCTGAGTATAAGCATGTCTTGAAAGCGCTGATCGAAGTTGAGAAGCATCATAAGGAATATGACAAGAAGGCACTGCATGTGCTGGATCTGGCTGCGGCTGGTGAAATTGCGCAAGCTTCCAGTGATGTCAAAGCCGTTGAAGCGCTGGAGAAGCAGCTTGATCATGAATTGGTTGCGCTGCTTACCGAGATTGAGCGTTTCACTTTGGCCGCTGCAAAAACCGCAGAACAGCATGAAAAAGAAGCTATCACCCAGATGATCTTCCTATCCATTCTGGCTTTCGTTGCTGGCGTGGCAGTGTCCTGGGTCATTGGCCGTAATGGTATTTCGGTTCCGCTTTTGAAAATTGTCAAAGCCATGGGTGATCTGGCCAATGGCAAGACTGATGTCAGCCTGGATGATCGTCCACGTCGCGATGAAATTGGTGCCATGACCCAGGCGTTGAAAGTGTTCCGTGACAATGCCTGTGCCAAGCAGGAACTGGAGCTGAAAGAACAGAAAAAGCAGGTTATGGAGCGCGAGCGTCAGGAACAGCTGGCTAATCATATCGCCAATTTTGAAGCCAATGTGCAGAATGTTCAGGCCACTTTGCAGAGCGAAACCAGTGTGATGTCCCAGACTTCCAAGGGTTTGGTCAATCTGGCTGATGAAGCTTCTGTTTCTGCTGAATCTGCCCACAACGCTTCCGGTGAAGCATCCGGGAACGTACAGACTGTCGCGTCTGCTGCAACCGAGTTGAGTGCCTCCATTCAGGAAATCAGCAATCAGGCGAACCGGGCCATCCAGATCACCGACACAGCATCTGAAGTAGCGCGTGGCACCAATGAAGATGTCACCCGTCTGGCCGATACCGCGGACAAGATCGGTGCTGTGGTCGAGATGATCAAGGCAATTGCTGAACAGACCAATCTGCTGGCACTGAACGCCACCATTGAGGCAGCTCGTGCCGGGGAAGCTGGTAAAGGCTTCGCGGTTGTTGCTGCAGAAGTGAAGGATCTGTCCACTCAGACAGCCAAGGCAACAGATGAAATTGCTACCCAAGTGAATGATATTCAGACCTCGACGCGCTCCACAGTCGACTCCATTCAGGCGATTGGTGAACATATCGAGAGCGTTATGGAAATCACCGGAGCCATTGCTTCCGCGGTTCACGAGCAAACTGCGGCGACCGAGGAGATTTCCTTCTCCATCTCGAAAGCAGCAGGCGGTAGTGATGAAGCCGCAGCCAATGTGACCCGCGTTTCTGATATCATTCGTGAAACCCGTGAGCAGTCCAGCAATGTCGATCAGACCTCGGAGCAGCTGATGAGTGTTGCCAGCGAGCTGAACACTTCGGTCAAGTCCTTCCTTGACGAAGTGCAGAAGAATAGCGATGCGAGCAGAAAAGCAGGCTAAAGCTTTCCAAAGATAAATAGAAAAGCCGCCTCTATGTGGGCGGCTTTTTTGTATCCAGCTTTTCTAGGCTACCAGTCCCATCAAACGGTAGGTGAGATTGGCGGCCGTGAAATCCCAGGCCCATTGATCCTGAAAGGGGGCCAGCTCCACGATATCCATGCCAACGCAGCGGCGGCCTTTCAGGGCATGACGGATCAGGTTCAGGCTTTGGTAATAGGCAAGACCACCCGGTACAGGCGTGCCGGTTGCGGGCATGATGGATGGATCTAACCCGTCAACATCGAAGGTGATATAGACATCTTCGGGGAAATCGTCCGGCAGATCAAAGCTCTGGATGTTGCCAGTGACCAGCTCTTCACCGTCGACAAAATGGATGTGCGGCTGATTGAGGCGGCTTTCCTGCTCTTCGATGCATAGGGCACGAATGCCAAACTGCATCAATGGCATGCCTTCCTCGACAGCCAGCAAATGCATGACCGAGGCATGGGAATGTTTGTTGCCCTGATAGGCGACACGCAGATCGGCATGGGCATCGATCTGAATGATGCCGATCTTCTTCTTCAGAGCATCAGCGACGCCCATCACTGCGCCATAGGTCAGGCTATGCTCTCCACCCAATGTCACTGGGATCTTGCCTTTTTCGACCACGGCGCGGGTGCGTGCGCGCAGCTCAGTCATCACATCCTCAATCGCCTGATTGCAATTGATGGAGGCTGTGGTGGTGATGCCTTTTTCCAGCGGGAAGCCCTTGCCATCGAACCGCTCCAGTTCCTGGCTTGCTTCAAGCAAGGCAGATGGGCCAGCGCCGGTGCCAGAGCCGTAAGAGACGGTCTTTTCCAACGGGCAGGGAATGACATGGAAGAGAGCTGTTTCCGGATTGCTTTCCTCAGTTGTCAGTTCAGAGCCAAGAAAGGCAGGATAGGTCAGATTGGTCATTTTTATGTCTTTCTCGGGTAATCAGGACAGGCGGTCGCGGAAGGTTTCATAGCCAAAGCTCCTGATCACTTCCAGCTCATCTGTCTCGCTGTCCCATAGCGCGATGGAAGGCAATTGCACGCCATTGAAGGTGTTTGTCTTGACCATGGAATAGTGAGCTTGATCAAGAAAGGCGATGCGGTCGCCAATCTTTGGCTCGCTTGCAAAGCCATAATCACCAATGACATCGCCGGCCAAGCAACTAGGGCCGCCAAGTCGGAATTGTTTGGCACTAGAATCCTCACCCAGAAGGGCCGGGCGGTAAGGCGCTTCGATTACATCTGGCATATGACAGGTGGCGGAGAGATCCAGAATGGCCAGATTGGTGTTGCCATTTCGGGTCAGATCCAGGATCTCGCCAATCAGGATACCAGCATCAAGAGCCACGGCTTCTCCAGGCTCCAGATAGATTTCGATATCATATTTGATCTTGATGGCCTTCAGGAATTCCACCAACTCATCGCGCTGATAGTCATCGCGAGTGATATGATGGCCGCCGCCAAAATTGAGCCATTTCATATTTTTCAGCCATGGGCCCACACGGTCTTCAATGGCTTGCCAGGTGCGCTGTAAAGGCTCGAAATCCTGCTCGCAGAGGGTATGGATATGGATGCCATCGAAAGGAGCCACGTCTTCATTTGTGAGCTGGCAGATTGGAGTGCCAAGGCGAGATCCATTGGCGCACGGGTCGTATTTTTCGATATGGCCTTCGGAATGCTGCGGGTTGATGCGCAGTCCAAAGTCCGGGGCGTGCCCCGCTTGTTTGGCGGCTGTAATTTCATCGCCAAAGAGCGCCATCTGATGCGGGCTATTGAAAATCAGATGATCGGAAAGCTCCAGCAATTGCGGCATTTCGCTTTTCTTGAAAGCGGCGGAGTATGTAGCCAGCTCGCCTTTATAATGCTCGCGGGCCAGCATGCTTTCCCAAAGACCAGATGAGCAGGTACCATCCAGATGATCGCTAACCAGATCACCGAGTGACCAACAGGAAAAAGCCTTCAGGGCTGAGAGAACTTTGACATCCGCCCGTTTGCCGATATCAGCGAGGATTTGCAGATTGTTGCGGATGGCAGCTTTATCGACCACAAAGCAGGGGGAAGGAACGCGGTTGAGGTCAAACTGTGCAAAGGCACCGGCATCGCCTGCCTGTGTTTCCATGATGGGGGTATCGCTCATGCCTGTTCCTGCTTCTGTTTGTGGTCTTCAAAGCATAAGGGCCCGGAAAATCCGAGCCCTTGGATATTGTTGGATTAGAAATCCAGAGGCTTGTCCAATTCAGCCACCTGCCATGGCAGGCCATGCTTGTTCAGCATGTCCATGAATGGATCCGGATCCATCTGTTCCATGTTGAAGACGCCTTTGCCGGACCATTTACCGGTCAGCATCAGGGCAGCACCGATCATGGCAGGAACGCCGGTGGTGTAGGAAACGGCCTGAGAGCCAACTTCTGCAAAGCACTCCTCGTGATCGCAGATGTTATAGACATAGACGGTTTTCTCTTCGCCGTCCTTCTCACCGGTCATGATGTTGCCGATGCAGGTTTTGCCTTTGGTGGTTTTGCCGAGATCACCCGGATTTGGCAGAACTGCTTTCAAAAACTGCAGCGGGATGATTTCCTTGCCTTCATACATCACTGGATCAATACGGGTCATGCCAACATTCTGCAGCACTTCCAAATGCTTGATGTAAGCATCGCCGAAAGTCATCCAGAAACGGGCGCGCTTGATTTCCGGCAGATGTTTGGAGAGGCTTTCCAGCTCCTCGTGATACATCTGATACATGTTGCGCTCGCCAACCACAGGGAAGTCATAGGCTTGTTTGTTTGACATGGCCGGGGTGGTGACCCAGTCGCCATTTTCCCAATGACGAACTTCTGCGGTGACTTCACGGATATTGATTTCCGGGTTGAAGTTGGTCGCAAAATGCTGGCCATGGTCGCCGCCATTGCAATCGAGAATGTCGAGGGTATCGATGCGGTCGAGCAGGTGCTTCTTGGCATGAGCAGTGAAGACGTTGGTCACCCCTGGATCGAAGCCGGAGCCGAGAAGCGCCATCAGGCCTGCTTCTTCAAAACGCTGCTGGTACGCCCACTGCCAGTGATATTCGAACTTGGCCTCATCGCGTGGCTCGTAGTTGGCGGTATCCAGATAATGGGTGCCGGTCGCCAGACAGGCATCCATGATGGTCAGATCCTGATAAGGCAAGGCAACATTGACCACGAGGGTTGCGCCAGTTTCGCGGATCAGGGCAGCAGTTGCCTCGCTGTTGTCAGCATCCACTTCGGCGGTTTTGATCTCAACGCCGATGCGCTTTTTGACTTCAGCAGCGATCTCATCGCATTTGAACTTGCGGCGGGACGCCAAGGTCACTTCACCGAAAATGTCGGCCAGTTGGGCCATTTTGTGAATGACGACGGAGCCAACGCCGCCTGCACCGATAACAAGAACCTTGTTCATGGATATCTGTCCTTCTTATGGGGAGGAAAGTGCTTCCTCAGTCGTTTAACTTAGACTAAGTCCCAGTGAATGGGATTCACAGCGACATAGTCTAGTTCATTTTAGGGGTGCGAATCTTTGGCGTTGGATTGTGGATACAATCCAATGAGACGCGCACTAATGCTCGAAATAAGTGTAGCCGTTCAAGCTTTCTTTGAAAGCAGTCATGATGGTTTTGCGTTCACCCGCAGTCAGCCGTTTCTTGGAAACGGCTTCTTCCACCATTTTCTTGAAAGAATTGGAAAGCGCAAGGGGATCATATTCCACATAGCGCAAGACCTCGGCGATGGTATCGCCTTCGACCTCATGGATGAGGTTCACATCACCATCCGGCTGGATCTCGATGGTGGCCACATTGGTATCGCCAAAGAGATTATGCAGATCGCCCAGAGTTTCCTGATAGGCGCCGACAAAGAAGACGGCAAGATGGTAATGTTCACCCTCGGACAGCTCATGCACTGGCAGGGAATTGGAGATGCCATCGGCCAGTACGAACTGGTCGACCTTGCCGTCACTATCGCAGGTGATGTCAGAGAGGATCGCGCGGCGGGTTGGCTCTTCATTCAGGCGTTGGATCGGGATGATTGGGTGCAACTGGTCTATGGCCCAGACATCCGGCAAGCTCTGGAAGAGAGAGAAATTGGCGTGATAGATATCGGCGGAGCTTTCAAGCGCGCTTTTCACGTCGTCAGAGACCCATTCATCACCTTGTGCTACTTTGCGCATTCTGCTGACCAGATGCAGATAAAGCTTTTCTGCTTTCACCAGATCGCGCAGGCCAATCTCGCCACGGCCAAAGTTGCGGCGCACTTCATCGCGATAGAAGGTTACATCGTTCAGGCATTCCTGTAGACGAGTAGGGGTCAGATAGCTCTCAACATCGCGCATATCACGTAGCGAGCGCAGATCATCATTACCGATTTCTATGGTTTCCCGATCTTCATAATGGGTGACATCGAGAATGTTGAAGAGCAGCATCGAGGAATAGGCAACTGTCGCACGGCCACTTTCCGTGACGATGATTGGATGATCTTCACCTGCATCATCCATAGTGTTCTTCACCGCTTCGACGATATTGTTGCAATATTCGGTCGTGGTGTAGTTGATGGAGTTTTCGGTCGATTTATGCTCGCCGGTATAATCAATGCCAAGGCCACCGCCGAGATCGATATATTTCAGTGGAGCGCCTTCCTTGCGAAGCTCGACAAAGAAGCGGCAAGCTTCTGCTGTAGAGCGCCGCACATCCAGAATATCAGGCACCTGACTGCCCAGATGGAAATGCTGCAACAGCAGGCAATCGAGAAACTCTTCTTCCTTCAGGCGCTCAATCACGTGCAGCACATCAGGAGCGGAGAGACCGAAGGCAGACCGGTCGCCAGAAGACAGTGCCCAGTTGCCGGTGATGCGATTGTTCAGCTTGATGCGGATACCAAGAGCTGGCCGGATGCCAATGCGTTTGGATTCCTTGAGAACAAGTTCCAGCTCGGAGACACTTTCCAGCACCAGCACGGTATTGAAACCAAGCTTGCGGGACAGCAGTGCCAGCGAGATGAATTCGCTATCCTTGATGCCGTTGCAGATGAGCAGGCTCTCAGTCGCCAGACGCTGGCCCAGAGCGATGATCAGTTCTGGCTTGGAGCCGACTTCGAGGCCGAAATTGTGAGGGGCACCATATTCGACGATTTTTTCGATCACATGGGCTTGCTGATTGACTTTGACAGGAAAGACACCGCGATAGCTGTTCTTGTAATTCAGCTCCTTGATAGCGGTCTGAAAGCCATTGTTGATCTTGTCGATCTGGCTTTGCAGATTGTTGGCGATGCGCAACAGAATGGGCGAGGCAATGCCGCGCTCTTCCAGTGAATGCAGGATTGATGTCAGGTCCGTTGTGGTGGTGGTTTCACCATGCTGCGTGATCAGGCCAATATTGCCATTCTCCAGCACCTCAAACAGGCCTTTGCCCCAACGTTCGATTCCATAAATCGCTTCAGGTCCAGAATTGCTCAACCGCGTCATCCTTCAATGTCAGGCCTACAAGGGCCTAGGGGCTGGATTGGGCAAGAGCGTAAGATTTTGCGTCTTGTGAATGCAGCCCAGTTGTTTCGTCGAGAAACCTCATTCTTCTGTCAGCTCCGTCTATGGAGCGGTGTGAGGGGCTTATGGCGGAAAGTGATCGACAAGTCCAAGGAAAATTTGGCTCAATTGTGCTTTCTGACAGTTTGTTGGCCTTGTTCTTGGATTGGAACCGAAAAGAGATGAGGTTTCAGCGTCTTGTGATCACAATTTGGGGGTAAATTGTGAGTCCTCAAGCTTATCACATTGTGGGCCTTTTCAATTGGATCCAGATTGCTCTAGATTATCGCAAATGCTTTTGAGCTTTCGAATGAAGGAAGCCTCACAATATAAGATTGAAGGTCTGGGAGTGAAATTATGGGCTATTTAAAAACAATGCCTTCCAAGGACGGCTTTTTCGGTGAGTTTGGTGGGGCCTTCATTCCGCCGCAACTGGAGCCGCATTTCAAGGAAATTGCCGAAGCCTATGAGCGTCTGGCCGTAGATAGCTCCTATATTGCCGAACTGCGCTACATCCGGAAGCATTTCCAGGGTCGCCCTACACCGGTTCAGCATGCAAAGAACCTTTCTAACGCTATGGGTGGCGCACAGATTTATCTGAAGCGTGAAGATCTCAATCATACCGGTGCGCATAAGCTGAACCATTGTATGGGCGAAGCCCTGCTTGCCAAATTCATGGGCAAGAAGAAGCTGATTGCTGAGACCGGTGCTGGTCAGCATGGTGTGGCTTTGGCGACCGCTGCTTCCTATTTCGGTATGGAATGTGAAATCCATATGGGTGAAGTGGATATCGCCAAGGAGCATCCGAATGTGGTGCGCATGAAACTGTTGGGCGCAAAGGTTGTGCCGGTTTCCTTTGGTGCCAAGACCCTGAAGGAAGCTGTCGATTCCGCCTTCATGTCTTATCTGGAGCAGACCGAAGATGCCATCTATGCCATCGGCTCTGTGGTTGGCCCGCATCCTTTCCCGAAAATGGTTCGTGATTTCCAGTCCGTGATGGGCTTTGAAGCCAAGGATCAGTTCCTTGAAATGACTGGCAACAATCCTGACCATGTCGTGGCATGTGTCGGTGGCGGCTCCAATGCCATGGGCCTGTTCTCCGGCTTCATTGATGATGATCAGGTTCAGCTACATGGTGTCGAGCCGCATGGTACTGGCACAGAGCTGGGCAAGCATGCTGCAACCATCACCTATGGTGAGCCGGGCCAAATTCATGGTTTCAAATGCATCATGCTGAAGGATGAAAATGGTGAACCTGCACCGGTTCACTCCATTGCATCTGGCCTTGATTATCCCGGCGTTGGTCCAGAGCATTCCTATCTGCACACCATCGGCAAGGTTCAGTATGGTTCTGCCAGTGATGAAGAGACCTTGAAAGCATTCTATGCACTGTCTCGTCATGAAGGCATCATTCCAGCTCTGGAAAGCTCCCATGCTATTGCTTATGCCATGAAAATGGCAATCTCCCATCCAGGTGAAAGCATTCTGGTCAATCTGTCCGGTCGTGGTGACAAGGACATTGATTATGTGACCGAGAAATTCGGCTTTGGTGATGACTTCAAACTTTAAGTCTTGCAATTCAAACAAAAGGTCTCTCTTTGAGAAAAGGGAGGCCTTTTGTTTTGTGTGGCTGGTCGGTCTGTACTATTTATTTTCAATTTATTGATGACTGCATATGGGGATTGGCAGGTCAAGAATGTGCAATGATCGAAAGCTTTCGCATAAGTAACGTTCCGAGGCGACCATCCATCACTGCAAAACCAAGCGCGATGATGGCAAAGCCGATCCAAATCTCCGGTGCCATGGTTTCGCCGAGAAAGCAAACCCCAAGAGCAATGGCAAAGAGCGGTGTGAGCAAGGCCACCAGCAGCACATTGCCAGCTCCGGCCCGTGTAAGAATGATGAAATAGAGCACATAGGCCAGCGCGGTAGAGAGAGCAGAAATCCCCAGCAAGGCTCCCCAAACCGGGATGGATAATACCAGACGCGGTGCACCATCAACCATCAGGACAATCGGGATCAGTAGAAACGTCGTGCAGATCAGCATACCAAAAGCACAAGCCAGCGGCGGATGGCCAGACATGGTTCGTTTCGCCCAGACCCCGGCCAATGCATATCCCAGCGAGCCTCCAAGAATGGCAAGTTGCGCCAGATTGCCAAGACTGAAATCACCCAGCATATCTGGTCCCATGATGAAAACCACACCTGCCGTACCAAGCATCACGCCGACAAATTTTCGAAAAGTAAAAGGCTCATCCGCCAGGAAAAGCCCAGCCACAACCACGGCAAACATGGAGGTAGTACTGTTCAGAATGGAAGCAAGGCCACTTTCGATTTGTGTCTGCCCCCAAAGGATCAGCGCAAAGGGAATGGCATTGTTCAACGCTCCCATCACGACGCTTGCGCCCCAAAACAGCAGGGATCGCGGAAAGGCAATCCCTTTCAGTTTCATGACCAGAGCAACGATGGGCGCAGCCCAGATGACACGATGCAGGGTCACGGTCAACGGTGGTACTTCCTGAAGTGCAATATCACCGAAAAAGAAAGATCCACCCCAAAGGGCAGATAGCACAAGCAACAAAAGCGCTGATTTTGAATCCAGCACCGGCAGCGTTTTTGCCGTCATGTTACGCTCCCTTGCTTTAAGATCTGCAATTTCACATCAAAAAGTTTGTGGTTGGGGGGATTTGAGCGATGCCGTCATCTCAATCAGCACAGGGGCATTGCGTGGCAGGCTTTTGACCCCGATGACCGAGCGCGCATGGCGGCCGCGATCCGACAAGGCCTCGATCAGAAAATTCGACGCCCCGTCAGCGATTGATGAAATGTCGCTGAAACTGTCATCATGGGCGACATAGCAGGTGATGCGTAGAACGCGCTGAAGATTGTGCAAACCGCCCGCGCAGACATGGAACCAGGACAGAGCCTGCTGGGCGCAAATTCGCGCGCTTTGCACTGCCTCGTCAGGACTGACTTCCCCGCCTACCTTGCCGACATGAGCCAGAGCCCCATTTTGCTTTGGCACTTGACCGGCAAGAAAAACGGTTAGCCCTTCAATTGCAACCAGATCATAGGGATATTTGGTTCCCTCTGGCTGCGGTAAGGTGGCAATCAGCTTATCGAGCGCGCCCTCTACCTCGGCACAATTCATCTGATCGGAATATCTAGCTTCGGTCATAACTTGCATCTTTTTTATCGAAGAAATTCAGGCCATATCGCTGCATCAGCCAAACCAACAGCAGAGCGAGAATTGCAAGGCCATTGAAGGCCAGATCAGCAGTGATCAGCAAGCTTGCGGCTACCAGCAGGAAGGTCCGACCGATCCAGCCAAGCCCACGTCCGGCCAGCCAACCTGTCAGCGCAATGGACAGACACACAATGGCAATGGCAGAGCGCAGCAGAACCTGTGCCAGATCGGCCCAATTGCCCTGACCTAAAAGTTCGGGATTGGCGACAAACAAAAACGGAATGACATAGGCAGGAATGCCGAGTGCAAAGGCCCGCCAGCCAACCGATGTGGAACTGGTGTCCGCAATCGGTGCTGCTGCAAAAGCGGCCACAGCAACCGGAGGTGTGATTTGTCCCAATACTGCATAATAGAAGACGAATAGGTGGGCTGCCAAAGGATTGGCCCCAAGGTCCACCAATGCGGGCGCAACCAGAGTGGCCTGAATGATATAAGCTGGGGTTGTCGGCATGCCCATACCAAAGATGAAAGCGGCAATCATGGCAAGGAACAACGCCATATAAAGATTGCCATCGGCAAAGGCCAGCACCAGACTGGAAAAGCGAAAACCAAGGCCCGAAATCTGTACGATGCCGACAATGATGCCAGCTGACGCGCAGGCAATGGCAACGGTCACTGCTGACTTGGCTCCAAATTCCAGCCCATGGGCCAGCGTCTTGCCCGACACACGGGTGGATGCCCGCAGGAAGGGAGTGATCAGGGTCGCAACTACTCCATAAAAGGCGCAAAGGCTTGGTGTATAGCCCATGATCAGGAACGTCATGATCACCACAAGCGGCAGAAGGAAGGTCCAGCCAGCCTTGAACTCACGCCAGGTCGCGCCCTTCTCGCTGCGTTCCAGCGGTTGCAAGCCATGTTTCAAAGCTTCCCAATGCACCGCCACAAACAGGGAGGCAAAGAATAGAAAGGCGGGCAAGGCTGCAGCTGTGATCACTTCCTGATAGGTGATGCCCAAAATCGCGGCCATCAGAAAGGCCGCAGCTCCCATGATGGGTGGTGTGATTTGCCCTCCGGTCGAAGCCACAGCCTCCACCGCCCCGGCAAAGGCCTTCGGATAGCCCAGCTTTTTCATCATCGGAATGGTTATGGCACCGGTGGTTGCCACATTGGCAACCGAACTGCCGGACATAGTGCCCATCAAGGCGCTGGCAACAACGGCCATCTTGGCCGGCCCACCTCGTGTGGCACCGGTCGCGGACTTGGTGACATTGACGAAAAAGTCCCCGCCGCCAATCACCTGAAGCAATGCCCCAAAGACCACAAACAGGAAAATGAAATCGGTGGAGACGCCAAGTGCCACTCCAAAAATGCCCTCGAAACTGAAATAGATCTGATCGACAAACTGATTGATGCTCACGCCCTTATGAGCCAGCGGACGCAGAAAATCGACATGACGCAAATAGGGCCCGGCAAAACCATACGCAATGAAGATAACGCATAGCGCCGTGATGGACATGCCAAGGGCGCGACGCGTCATTTCCAGCACCACAAGCACCGTGCCTAACGCGACAAGTAACTCCGCCGGCGTCGCGACCTGTGTCCATGGTGGACGCACGACAATTGAGCTATGATTGACAATCAGATATCCGACACACAGAACCGATAGCAGGATCAGGCCCCAATCAAGCATGGAGCGGAACACGCCACCCGCCGATCTATAAATCAGAAATCCGATCACAAGCGATAAAAGCAGATGCGTTCCGCGTACCACCAAATCGGGGAACAGAAAAAACGGGGATGCCACCAACAGATGAAACATCGCCATGGAGACTGCCAAAACCGAAACGGTTTTATCGAGAGTGAAGGGCATGAGTGGCCGCTCCTGAAATGCTTGGTCGCCGGATGAAAATTCAAGATGCAACCCTGTTTGGCGATCTATCTCGACCTTATCTGGAGGGAAGTTAGATAAGGCATTAACTCAGATCGTCAAACAGGGAAAGAGCTCTCACTTCTAGGGAAAAGCGAGAGCCAGGCTGCTACTTCAGAGCTGGCTTATCCATCGGGATGCCTTTTTCCTTGTAGAATTTGGCAGCACCGGGATGAAGAGGCACCAGCATGCCGCGACCAGCAGTCTCTGCTTCGATATATTGCAGTAGGGCATGGGTTTTTTGGAAGCGATCAAGATTGTTCCAGATGCTGGATGTAACCTTGTAAGCGGTGTCATCAGACATCTTGTCAGAGGCAAACAGGAAGGTCTTGGTGCCAACCGAGGTCACCGGCTTTGACTGACCCTGATAGAGACCCACCGGCAGGGTGACTTTTTCGAAGCCGCTGCCATATTTGGAAAGATATTCATCGACCATTGCATCATCCAGATCCAGTACACGGATCTTGCGGGCAGTTTCTGTTGCCAGAACGGTGGAATGCGGATAGAGAGCCACCCACATCACGGCGTCGAGCTGACCGTTGCGCAAGCCGTTTTGGGATTCCTTCCAGCTCAGATGATGAAGCTTGCCACCATTGGCTTCCAGATCTTCGATGGTCATGCCATGTACTTTCAGCAGATTGTTAAAGGCATTCCAGGATGTCTGACCCGGCTGGCCGGCACTGATCTGTTTGCCCACCAGATCTTTGATGGACTTGATGTCTGAGCTTGCATCCACCCAGATCTGGATAGCACTTGGGAAAAAGGTCATCAAACCCCGTAAATTTTTGATCGGTTTGTCAGGTGTAGCCGGGTCACGGCCCGCAAAGGCATCTGAGGCATTGCTGGCGGATGTGATACCCAGATCCGCTTCGCCCGAAGAGACACGCAAGATATTGGGGCCGGATCCACCGGGCTGCACACCTACAACGCTGTTCGGGAATGCTTCGCCCATCAGATTGCCAAGCCCGGTGGCGACAACATTGAACGTGCCGCCACTCGGGCCACCACCGATATTCAGGAATTCCGGGTCATCTGCCATCGCTGACGTGCTGATGGTAGCTGCTGCCAATATACCCGTTGCGGTACGCAGGAAACTGCGCATGAATGTCTGTGTCATATGAAACCTCCCATGGTTTGATGGAGTCCATAAGGCCATATGTGCCAGATCAGGCAACAAGATTTATGAGTATTTTTAATAAAAAATAGGATTCTATAAACAAACTGTATAAATAGATAAATGAACCATATCCTGCACGACCATCTAACGTTCCCAATAGGGCTTCAAGGCATCCTTCATATGTTGAGTGAAGCGCTCCGCCGCCGGAGACAAAGACCGGTTTCGACGGGTGATCAGGCCAAGTTCTCGAAACAAAGGCGGGTTCAAAAGGGTTCGGAAGACCACATCTTGCTCAATTGGGTTCACTGACATTTGCGGCAAGGCGGCAATGCCGAGATTGGTTTTCAGCAACGACAAGACGGTGGCAATATTGGAAACCTCGATCCAGGGTGCAGAAATATTTTCCGGCACATCTTTCAATGTATCCAGAATGGGGCGAATGCCGGTATCAGCTGCAAAGGATATATAGGGATAGTCTGCCAGTTCTTGCCATTTCAAAGGCCCGCTGCCCTGTGATAAAGGATGGCTCTTATGGGCCACCACACCAAATGGATCACGAATAAGAGGCTCAAAATCCAGTGCCTCGGTCGGGTCCGGTCGCCCGGCAACTCCCAAATCCACTTCTCCGCTCAATACACGCTCTCTTACGCCAGAAGAATTATCGTCACGCAGCGACAGACGGATATTGGGAAAGGCCGCAAAAAAGCTCTCAATGGTTCTGGGCAATACATTGGTCGCAACCGATGGTAGAACCGATACGGCGACATGCCCCTGCGCGCCATCGACCATGGCTTGAAAGTCATGCAGGGTCTGGTCCAGCTCTCCCAATACTCGTTCGATACTTGGTAAAAAGGTCTCGCTGGCCTTGGTCAGGCGTAAAACCTTTGTCGATCGGTCAAACAGGCGCACATTCAGTGTTTCTTCCAACTGCTTGATGGCCGTGGTAACAGCAGGCTGTGACATATCCAAAAGCTCTGCGGCACGTGTGAAAGACCTTTCACGTGAGACTGCCACAAAGGCACGAAGGTGATGCAGTGAAACTTTCATTTGGTTTCCATGATACGCCAGACACGATTTTGTATTTGTTGCGATTGTGTTTGGCTTGGAGTTCTCATTTAGGCTGTTTTTGTTGTGAAAGCCAAGCGACTTTTCCTGGAACCGTTAGTCTACCTGCCCAGATGGAACTGAATGTGTGGCAGCTTGATATGATCCTCGAAGCGGTGATTTTGTTCAAAACAGAGGCGTCATTTTTATTATTATTGTTCTTTTATCAGCGGGATTGATCAATCAATTCAAAGAAACTGTTTGTCTCCCATTCCTTGAATGGTTTATGACAGGAGCAGACTGGGGCATGCCCCTTAGGACCAGATGACCGTATGAGCTTCTGGTGGTAACAAAATCCGGTTGCCCGGAAGCTGCTTGATATATCCCACAAGGATCAGGAAATGCCAGACTATCGTTCCAAGACTTCGACCCATGGCCGCAATATGGCTGGTGCCCGCGCTCTTTGGCGTGCGACCGGTATGGAAAACAAGGATTTCGGCAAGCCAATTATTGCTGTTTGCAACTCCTTCACCCAGTTCGTACCGGGCCATGTGCATCTGAAAGATCTTGGTCAGATGGTGGCGCGTGAGATCGAAGCTGCAGGTGGTATCGCCAAGGAAATGAATACCATTGCTGTGGATGATGGCATTGCGATGGGCCATGACGGCATGCTCTATTCTCTGCCGTCTCGTGAAATCATCGCCGATAGCGTGGAATATATGGCCAATGCTCATTGCGCTGATGCTCTGGTTTGTATTTCCAACTGCGACAAGATCACGCCGGGCATGTTGATGGCTGCCATGCGCCTCAATATTCCTGCAATTTTTGTTTCTGGTGGCCCGATGGAAGCTGGTCGTGCCGAAGGCATTGATCACGGGTTGGATTTGGTGGATGCCATCGTCATGGGGACCGATCCTCAAGTCTCTGACGAAATGGTGCAGAAGGTGGAAGAAGCAGCTTGCCCGACTTGTGGTTCCTGCTCAGGCATGTTCACCGCGAACTCCATGAATTGTCTGGCTGAAGCCCTTGGCTTCGCTCTACCGGGCAATGGCACCGTTGTTGCGACCCATGCGGATCGTAAAGAATTGTTCCTTGAAGCAGCGCGTACCGCCGTTGATATGTGCAAGCGCTATTACAGGGAAGACGATGAAAGCGTATTGCCACGCAATGTTGCCAACTTCAAGGCGTTTGAAAATGCCATGACACTGGACATTGCAATGGGTGGCTCCACCAATACCGTGCTGCATATTCTGGCCATCGCACGTGAAGGTGAAATCGACTTCACCATGTCAGATATCGATCGCCTTTCCCGCTCGGTTCCATCCGTTTGTAAGCTGGCACCAATGACGCAGAAATATCATATCGAGAATTGCCATCGTGCTGGTGGTATCATGGGTATTCTGGGTGAGTTGGATCGTGCTGGCCTTATTCATCGCGATTGTTCTACCGTTCATCTGCCAACTATTGGTGATGCTATCGATACTTTCGATATCATGCGGAATCCGTCTGATGCGGTGAAAACGCTTTATAGTGCGGCACCCGGCGGTGTCCGCACCACTGAGGCTTTTTCTCAGGCCAAGCGCTATAAAGAACTGGATACCGACCGTGCTGATGGCTGTATCCGTAATAAGGAAAATGCCTATAGTCAGGATGGTGGTCTGGCGGTTCTCTTTGGCAACATCGCCAAGGATGGATGTATCGTGAAGACTGCAGGTGTGGATGAGAGCATTTTGAAATTCTCCGGTCCTGCGCGTATTTTTGAGAGTCAGGACAGTGCCGTGAAAGGTATCACCGGTGGCGACATCAAATCTGGTGACGTGGTTTTGATCCGATATGAAGGTCCTCGCGGTGGTCCGGGCATGCAGGAAATGCTCTATCCAACCTCCTATCTGAAAGCCATGGGTCTGGGTAAGGAATGTGCACTGATCACTGATGGTCGCTTCTCAGGTGGTACCTCTGGTCTTTCCATTGGTCATGTTTCTCCAGAGGCTGCCTCTGGGGGTGCCATCGGTCTGGTGGAAGAGGGCGATATGATTCATATCGATATTCCAAACCGTAAGATTGACGTTGAAGTATCTGATGAGGTTATGGCAGAGCGCCGTGCTGTGATGAATGCCAAAGGTCGTGATGGCTGGAAGCCGGTTGAGCATCGCACTCGCATTGTGTCCCGCTCTCTGGAAGCCTTCGGCCTGATGGCTACTTCCGCCGATAAAGGTGCTGTGCGTGATCTGACCGGTTTGACCCGTGTCGAAGAGTAGGTTGCTCCGGCAGTATTGAATGAAAACCCGGCCTCAAATGAGCGCCGGGTTTTTTTGTTGGTTGATTGACACTACCAGCGGCGGGCTTTGTCATAGCATTCTGCGCGGCTGCCGGTTGATCGTGCCTGGCGGACCTTGTCGCCCATATTATAGAGCAGGCAGGCGCTTATTCTCTTTGCGGTGTTTATGTATTCGCCGGGGCCATGTTTCTTGTTATCCCGGAAATAGCCGGTATAGGATGCTCCCGAGGCATATCTCAGTACAGCTTCGCCATTGAGCTTGCCATTTTTCCAGCTGCCCACATATCGGTTGCCACTGCTATATCTTTTTTCCCCGCGTCCATGTGGTTTCCCATTTCTCCAGGCGCCATCATAGACGTTGCCGTTGGAATATGTCATGCGGCCAATCGTGCGCTTGTTGTTCTGCATGGTTCCTTCATAACGGGCTCCGCTTGAGTAAGTGCATTTGAAATACCCATTCATCTTGCCTCCTTCAAAGCGGCCATAGCATTTACTGCCACTGGCATAGAACCGGGTACCCAGGCCATGCGGTCTACCATTGCTGAACATGCCTTTATGAACATTACCGCTGTTGAAGCGCAGGGTGCCTTGGCCGTTGGGCTTTTTGATCCGACCTTTCTTGGTGTTGTAGATCCCAACCTGGCCTTCATAAACTGCATTGTTATAGCGCAAAGTGTCGGCCTGAGAATGAGCAGAGAAGAGTATGCCTGACAGCAATGCTGTCAGTTTGATAATGTGAGGCAGCGACGTCATGTCTAAATCCTGATTGATGTCCAACGGGGTTTTGAGTTTTGTGCGTTGATTGGAGAGGGTGTTGAGGACAAAGTGTTGATGTGAAGCGTCAGTCAAACAAGAGGTATAGATGTACTAACTCTTGAAGCCAGTTTGAAAGCAGGAAGGACATTCGTGTGGTGCAAATTGGGCTTCCACATCAGCTTGTGATAGGATCAATTCATGCGTTTATATCTATATATTGCCATCTTCTTGTCCGGCCTGTTGGGCCAATCGGTTTTGCCAGCGTATGCTGGGCATGAACATCTATATTCTGCGACCACCATAATCACCGGGCAGGACAATCTGCCCGAACGCAAGCGTGGTATGGTGGAATGCCTGAAGATGGTCGTGGCCAAGGCGAGTGGTAATCGTTTGGTTCTTACCAATCCCGAAGTGCTGGATGCTTTGCAACGAGTCGAGGAGTATGTTGCCAGTTTTTCCTATCTTGATCGAAAGGAAGGCATACAGATTTCTGATGAACAGGGAACGAGGGATCGCTCATTCGAATTTACGGTTCTCTTTGATGAGAAGAAGATCAATACGTTACTTGCAAAGGCAGGAACTGCGCCCTGGTTGAAAACACGACCTGAAATTCTGATCTTGCTGAATGTCTGGGACGGTCAGGCGGACTATCTGGTCACCGAGACATCCGAACGTGGCTGGGGGCAACGTGAGGTTATTTTCTCCCTGCGTAATAGAACTGCGCTTTCCCTGATTATTCCCAGATCCGATGCGATGCCGATTGAGACCGAGGCCAAAACAATATTGACAGGCCGTATGTCGGTCAACAAGGAGGGATATTGGGTTTCTGATTGGAAGCTGAGTGATGCCGATAACAAGCAAAGTTGGATATCACCAATTGGAACCTTTGATAAGGTGATTGCTCATGCCATCTGGAAGAGCGTTGACTTGCTGGCAAAGGAAAATCGTTAGAGCATTTTGAATGAATATTCGGTCATTCAGAACTTTCAAATTATTGTTTATAAAAATATTTTTCCGAAAGACGCATATATTTGTGTGCGGTTTTCATGCCTATCCTACCGGAACCATTTTGATCCGATAGAGATCTTGATGATGCTCGCCCAATGCCGGGTGAATGGTGTCGTTGGCATATATGAGCTTGCCATCCATTCTGATGCTGGCTGAAATAGCATAAACGTGACCCGACTTCTGGTCCTCGGGGTTGAAATGGATCGTGAATGGAACAGGAACCTGACCGGCTGGGTCAACAATGACCTTGCCCAGTATTTTGGCAGGGGCGTCCTGCAATGAGATGTCCAGCAATTGTGCTTCCATGATTGCATTTTTGGGTAATGCTATCCGTTCCAGATAGAATGCTTCGCCTTTGATCGTGGCTTTGCCTGCGTAAGCAGTAGAAGCGGGCAGGGCGGCAGAAGCGAGTGTCAGGAATTTGATGGCCTGACGACGGGTCATGGCATGTGTCACTATTTTTCTTTCAATGAGTTCGGTTTCAGAATGCTAATGCTTTCTCTCTGAAAGTAACATGAACACAGATTGTGGTGATTTTTTCAGGCAAGGGAAATTTGACAGCCATTTTCTATGCTGCCAAGAGAGCTTTGTTATCAGCCTGCAATTGGCTGCGGGAGTCTTGTTTATTTTTTGGACATGCTTTTATAATTGGTAAAGAGCATGGCGATAAGCTTTTGCAAGACAAGCTGATTATCCTTTGATCTGAAACAGGTGTTCATGCATTGAATAAGCGATCCAGAATAAAAACACCTTTTTTCGTCACGGCACTTTCTGTTGTTGTGTCACTGTTGGTGACTTCTGTGATGATGAATACGCTAATGGATCGACCTGATCGAGTTGGTTATCTTATTGCTTTCATTGTGCCCTTGTTCATCGCCTTTCCTGTTAGCTATTACATTCAGGGCAAGCGACTTGAATTTGCTGATATGCATGATGAATTGCACCTTGCTCACGAGACCTTGAAACATATTTCGCAATTTGATGATCTGACTCAGACCTATAATCGAGCAACATTTTATCAACTCGTTCGCAAGAGCGAAGAAGCTTCCGCCTCCAAAGCATTGCTTATGGTGGACGTCGATCATTTCAAACAGATCAATGATTGTCACGGCCACAAGGCGGGAGATGAGGCCTTGGTCCTTATCGTGAATGCGATGAAAAGCGTTTTGCGCAAGAGAGACATTGTTGGCCGAATGGGGGGTGAAGAATTTTGTATCTATTGCCCTGGTATTGCCAGAGAGCAAAGCCTTCGGGTGGCGGAGCGGATTCGAGAAGCTGTTGCTGCCGTTGATTTTGAACCTTCACCAGAGATTGTTCATCGATTGTCGGTGAGTATTGGAGTGGTATCCGTCGATGCCAAGTTTGATATGGATGGATTTGACCAGCTGGTGCAGGCGGCAGATCACTACATGTATCAAGCTAAAGAAAACGGGCGTGATCGGGTGATGGGCGGCTCTTTGTAGAAAAAGCCGCATATCTGTTTGTACTCAGATTTGAGTTTACCCTTCGGCGCTGACCAGTTCACGTGTTTTCATGAAAATGATGTCCGGATTGCGCTCTTTGGTATAATCCAGCTCCCACTGGCTCTTTGCCAGAAAGACCGGGCTTCCTTCACGGTCATGCACCACATTGCCTGCATTTGCGGAGATGAAAGTCTTCAGCTTGGCGTCATCCTCGCATTTCAACCAGACGGCCATATTGAAAGTCAAAGGCTCGAAGTCGATTTCGACGCCATATTCCGCCTTGGCACGGGACTTCAGAACATCGAGCTGAAGGATGCCGACGAGACCAATGATCCAGTTGGAACCAATATTGGGCTTGAAGACCTGTGTGAGACCTTCCTCGGCCAGATCCTCCAAAGCGCGGCGGAGTTGTTTTACTTTGGTCGTGTCTGGCAGGCGAACACGGCGCAGAATTTCCGGAGCAAAAGCCGGAAGGCCGGTGAATTGCAGATTTTCGCCTTCGGTAAAGGTGTCGCCAACGCGAATGGTGCCGTGGTTCGGAATGCCAATTACATCACCAGGTCCTGCACCATGGACCACCTCGCGATCCTGCGCGAAGAACATGATTGGGCTATGAACCATCACGTCCTTGTTTGTGCGGACCTGACGCAGTTTCATGCCTCGTTTGAAATCACCAGAGCAAATACGCATGAAGGCCACGCGGTCACGGTGATTGGAGTCCATATTGGCTTGTACTTTGAAGACAAAGCCGGAAACCTTTTTCTCGTCAGGTGTCACCGTGCGAATGGTTGATGGAGCCGAACGTGGCATTGGCGCGATCTCAGCGATCAAATCAAGTAGGGCAGTCGGTCCGTAATCTTTCAGTGCGGAGCCGAAGATGACCGGAGACAGATGGCCTTCCTGGTAGCTTTCCAGATCGAATTCCGAATAGCCTATAGAAGCTAATTCCATCATCTCCCGGGCTTCTTCCAGCAGTTGACCATCGACCAGCTCATCGAGTTTTTCATCGTCAAAGCCAGTCGTTTCGACAATCTTGTCGAATGCCTCGCCTCGTGTCTCGGAAGTATAATAATCGCCATTGGTGATGTTGAAGCAGCCATGGAAATTGGAACCGGTGCCGATGGGTAACACCATTGGCGAAAGGTCCAGGGCCAGTGTTTCCTGGATTTCATCCAGCAGCTCGAAAGTGTCCTTGGCTTCGCGATCACACTTGTTGACCAATGTGATGATTGGAATATCGCGCAGCCGGCAAACCTCGAATAATTTTCGGGTCTGAGCCTCGATACCTTTGGAGGCATCGATGACCATGATGGCGCTGTCAACGGCGGTGAGTGTGCGATAGGTATCTTCTGAGAAGTCTTCGTGGCCCGGTGTATCAAGCAGGTTGAAGATCAGATCTTTATGCTCGAACGTCATGACCGATGAGGTAACCGAAATACCACGTTCCTGTTCAATCTTCATCCAGTCAGATTTGGCACGGCGTTTTTCGCCTCGGGCCTTCACTTGCCCGGCCATCCGAATGGCCCCACCGAAATAGAGCAGCTTTTCTGTCAGGGTGGTTTTACCCGCATCGGGGTGCGAGATGATTGCAAAAGTGCGGCGCTTTTCATGACTTGCGGGCATATCAGTCTTTCATGTCTCTTGACGGAATGGCGATCCGCGTTTGCGCGGTCACAAAGCGATCAGCCAAAATCAGGTTGGGCGGACCATAGGCGAGAGTGAGTGCAATTTCCAGAGAAAAGCTGGACTGAAATCAATTTGCGAGCCGGATTTTCGTCGATCAATTCCAGTATTGGCAGGATAGCATGATACCTGACTGATTATTGCTCCTCGTGCGGAATTGAAAAGATCTCTTCGACTGGTCGTTGCATGAGTTTCGCTATCTTCAGAGCAAGAGCAAGAGAGGGCGCATAGCGCCCATTCTCTATTGCAATGATGGTTTGTCGTGAGACATCGAGGGCGTCTGCAAGTTCCTGCTGGGTCATCTTGGGTGGAGATTTTCGCAAGAGGCGCAGATTGTTTGTAATCTTGCTCTCTGTCATGACAGTTTTGATGCGATTGCTGCTGTGATGAATCGAGTAAGGGCGGCGATGATCAGAATGGAAGCCAATGCAAAAATCAAGCCTTCGGGTTTGAGGAGTGAAAAGTTACCGATGAGATTGGGGCCATAAGCTGTTTCCCAAAGGATTGCGACAATCAAAGTCGAAAT
Organism: Cohaesibacter gelatinilyticus; assembly: GCF_900215605.1. Lineage (NCBI taxonomy): Bacteria > Pseudomonadati > Pseudomonadota > Alphaproteobacteria > Hyphomicrobiales > Cohaesibacteraceae > Cohaesibacter > Cohaesibacter gelatinilyticus. Next base: position 238,824 of record NZ_OBEL01000006.1, on the reverse strand, counting down.
ACAGCCATCCAGCACATAGTAGCTATATTTTTCAGCGCGGTTTTCAATAGATATCTCACGCTCATCAAGGGGGTCTCTAGCCTTTGTCTTTTTTGACCAGAGGGTGGTTGATGCGAGAACCAAGCCGATGGTTGCAGCAGCCAGAATCAGGCCCAATGATATGGCCATTTGGCGGGTTTCAAGCTCGGCAAGGTTGTTGCCATTCCAAAATTGTATGGTCAGCGCCGCCCAGGCACTGAGAAGCAGTGCCGTGGCAGTCCAGGAAAAGCGTTCATAACGGGACATAACAATCTCCAAAATGTAAAGCACCCTTTACATAATGTGAATTGATAAAAAAGTAAAGCGCCCTTTACATTTTGTTGTTTAGCTTTCTCCGAGCTCTTCTTGCATGATTTCCAGCTCCAGCCATTTCTCTTCGGCTTTTTCCAGCAATTCTTCTTGGGCTTCCAGTGCTTTTGCAGCCTTGTTGAAGGTTTCGGGATCTTTGGTGAAAAGATCGGGGTCTTCCAATCGTTTGCGCAAGCGATCAATCTTACCTTGAATTTCTTCCATCTTGATCGGTAAGGTTTCCAGCAGATGTTTGTCTTTGAAAGTCAGCGCTTTGCGTTGTTTTAGCTCTTCCTCTTTTGAGCTATGGCTTTCTTTGACAGGCTTGGTTTTGGCGGTGGCCTTTCTGGCTTCTACACCTGTGCCTCGTTGGGCAACCATGTCGGAATAACCTCCGGCATATTCAATCCATTTTCCGTCACCTTCTGCAAAAAGCGTAGAGGTGACAATGCGATCGAGGAAGTCGCGATCATGGCTGACCAGAATGACTGTGCCTGAATAGTCGTTGATGACTTCCTGCAGCAGGTCCAAGGTTTCCAGATCCAGGTCGTTGGTTGGTTCGTCAAGGACCAAGATATTTGATGGCTTTGCGAGGGCACGGGCCAACATCAGACGGCCGCGTTCACCGCCGGATAATACTCCGATTGGGCTTCTGGCCTGTTCCGGACGGAAGAGAAAATCCTTCATGTAGGAGACAACGTGCCGCGAAGTATCGCCCACCTGAATCATGTCACCACCATGAGAAGTGAGGGCTTCTTTCAAGGTCCAATCCGGATTCAGGCTTTCACGTTTCTGATCCAGCGTCATCATTTGCAAATTGGTACCCAGTTTGATTGTGCCGCTGTCAGGTTCCAGTCCGCCTGTGAGCAAGTTGATAAGCGTAGATTTTCCTGCACCATTGGGGCCAACGATGCCAATACGATCACCACGCAGAATTTCCATGGAGAAATCCTTGACGATATTCCGCCCTTCATAGGCCTTGCTGATTTCCTTGGCCTTGACTACTGACTTGCCGGATGTCTCGCCTTCCGAGGCTGCCATCTTGACGTCGCCCTGAGGTCGGTTCTGTGCCATTTGTTGTTTCTTGTGACGCAGAGTATGCAGTTCTCCAAGGCGACGGACATTGCGTTTGCGGCGTGCAGTAACGCCATAACGGATCCAGTCTTCTTCTGCGAGGATTTTTTGTTTGAGCTTTTGCTCCTCAACTTCTTCCTGCGCAAAAATCTCATCTCTCCAGGCTTCAAAATGAGCAAAACCTCTACTGCTGCGGCGAGCTGTGCCACGGTCGATCCAGACGGTCGTGCGGGTCAGATTTTCAAGAAAGCGGCGGTCATGGCTGATGATGACTTTGGCTGAGCGAATTTGCCTCAGTTCACTTTCCAGCCATTCGATGGCGGGAAGGTCCAGATGGTTGGTTGGTTCGTCCAGTAGCAGAATGTCGGGTTCGGGTGCCAGAACACGTGCAAGGGCAGCGCGGCGGGCCTCGCCACCTGAAATGTCTGATGGATTTTCGTGCCCCGTAAGACCAAGTTCTTCCAGCAAATATTGGGCGCGGTAGTGGGCATCGCCTTCAGTCAGGCCATCTTCCACATAGGCAAGGGTGGTTTCATAGGCTGATAAGTCCGGTTCTTGCGGCAGGTAGCGCAATGTGGTGCCTGGTTGAAAGAAACGTTCTCCCTTGTCGGGTTCCACGATATTTGCTGCAATTTTCAAAAGTGTGGACTTGCCAGATCCATTGCGGCCTACCAGTGCAATTGCGTCACTCTCATGCACTGCCAGCTCGGTTCCGCCAAGGAGAGACTGGCCGCCAATGGTCAGATGTGTATCTTGCAAATGAAGCAGAGGAGGGGCCATGGACGTGCTTGCCTTCTAGTCTTGGAACATGTCGATAAGACATTGGATGTGGCAAGGCTTACCCAAGCTGGAGAAGACTTTCAAGTGGCGGGAAATTATCTTTGTTTCAGATTTGCAGGCAGAAATCAGGAAGCTTGTTCGTTTTGTTCCGGTTGCTCTTCTTGGCTCTCATCTGACGATTTTGCCAGATTGGTGATATGGCCCGCCAGTGACAAGACTTTGGAAAGCGGATCCTCTTGCTGTTTGTTCTGTTTGTTGTCGTCCAGAATGGCGGCAATTTTGGAAGGCTCTGCTTCCTGCTTCATGGCCGCAACAGTTACTTGGGCCGCAATCTTTTTCATTTCCTCGCGTAATTGATGTTCGGACGGTGTCAAAGGACTTTCAGATTGAGCAGGGGACTGGTTTTTGCTGAGTTCGTCATATTTGTCGTGCAATTCCTTGAGCGTCGATTGCAGAGTGTTGATTTGCTTGTTCAGACGAATATTGTCAGCTTCAAGGGCCTTGCGAACAGCTTCTCGGGAATTCTCGTCATCAGCATTATCGCCCTGATTTGACAATTGTAATGTCAGGCTTGAGATCTTTGCTTCCGCTTCCACACGCCGTGCCTCTGTTTCAGCCAAACGAGCCTGATCATCTGATGATGAATTGTTACGAGCACCTTGAAGGCGCTTAACGCGCTGCTTCAATGTTGCGATTTCGCTGTCTTTGTCGGCAGCTTCCGACTGAAGTTGGTTGAGTTTCTCGTCCAGAGTATCAAGGCGCTCTTTGATGCGATCAAAATCAGAGTTTTTCTGGCTCAGGCGGGATTCGACTTCTTTTCTGCTATCGGTCTCGGTTTTGAGTGCCTGGTTTAGTTCTGAAATCTCACCACGTGCAGCCTCGATGCGTGCCAATTGGGCAACCAGTTCCACTTTCTGTTCACTTTGCTCGGTCTCGAAATGCAGGATATCAGTTTCAAGATCGGTCTTGATCTGTTCAAGCTCTGCAATCCGCTCCCTGGCTTGCGCGACCGAAGTGCGCGATTGTTCCAGCTGGCCTGCCTGATGCAGATAGTCATCGCCTTTGTTGGCAAGGGAGTTTTCCAGATCTGAAATGATTTTCTGATGATCCGTGATTGAGCTATTACGCTCTTCAATTGTTTGCTTGAGACGGTCAATTTTGATGCTGTTAAGGGTAAGCTGCTCGCGCTGGGATTCCACGGAGACTTCCAGTCGACGCTGGGTGATGGCCTGCTCGGCCCGCTGCATATCTTTTTCTGCCTGCAATTCACTGTAGCTGATCGGTATCTCGCCCAATACACGCTTTTCGGTGAGACGAACCGCACGGCGCCAGATCATGGGAACGACTACCAGCATCATCAAAATGGCGATGATGAAACCCAGCAAGATATATAAAGCAGATTCAATCAAGGGAAATGACCACCTATACCCGTATGCACCCGATAACAAGTGCTTAATCGATCCGAACCGAATCTTATCTTTGGTTTTACCAGTAGAGTGGACAAGGTGGAATAGTTAATCACTATTAACTATTCATTTTTTGGTCTTTTTTAGGGGAAAGACCGACAGTAATTTCTAATCAAAATACATTGTCTGCGAAACAAAAACCCCGTCAACAGATTGCTGACGGGGCTGAAACTGCATTCAAAGAGCAGGTTGGATCAGAACGGGTTCCAGGTCGGACGTTGACTGAATTTCAGATAACCGACATTGACGCCAAGCCTGGCCCCGACGCCTGAGCGGACAGGAACCACCAGAATTCCATTGTTGCCAAGGACGGTCAGACCAAAACCACCAACCAGATAGGCAGAGCCGTTGAAGCCGATATAACGACGATAGATGGCGCTGGTATCGGGCAGGTGATAGACAAGCATCATGGTGCGATTGCCGTCTCCACCAAAGTCCCAACCAATGGAAGGGCCTTGCCAGAAGACCTTGTGTTCACCCATGTTTTTGGTATAGAGCGTCCCCTCGCCATAGCGCAGGCCCGCTACAATGGCAGCGCTTCCTTCTTCACCGAGAATATAGCCGTTGGGTAGGCCATATTTGGCGAACGACCTTTCCAGAACAGAGGCAAGGCCACCGGAGACAGACCCAAAGAATCGTTGGCCAGCATCCAGTATTTCTGCATTCGAGTAGAAATTGTCATTTGGATTGATGTCATTTGCCTGTGCGCGGGCAGATGTGCTCAGCATTGTTGCCGAGATCACATACAGCATGGCTGCGATGAACAGGGTGGAGAAATATGCGCCAAACGTGCGGTGCTGAAACAGGGTCATGTTCGGTGTCCTTTGCAGGAAAAATTGCCATGGCGGGTGGATTCGAGCGAAGTTCGGAGCCGACAATATTTTGTTTACCATATCTTATGGATGGCTCTTTTTTCTTAACAGAATCCTTATTTCGACCAGTCTAGGGTTGATTATGATGAAAAAATGATATTCGGCGGACCAGAAGGAAGTTTCTTGTGGGCAGAGGAATATGACAACCGGAATTGGTTGGCTGTAAGGAAGAGTGGCATGAAGGCGATGCGAGGATCGTGGAGCAAGACTGGGCAATCGGTCCTGTTGATGATGAAGAAGGGCTTGTCAATTTGCCTGATGGTGTTCGTCTGTATTGCTGTTGATCTTTCTATCAATGTCAATGATGTAGAGGCATCGGTGCAATCGCGACGCGTTGTGATCGATCCGAATAGCGGACTTGCTATATGGGGTTATGACCCGGTGGCTTATCATACCGATCAAAAAGCAGTGAAAGGCAAACATGATTATGAGTTTGTCTGGAACAATGTGAGTTGGGTTTTCGCATCACAGGCCAATCTTGAAGTCTTCAAGGCAGATCCCGATCTTTATGCGCCACAATTTGGTGGGCATGGAGCTTTGGCCATGGCACGGGGTTACTTGTCTGCTTCCAACCCGAAGGTTTGGGCTCTTTATAAAGACAGGCTTTATCTTTTTTATTCTTTTCCAGCTCGGGCAGCCTGGGCCCAGGCACTGGAACAGCATATTCAACGTGGAATAGCCAGCTGGCAAAAGTTGGAACCCACTCTTACACGCTGATATAAAGGCATTCCTTTCCTTTTAGGGAGAGTAAGTCTGCCAAAACATCACTACTTTACATTATTTCATATGGTTTCTTGCCCAGTTTGAGTGGGCAAGATCAGTGAACCCTTGGCAGATGCCGCGTGGATGGTTAATTCTCATTAAGAGAGAGTGGTATTGATTCGTAAGAGTGAATGAATACCAAAGACATGAATCCAACCAGTTGAGGATGTAATGACTGCCAAGGACACCCTTTCCTCCATGGATCTGGCTGCTTTGCTCTGTAGCCGGGTTTGCCACGACATCATTAGCCCGGTTGGGGCGATTACAAATGGCCTTGAAGTGCTTGAAGAGGATAATGGCGAGGATATGCGTGCCTTTGCCATGGAGCTGATTACCAAGTCGGCTCATACCGCTTCGGCCAAGCTCCAGTTTGCGCGTCTTGCATTTGGTGCCGCCGGATCTGCTGGCGCTGAAATCGATACTGGCGATGCGGAAAAAGTTGCCAGTAATTTCATGGCAGGAGAAAAGGCTGACATGGAATGGGAAGGGACACGTGTCCTGATGCCCAAGAATCTGGTCAAGTTGCTTCTTAACCTTGTGCTAATCGGAACTTCAACAATTCCTCGGGGAGGTACCATTAAGGTTAAGCATGATGGGGACGCCCGTTACCCTACTTTCCTGTTGGTTTGCGAGGGTCGGAATGCACGTATTCCGGCAAGTCTTGATCGCCTGTTGCGTGGTAAACCTGCTGATGATCACGGCATCGATGCCCATGCCATTCAGCCTTATTATACCGGGCTCCTGGCGCGAGAAAGCAAGATGGATCTGTCGTTTGACTGGACTGACGACACAATTACCATTGAGGCCAAGCCGGTTTACATACCGCCTGCAAGCGAAATGATTGGTGTTGCAATCCCAGGTGAAGATGCTTGAATGAGTAACTAAGTATTTTCCCTAATTTATATGGTAAAATAATCAATAGGGTTATTGATAGGTTGACGTAAAAGCTGACAATTATTGTGGTTTGCTTCAGCCTATCTTAACCACTTGGTCCGACACTGAGGGGGAACAGCCGCGTGAAGTGGCAGGATTCCGCCAATTGTCAGGGTATGGATCATGGATGATTTGTTACGTGAATTTATCGAAGAAACCAATGAAAGCTTGGATGTCGTTGATGTAGAGCTTGTCAAGTTTGAACAAGAACCGAACAACGCTCAGATCCTCGATAACATTTTTCGACTGGTTCATACCATTAAAGGGACCTGTGGTTTTCTGGGCCTTCCTCGCCTGGAAAGTCTGGCTCACGCCGCAGAGACCTTGATGGGAAAGTTCCGCGATGGGGCCCCCGTCACCGAAGAGTCGGTTTCCATTATTCTGAAGTCGCTTGATCGCATTAAAGAGATCATGTCCGAGCTTGAAGCAACCGAAAGTGAGCCGGAAGGATCGGATGAAGACCTCATCGATCATCTGGACCGGCTGGCTGGCATTGGCAAATATGCCGGGCAAGCCGGTGCTGCCGAAGCGGATGCACCCAGTGCGGAAACCCCTGACGAACCCGTCGCTGAAGCATCGGAACCGGAAAGTTCTGAATCTGATGATGATAAGCCCGCCGAGGTTTATCAGGTTCTTGAGCGTGAACTCAAGGCAGGTGAAGTCTCGTTGGATGATCTGGAGCGTGCTTTCCGTGACGCTGATGGTCCCGAGGACTTTGATGTTGAGGCTAATGCTAAAGCGGCAGCTGAAGAGGCTGTAGCGGCCGCGGCCGCACAGAAGCGCTCTGGTGCCAAGCCGGTTGCGAAGAAGGAGCCAGTCAAGCCTGCGCCGAAAAAAGAACCAGAGGCGAAAGCTGCTGACAAAGAGACCAAATCTGTTGCCAATCAGTCCATTCGCGTGAATGTCGAGACGCTTGAGCATCTGATGACCATGGTTTCCGAGCTGGTTCTGACCCGTAATCAGTTGCTTGAAATTGTTCGCCGTCATGAAGATTCAGAATTCAAGGTGCCACTGCAACGCTTGTCCAATGTGACAGTTGAATTGCAGGAAGGCGTCATGAAGACCCGAATGCAGCCAATTGGCAATGCCTGGCAGAAATTGCCTCGTATCGTGCGCGATTTGGCCAATGATCTGGGCAAGCAGATTGATCTGGTCATGGTTGGTCAGGATACCGAGCTTGATCGCCAGGTACTGGAACTGATCAAGGACCCACTGACCCATATGGTGCGTAACTCGGCTGACCATGGGCTTGAAATGCCTGATGAGCGTGTTGCGATGGGCAAGCAAGCAAAAGGAACTGTCAAGTTATCTGCGTATCATGAAGGTGGTCACATCATCATTGATATTGAAGATGATGGTCGTGGTCTGAATACCGAAAAGATCAAGGAAAAAATTCTCAAGAATGAATTGGCGACCGAAGCCGAGCTTGAGAAAATGAGCGAGCAGCAGATCAACAAATTCATCTTTGCTGCGGGTTTCTCCACTGCCGAGAAAGTGACCAACGTGTCTGGTCGTGGTGTAGGCATGGATGTTGTTCGCAACAATATTGAAGTGATCGGTGGTTCTGTCGATCTGAAATCAACTGCAGGCAAGGGATCTGTCTTCTCGATCAAGATCCCGCTGACCCTGGCTATTGTTTCCAGTCTGCTGGTGGAAGCTTCTGGCGATCGCTTCGCTATCCCACAACTATCCGTTGTTGAACTGGTACGCGTTCAGAACAATTCCGAACATAAGATTGAACGTATCAAGGATACGCCTGTCCTTCGTTTGCGTAACAAGTTGCTGCCTCTTATTCATCTGTCCAATCTGCTGGGTATTGAAGAGAAGCGCGATGAGGAGATTGAACTGGATGATAATGGCTTCATCATTGTCATGCAGGTTGGCCCGCAAATCTTTGGTGTTGTGGTCGATGCCGTCTTCCATACCGAGGAAATCGTGGTCAAACCAATGGCGTCCATGTTGCGCAATCTGACCCTGTTCTCCGGCAATACCATTTTGGGTGACGGTAGTGTGATCATGATTTTGGATCCGAATGGTGTGGCTCAGGCCTTTGGTAGCCATGTTGGAACCGATATGTCTCAGGAAGTGGAAGAAGAAGAGAAAGCTTCCTTGCCGGAAGAAGAGAACAACAAGGTTTCCCTGCTTATCTTCCGTGCAGGCTCTGCCGAACCAAAAGCTGTACCGTTATCTTTGGTTACGCGTCTTGAGGAATTTGAAATCGACAAGATCGAATATTCCAATGGACGAGATATGGTTCAATATCGAGGCAGCCTGATGCCGTTGGTTCAGGTCAATAACTATATCGAGCGGAAGACCGAAGGCTCGCAGCCGATGTTGGTCTTCTCTGATGCAGGCCGCTCAATGGGGCTTGTGGTTGATGAGATCGTCGATATTGTTGACGAACATCTGGATATCGAGGTTTCCTCCGAGGTTCCTGGCATTTTGGGAACTGCGGTCATCAAAGGTAAAGCAACCGAGATTATCGATGTTGGTCACTTCCTGCCACAAGCATTTGAAGACTGGTTCCATCGCAAGGAACTGGACGAGGTGGCCTTGGTCAAGAAATTGCTGTTTGTTGATGACAGCTCCTTCTTCCGTAATATGCTTGGTCCGGTGCTGAAAGCTGCAGGTTATCAGGTTACTATCTGCTCCTCCGCTCAAGACGGATTGGCTGTATTGGAGCGTGACCCTGGTTATGAGATCGTGGTCAGCGATATCGAAATGCCCGAGATGAACGGTTTCGAATTCTGCGAGGCCATTCGACGTAATCCTGCGACGCGGGATATTCCGATCATTGCATTGTCGTCCCTGTGTACACCACAGGCTATCGAGCGCGGTCGTCGGGCTGGCTTCAACGACTATGTAGCGAAATTTGACCGTCCTGGGCTGATTGCATCGCTCAAGGAACAGAATGTTGAGCTGGGAGTAGCAGCATGAATGATCATACCAACAAAGAGCTGGATGGTGAAAACCTGGATGAAACCATTCAGTATGTAACCATCTATATCTGTGATCAGTTGTTCGGATTGCAGATAAGCCGCGTTCATGATGTTTTTGTTCCGGAATCCATGACACGGGTGCCGCTTTCCAGACCGGAAGTGGCCGGGGTACTCAACCTGAGGGGACGTATCGTTACAGCAATTGACATGCGTCGCCGGCTGGGACTGAAACCATTGGAAAACGTAGAGAATCTGATGGCGATCGGGATCGAATTCAAGGAAGAATCCTATGGTTTGATCATCGATAGCGTCGGGGAAGTTCTGGATCTTTCAGAGAGTTCCAAGGAATCCGTTCCATCCAATCTGGATCCTCGTTGGGCCGATATTGCGGCGGGTGTACATCGGCTGGATAGTAATCTGATGGTTATTCTCGATGTTGATCGTGTACTGGGCGATATGGTGGAAAAAATTAGTGTAGCTGCTTAAAGCGATCAGTCGGGATAGGAGTGAAGTAATGAAGAAATGTCTCGTTGTTGATGATTCCAGTGTGATCCGCAAGGTAGCAAGGCGCATTCTGGAAGATCTTGAGTTTGAGATTACAGAAGCCGAAGACGGCCAGGTCGCACTGGATAGCTGTGTTGACCAGATGCCTGATGCGGTTCTGTTGGACTGGAACATGCCTGTCATGGATGGTCTGGATTTTCTGGTTGAATTGCGCAAGCTGGATGGAGGAGATGATCCAAAGGTGATCTTCTGCACCACAGAGAATGACGTGGCTCATATTGCCAAAGCCATTCGCGCCGGAGCCAACGAATATATCATGAAACCTTTTGATCGTGAGATTGTTGAAGCGAAATTCCAGGAAGTTGGCCTGATCTAGGACTTTATATATTTCCAAGCCAGAGAGAGATTGAATGGGTCTTATGTCTGCAAATGCTGCTGCGGCTTCTTCGGCTGCGCGCCAGATTAAAGTGATGGTTGTAGACGATTCTGTCGTTATCCGGGGGTTGATAGGCCGCTGGATCAATGAAGATCCCGATCTACTACTGGTGAATTCACATCGCAATGGGCGTCTTGCGGTAGAGGATATTGCCAAGTCCAAGCCGGACATTGTTATTCTCGATATCGAGATGCCGGATATGGATGGTCTTACAGCACTTCCTTTGTTGCTTAAAACCTACCCTGCGACCAAAGTTATCATGGCTTCGACGCTGACGCGTCGCAATGCTGAAATCAGCTTGAAGGCGCTGTCGCTGGGTGCTGCGGACTATGTTCCAAAGCCGGAAAGCAATAGCCAGATTACCACTTCGACTGATTTTCGTCGCGAGCTCCTCAATAAGGTCAAAGGACTTGGCGGAATGCCACAACGGCCTGCACCGGGAGCAGGTGGATTTCGTGCCTCCCGACCAGCCGGAGCAACTGCGCCACAGCCCGCGCCGCGTCCAGGCGCCATGCGCGCCGAGACGGCCACAGCAGCAGGTGGTGCACGCCCGGTAGCCGCTGCGGCTGCTGCAGCTCGTGGTGCTGGAGGGATCGCCTTGCGATCCTTTGGCAGCGCCCGTCCAAGAGCTTTGTTGATTGGCAGTTCCACTGGCGGGCCTCAGGCTCTTGAAAAACTGCTTGGTGAAATCGGACCTCAAATGTCTGGTGTTCCGATACTGATCACGCAGCATATGCCAGTCACATTTACCGCAATTTTGGCTGACCATCTGGCGAGGGCTTCAGGCTCTCCGTCCGCAGAAGCGCAACATGGGGAAGTGGTCAAGGCCGGACAAATTTATGTAGCTCCGGGCGGAAAGCATATGGTGCTGGCAAAGCAGGCGGGACAGGTCGTTGTTCAGCTGAATGATGAACCTCCGGTGAATTTCTGCAAACCTGCTGTTGATCCATTTTTTGAAAGTGCTGCCAAGGTTTATGGAGCTGCATCCCTTGGAGTGATCCTGACCGGTATGGGCCATGATGGTGCTGCAGGAGCGCAGCATATTGTTGACGCCGGAGGCAGCATTATTGCTCAGGACGAGGCTTCCAGCGTTGTATGGGGCATGCCTGGGGCAGCCGCGCAGGCCGGGGTTTGTGCCGCAGTTCTGCCACTTGCGCAAATTGGCTCAAAAGTTACACGTATATTTAGAGGGGAACGGCAATGACACCACAAGAATATGCCTACCTTCAGAGCTTCCTTAAACAGAAGTCAGGGCTGGTACTGTCAAACGATAAGCAATATCTGATTGAAAGCCGCTTGATGCCTATCGCGCGTAAGGCGGGTTTGCAGACCATATCGGATTTGATTGCCAAATTGAAAACGCCGTCAGAGAAGGGATTGCAAAATCAGGTGGTCGAGGCGATGACTACCAATGAGTCCTTCTTCTTTCGTGATAAGACGCCGTTTGACCATTTCACCGAGACGATCCTACCCCATATGACGGCCAATCGTCCGGGTAAGAAAATCCGTATCTGGTGCGCAGCAGCCTCTACCGGGCAGGAACCTTATTCCCTTGCCATGTGTATCAAGGAAAATGCTTCCAAGCTGAATGGTGCGCGCTTCGAGATTATCGGGACAGATCTGTCCAACGAAGTTCTGGAAAAGGCCAAGGTCGGCTATTACAGCCAGTTTGAAGTGCAGCGTGGTCTGCCAGTGCAGTTCTTGCTGAAATATTTTACCCAACATGGTGAGATGTGGCAGGTTAATCCTGATATCCGCTCGATGGTGACTTATAAGCCATATAATCTGTTGGATAGCTTTACCGCTCTTGGTCAGTTTGATGTGGTCTTCTGTCGCAACGTTCTGATTTATTTTGATCAGACTACCAAGTCTGACATCATGAACCGCATTTCCAAACAGATGCCGGATGATGGCTATCTGGTGCTTGGTGCCGCAGAGACTGTGGTTGGTTTGAGCAATGAGTTCAAATCTGTTCCAGGCAAACGCGGACTGTATAGCACCGCTCGTGCTGCTGCTGCTGCGAAGCCTGCGTTGAATGCCGTTGCTGCTGGTGGGGGGATGCGTCCTTCTGCTGCAGTTGGTGGGACACGTGCGGCTGTCGGTACGGGAGCTACACGTCCAGGTGCTGCCAGTGCGGGATCTGCTGCTGGCGGACTGTCTCGACCTGGCATAACCAAACCAGCAACCAGTGGTTTAGGATCCAGTGGCGCCAGCCGTCTGGGAACATCTCGTCCCGGATCAACTGGATCATCCGGCTCAACCACTCGGCCTTCGGGCGCTGGATCGCGGTTTACCAGCTTGAAAAAATAATGGATCTTACTACAACGATATGATCAGGGCGTCTGGGGTTCTCAGGCGCCTTTTTGCTTTGCTGGTATGGCCGATTTAGCGGATTGCGTTCAGGTGATTTATTGCGAATGCGCGATTGTGATGAGATGATTGGTTGGTCGACCAAAGCCGTTCTCACGATTGTTGAACGACTGAAAAAGATTTTCACTTCATGTTTTGAAGCGAGTCCTTATCTGAAAAGTGCGTCAACTTTTCCAAAATACTCGATTATCATCACCAAAGTATTGTGTGCCTTCCTGGAGAAAGTTGGCAAAGCAAAACCCGCCATGCGAGCAAGGCGGGTTGCAATCTCGTGAGGGAACCAGGAACTTCAGGCGAAGTCAGGCGCTTTCTTTCAAGCCCTCTTCATCCGGTTCGCGCAGCACATAACCACGGCCCCAGACAGTCTCGATATAATTTCGACCACCGGTAGCTGTTGCCAGTTTCTTGCGCAATTTACAGATGAATACATCGATGATTTTCAGCTCTGGCTCGTCCATGCCACCATATAAATGGTTGAGGAACATTTCCTTTGTAAGGGTCGTACCCTTGCGCAGGCTGAGCAATTCCAGCATCTGATATTCCTTGCCGGTCAGATGCACGCGCTGACTGTTGACTTCAACAGTTTTGGTATCCAGATTGACGGTCAGTTCGCCGGTCGTGATCACGGATTGTGCATGGCCTTTGGAGCGGCGCACAATTGCGTGAATACGAGCAACCAATTCGTCTTTGTGGAATGGTTTGGTCATATAGTCGTCGGCACCAAAGCCGAGGCCACGGACCTTGTCTTCGATTCCGGCCAGACCGGACAGAATCAAAATTGGAGTTTTCACCTTTGAGACGCGTAACGTTCGCAGCACCTCGTAACCGGACATGTCCGGCAGGTTCAAATCCAGAAGTATAATGTCATAATCGTACAACTTGCCAAGATCGATGCCTTCTTCACCAAGGTCGGTGGTGTAGACATTGAAACTTTCGGACTTGAGCATCAACTCGATGCTCTGTGCCGTGGCGCTGTCGTCCTCAATTAGCAAAACTCGCATGCCAATCCCCTCATCTTGCCTTTCCTGGGCTTGGAGCAACCTGACTTTCTGCAGGTGCTAAGGACCAAATCACATCCCAGTAAAAAAGCTAATGCATAATGGTTAACAAATCCTGATTCCATCATGCAAGCCTTGTCTGAAACTTTACCAAAAAAAAGTGGTATCTATTTGAATACTAGGTAAAATTTTCCTAGTACGCGACTTAAAGTTTCACTTTAAGAAAGTCTGCTAAGTGACTCTCTTGACTCGGCAACATATTAAGCATTTCAACTGGGCAAAATTTACCTTTATGAATCCTATGGATTTATAATTAACCATACGGGTAAACGAATCGTTACGATGGGACAGAATCAGTAAAGGTTTGGCAATGGTGCAGGATTTAATTGGAAAGCTTGAAGATGTAACACCGCGCCATTCTTACGGGCGTGTTTCCTCAATTCAGGGGCATCTGGTTGAAGTTGTTGGCCCTTTGTTTGAGATGAGTGTGGGGTCGATGGTATCGATCAAGAGTCGCGACCATGATCCCATCCTGTGTGAAGTTGTGGGTTTTGCCAATGACAAGGCCCTTTGTTTGCCGTTTTCGGAGCTCGAGGGCATCCGAATGGGATGCCGGGCCGATTTGTTACCTGCAGCGAGCATACGTCCGACTAAAGGATGGTTGGGCCGTGTTGTTAACGCTTTTGGTGATCCAATCGATGGTAAAGGTCCACTCCCACGTGGCCATGTAACGATGCCTTTGCGTGCCAAACCTCCTGCTGCGCATGCCCGAACCCGAGTTGGCAGGCCCATGGATTTGGGTGTGCGGGCCATTAACTCTTTCATCACGCTCTGCCAGGGACAACGTATGGGCATCTTCGCCGGGTCTGGTGTTGGCAAGTCAGTGCTTCTTTCCATGCTGGCTCGAAATGCCTCATCGGATGTGAATGTCATTGGTCTGATTGGTGAACGTGGTCGCGAGGTGCAGGAATTTATCGAAGATGATCTGGGGGAGGAGGGCCTGGCTCGATCCGTTGTTGTTGTTGCGACTTCCGATGAAATGGCGTTGATGCGACGTCAGGCTGCTTATCTGACGCTGGCTTTGGCGGAGTATTTTCGCGGTGAGGGCAAACAGGTTTTGTGCATGATGGATTCAGTTACAAGATTTGCACAGGCTCAACGTGAAATTGGTTTGGCGGCTGGAGAGCCACCTACTTCCAAGGGATATACGCCCACAGTATTTGCAGAATTGCCGAAATTATTGGAAAGAGCGGGTCCTGGGCTAAAAAAAGAGGGATCTGTTACGGGACTTTTTACTGTTTTAGTGGAAGGTGATAATCACAACGAGCCAGTTGCTGACGCTGTAAGGGGCATTTTGGATGGCCACATCGTCATGGAACGGCAAATTGCGGAGCGGGGAAGATATCCGGCGATAAGTATTTTGAAATCAGTTTCGCGTACACTCCCCAAAGCTGCTGACCCGGCCTATTGGCCAAGCGTATTAAAGGCGAAGCAGTACATGGCGACTTTTTCGGATATGGAAGAGCTTATCCGATTGGGAGCCTATAAAAAGGGAAGCGACCCCGAGGTCGATTTGGCGATTGCCCTGCATGAGCCGCTGGAAGCTTACTTGACCCAGTATAAGGGAGAGGCGACCAGCTTGCATGAAGGTTATGAGTTGCTGAATGGGATTGTCGGGGAGCATTTGAACAGGGAAGATTCGGGGCTTTAAGGAGTATTGAGTAATGAAGTCACGTGACAGTCTTATCCGCCTAAAACGTTTTCAGGTGGATGATAAGCGCCGTCAGGTCGGTCAGATCGAATTGATGGTCACCGAGTTCCAGACGATGATCAAGGATCTGGACGATCAGATCGCCTTTGAAGAAGAAAAAGCTGGCATTAATGATGTGGCTCACTTTGCCTATCCTACGTTTGCCAAGGCAGCGATCCAGCGAAAAGAGAATTTGCAGGTTTCTATCGACGATCTCAACGAGCAGTTGGAACGCGCGCAGGATCAATTGCGCGAAGCCATCGGAGACTTGAAGAAAGTCGAGAAACTGGAAGAGCGAGATCAGGCACGCGATCGTGCTGCTCAGGAAGAAACCGAACAGGCTGAGTTGGACGATTTCAGTATGATCGGCCGACATCGTCGCGGCTGATAGCTCATATTTGAGGATTGGCCTGTCTTGTGACCGAGAGGCTTATCCGTGACAGATTGCTAGAGAACTGCAGATCTGTTTTCAATGCTCCATTGGCTGGCCGACAGTTGGATGAAAATCTGCCTGTCCGGCTGGCTGTCGGAGTTTTTTGTTTTTGTATCCTTCAAAAGTGAATCGGGCTAGATTGCTCATTCGTCAAATGCTTGATGTCTGAGAAATTCCGAGAGGCCCGATTGTCGTTCCTTCTTCCCTTACTGCTTGCTCTTGTTGCCTTTAGTTTTGGTCTGGGGCTTGTTTTGCCGCTCGTCAGTATGGATAAATTGCTTCTTTTTACCGAGACGCCGTCCCTGCTATCGATCCTGATGGGACTTTGGCAGGATGGTGAGCCGGTCCTGGCCGGGATTGTGGGACTGTTCTCGCTTGTTTTTCCCAGTGGCAAGATCTTGCTACTTCATTATATCGCTTACAAGGGACGGGTTGGGCGCGGGCGCTCCATTGCTCTTCTTGGGTTGACCAGCAAATGGTCGATGATGGATGTGCTGTTGGTTGCTCTGGTTGTCTTTTCAGCCAAGACATCCGGCTTGGCGACGGCGTCGGTCTTGCCTGGGCTATGGTTCTACGCCTTCGCGACACTTGGCTCTGCTTTTGCAGCCATGATGATCAAACGATAGGATATCAAAACAAGTTTACCTCGGTTGTCTGTCATTCAATAAGGACTTTGTCTCTGAGGTGGGGTGAGTTGGGTATCAATTTCGATGCCATTGATGCCTTTGATGTTGCGGGCGATTATGAAATTCCACTTCAAGCCAAGCTGTTGGCTCGGAGTGGCGAGTATGATGCCATCATCGCTTGCGCTCTGGTCGTAGATGAAGGCATCTATCGACATGACTTTGTGGCGACTGCAGTGATTGATGGTGTGACTCGCGCGCAGCTGGATAGCGGTGTGCCTGTTCTCTCGGTTACTTCGACCCCATATCACTTTCATGGGCATGATGGGCATCTGACTTACTGCTCCCGCCATTTTGTGACCAATGGAGCGGAAACCGCTGAAGCGTGCATGACGACGCTTGGAAATTTGCCAGTGGTCAAGATATGGGTTGGATAAGCTCGGAATATCTGGGATTTGAACCTATATGGTGCCAACTGTTTTCAATCTTACACGTGTATGAACTTCGCTCTGGCTTAGGACCGTTGTGTGTGCACGGAAACGTTCGATGATCGAGCGAACATAGGGGCGAGTGCCTGGAGAGGTTAGCAAAACCGGGATTTCTCCCATCTGTGCCGCATCTTCAAAGGCATCACGAACCAATCCGACGAACTCCTGCAGTTTGCTGGGAGCCATGGCGAGTTGCTTTTCATCACCATCTCCAATCAAGGCAGACGCAAATTCCTGCTCCCATACGGGAGAGAGAGTGATGATGGGCAGATAACCGCCTGGTGCCTGATGGGAAGCGCAGATTTGCAGGGACAGTCGTGAACGTACATGCTCTGTCATGGCTTGCACGGAGCGCGTAAAGCCCGAGGCGTCGGCAATTCCTTCCAGAATGGAACTCAGATCGCGAATGGAAATACGCTCTTCCAGGAGACTTTGCAGCACACGCTGGATGCCGGAAATGGTGATCTGGCTTGGAACAATATCATCGACCAGTTTCTTCTGTTCATCTGGCAATTCGTCCAGCAATCCTTGAACCACACCATAAGAGAGCAGTTCAGACATATTGGCTTTGATGATCTCGGTCAGGTGAGTGGAAATGACGGTAGCCGGGTCGACCACGGTCAGGCCGAGAATAGCGGCTTCCTCACGCAAGGATGCATCAATCCAGGTAGCTGGCAGACCAAAGGTTGGTTCGGTTGTTTGGGCTCCGGGTAATGAAATCGGTGCGCCGGTTGGATCCATGCTCATGAATTGACCCGGATAAACCACGCCCCGGCCCACTTCCACTTCCTTGACTTTCAGGACATAGTCGTTGCCTTGCAATTGGACATTATCCAGAATGCGTACAGCTGGCATGACAAAACCCATCTCGGATGCCAGTTGACGACGAAGCGCCTTGATCTGTTCAGTCAGCAGTTCGGACCCTTCGCCATTGGCCATGGAGATCAGGCCATAACCCAGTTCAAGGCGTAATTCGTCCATTTTGAGGACCTGACTGATTGGTTCCTCGCTTGGTGGGGCTGCTTCTTCCAGAGTCTCCTGTTGCTGTTGGATGATCTGTTGAGCGACTTCTTCCTTTTGCTTTTGGCTCGAGCGATAGGCCATATAACCGGCACCGCCTGCCAGAGCCAGAAACGGCATGGCTGGCATACCCGGCAAGAAGGCCATGACGACCATGACTGCCGAGGACATGCCCAGTGCTTTTGGATAGCCTGAAAGCTGCTCTACCATGGCGCGGTCGGCGGAGCCGGAAACGCCAGCTTTTGACACCAACATACCAGCGGCAGTGGAGACGATAAGAGCGGGAATCTGGGATACCAGACCATCGCCGATTGTCAGCAGAGTATACGCTTCTGCCGCGTCACCAAAGGCCATTTCCTTTTGCGCCACGCCGATAATGATACCACCCAGGACATTGATGAATGTGATGACGAGACCGGCGATGGCATCGCCGCGTACGAACTTTGATGCACCATCCATGGCACCAAAGAAAGAGCTTTCATCGGAGAGATCCTTACGGCGCTTTTTGGCTTCCTGATCGTCAATGAGGCCTGCGGACAAATCTGCGTCGATTGCCATTTGTTTGCCGGGCATGGCATCCAGGGTGAAGCGGGCAGCCACTTCGGCAATACGACCGGAACCCTTGGTGATCACAACAAAGTTCACGGTAACCAAGATGGCAAAGACAATCACCCCGATGACGAAATTGCCACGCGTGATGAAGGCTCCAAAAGCCTCGATGACATTACCTGCGGCGCTAGAGCCTTCATGCCCATAAGCCAGAATCAGACGGGTGGATGCGAGGTTCAGTGCCAGCCGCAACATGGTGGCGACGAGAAGGACGGTTGGAAAAGCGGAGAATTCCAATGGTGCGCGAATGAAGAGCGCCGTCATCAGAATGAGGATGGAAAAAATGATGGAAACTGCCAGAAACATGTCCAGCATGAAACCTGGCATTGGCAGGATCATCACCACCAAAATCACCATCACTCCGATGGCAAGACCCAGATCTCCACGCCGTAAAACGTCAATTGCGTTGGCAATATGACTGCCAAAGGAAGGGCCGGATGGTGCACTCAGGCCAGCCTCAACTGGTGCGTCTCCTCCATCACCTGGAGGGGCGCTGGCAGTCTCAGCCATCGGGGCCGTTGCGTCGCTCATGCCTTAAATCCTGTTTTGCTTTTCAAAGCGGGAATTCAGTGTTTGGTCGTGCTTGCCTTTCTCTTAGAAGACTCGTGCCTTAGCTGGCGATCTTTCCTTCTCCTGGTTGCGGGATATCCACGCCTTCTGATGCGTATTGGCGCAACTTGTTCCGCAATGTGCGGATGGAGATGCCAAGGATATTGGCTGCATGTGTGCGGTTGTCCAGGCAATGATCCAGCGTGTCGAGGATCAGATCCTGCTCGACTTCTGCCACTGTTCGTCCAACCATGGTGCGCGTTACACCTTCGGCGGCCATAACAGCTTGTGCAGCCGGGCCGCTGGCCATACCAATGATGGTTTGATCCATACGACTGCCATCAGGCATCCGAAGGGCTTCAGGGCCGATTTCGGTTCCGGTTGAGAGCAGCACCGCGCGATGCATGGTATTTTCCAGCTCACGGACATTGCCAGACCACTGATTGGCATGCAGGTGGCGTGTGCATTCCCCGCTTAGTTTACGTTGGGGTAGACCATTGGCTTGCGCATATTTATCGGCAAAATGGTTGGCAAGCACATCAATATCTTGCGGACGTTCACGAAGAGCCGGAATCTGCAGGTTGATAACGTTAAGCCGATAGAGCAAATCCTCGCGGAAGGTACCTGAACGTACTTCATCCGCCAGATTGCGGTTGGAAGTTGCGATGATGCGGATATCAACGGAGACAGATTGGGCACCACCGACGCGGTCGATCACACGTTCCTGAATGGCACGTAGAAGCTTGGCCTGCAAACGGATGTCCATTTCGGAAATCTCATCGAGCAACAAGGTACCGCCATTGGCTTCTTCGAATTTGCCGATCCGGCGGGCGATTGCACCGGTAAATGCCCCTTTTTCGTGACCGAATAACTCAGATTCCAGAAGATTATCCGGGATAGCGGCGCAATTGACCGACACAAAAGGTTTGGCCGCGCGTCGGGATTTTCCATGCAGATACCGGGCCAGTACTTCCTTGCCGGTACCGCTTTCGCCGGTGACCAGTACAGATGCGTCACTTGGTGCAATCTGATTGGCCAATTGCATGAGGCTCCCCATGGCTGGGTCGCGGAAAATCAGATTTCCCTGATCTTGGGAGACAGCTTCGAGAACAGCCGCAATGACGTCTGGATCGGGTGGAAGAGGGATGTATTCCTTGGCACCGGCACGAATGGCTTTCACCGCGGCTCGGGCATCATTTTCCACGCCACAGGCCACAACCGGAACTGTGATATGTTCGTTTTCGAGGGATTGGATCAAGTGAGCAATGTCGAGATTGACATCGACCATCATCAAGTCTGCCCCGCGACCAGCCCGCAAATGACTGAGGGCCAGTTGCATCGTTTCGGTATGAGAGACCTGGGCTCCGCGGTCCAAAGCGATTTTTGTCGCCATAGAGAGCTGGCCGTTCAATGATCCTGCAATGAGAAGGCGCATAATGTTTCTCCTGGCTTACTTATCAGCTTTGATAATTTCGGTCATGGTCACGCCCAGCTTGTCTTCCACCAGCACCACTTCGCCACGGGCAACCAGTCGGGCATTCACATAAATATCCACGGCTTCCCCCACCTTGCGATCCAGCTCCAGTACATTGCCCACATCAAGATTGAGCAATTCATTGACAGGCATCTGGGCGCGACCAAGAACGGCTGAGACGCGAACCGGGACGTCGAAGACAGCTTCGAGATCAGCGGCATTTTTGGGGGAGGGCGTGCCATCTTCACCAGCTCCTGCCTGATCGACAGACATATCCTGTTCCTGCAAGTTCAAGCCGTCATTTTCTGGACTATCGCTCATTGTGGCTCTCCTTGGGGTTGATCGGACTGGTCATGCGTTGCTGTTTCAAGATCCGGGTCAGGAGTGACATGATGATCTGTATCATGCGCTGCTGGTTCTGTTGTCATGGACATGTCTGGTTGGGATTCGCTCAACCCCTGTGGCATATCCAAATTTAAATCGGGTTCAGCAGTCTCAGCAGGTTTGTTCATTTCCAACTGATCCCCGTCAGAAAGCTCAGGCGTTTCCTGCTCATCGGGTGTAGTTTCTTCTGATGCTATCTCTGGTTCTGCCGAAATGTCTTCATTCGCATTGTCATCATCTTCTGTCTCGTCTTGCGGGATGTGCGCAAAATGTTGATCAAGCAACTCTTCTGCATGATGCATGGCGGCACGCATGTTGCGCCCAATTCCACCATCGTTCCATTCCACTTCGCAATCTCCTGGCGCCACGGCATCATCTTCCGTAATCATCAGCGAGCCCTCGAAACCCAGTTCCTTCATCTGATCTTGCGTTGTTTGTCGGATTTCATCAGCAAGACTGGAGTGCACACGGATGATCAAATGCGGGCTTTTGCGCAATGGTGCCAGAATCTGGTTTAGCAAGGCCTGTATTTCAGCTTTTGGCTCTTGCGCCACGAGCTTTTGCGCGAAACTGCTGGCGAAAGCAAAGGCAAGGTGGCTGGCATCGCGTTCCAGACGGGCAAGCAAGGTGCCGACCTCGGTATAGACCATGGCAATTTCATCGAGGATGGACTTTTGAAGCTCGGCACTCTTCTCCGCGGCGTTTTGCTCGCGCTCCTGACGACCATCAGCCAAACCTTGCTCATAGGCCTGTTGACGAATGGTTTCGATCAAGGCCTCATGTTCTGCAACTGTGATCATTGGCTCAGGAGGTTCTTCCTCAATGATTTCTTCTTCCACGACCTCTTCGATCTCAGGCTCGGGGGGAGCTGAGAAATTCAGATCAAAAAGGTAGCGGGCGGGCTGTGCCATCGAATTCAGTTCCTGAGGTCTTTGGGGTCGGTTCGTGTTGCGGGTTAGTATTTCAAATTATGCGTATTAGTAGATCAGTTCGTCTTCGCCATTGCCTTTGGCGATCATCAATTCGCCACGGGCTGCGAGATCTTTGGCGACATTGACCATGGTGCCCTGTGCTTCGTCCACGTCCTTGAGACGAACAGGGCCCATGGTTTCCATATCTTCCTGCAGCATGGCGGCTGCACGGGTGGACATGTTGCCAAAGAACAGCTCGCGAATGGTTTCGTTGGCGCCTTTGAGAGCCAGAGACAATGCGTCTTTTTCGACATTCTGGAGCAAGGTCTGAATGCCACCTGCGTCGAGCTTGGAGAGATCTTCGAAGGTGAACATGAGTTGCTTGATCTTTTCTGCGGATTCTCTGTTCTCTTCTTCGAGAGCTGCCAAAAGTCGTGCCTCTGTCTGGCGGTCGAAGTTGTTGAAGATGTCTGCCATCACCTCGTGAGCATCGCGACGAGAGGTGGTGGAAAGATTTGACATGAATTCCACGCGCAGGGTCTGCTCGACCTTTTGCAAGACTTCCTTTTGCACCGCTTCCATGGAGAGCATGCGATTGATAACCTCAAGTCCGAACTCTTCCGGCATGATGGACAGAACACGGGCTGCATGGTCCGATTTGATTTTGGAAAGAACCACGGCAACTGTCTGCGGATACTCGTTCTTCAGATAGTTGGCCAGAACATTTTCCTGAACATTGGAGAGTTTCTCCCACATGTTGCGACCAGCAGGCCCCCGAATTTCTTCCATGATCGTGCTGACACGGTCATTTGGCAGGAAGGATCGTAGTAGTTTCTCTGTCGAATCATAATTGCCGGTTACGCTGCCTTTAGAGGTCAGACGCGAGACGAATTCCACGATCAGGTCATCCAGCATATTAGGTGTGATGCCACCCAGTTTTGCCATTGCGATAGAGACCTGCTTGATCTCTATGTCGTCCAGACGCTTCCAGATTTCGGCACCATGCTCGTCGCCCAGTGCCAGAAGCAGCACTGCAGACTTTTCAGCACCATCGAGTTCGCGCTCTTCGTTGTCGATAGAGACGCCGCTATTGTTGCCCATTGTTGCAAGTGCATTGGCTGACATAGTGAAATCCTATGCTGCATCCTGAAGCCACAGCCGAACGATCTTGGCTGCTTCTTCAGGATTTTCTTCTACGAGTTCACCAACACGCAATAGAGTGTCGGCCTGCAAGGAGCCTTGCAATTGTGCATGCTCGATGGCTTTCATTGTCGGGTGAACTGGTTCTTCATTCTCAGGTGCAGGTACCATGTCGCCATCATCATTCAAGACCATAGGCTGGCCATCTGGCCCAATGACGATGCCTTCTTCGTTCTCTTGTTCCGGCTTTTCGAGCATGCGCTTCATCAACGGACGTACAACGAGGAACAGGACCAGAAGGGTCATGAGAAGAAGGATGCCGAGTTCGGCAAAGCGGATATAGTCATCCTTGGTGAAGGCAAAGAGCTCGTCGCCACTGTCGTCAAAGATGGTTTGTGGACCATCAGCGAACTGCATGTTGATGACTTCGACCTTGTCACCACGGGTTTGAACATAGCCAACTGCCGAACGCACCAGACTGGAAATCTGTTCAAGCTCTTCAGCACTTCTTGGTTTGTAGGTCAGCTCGCCTGTATCATTTTTCTCATATGTGCCATCTACCAGAACTGCAACAGAGAGACGTTTGACACGGCCACCCTGAACCACTTCGGTCGTGGTCTTGCGAGAGATTTCGTAATTGACAAGCTCTTCGGTAACGTCGGTTGCTTCCTGACGACCGGCCCCATTGCCGGTATTGTCGGCAGCGCCCGGGAGCTCATTGCCAACAGTTACGCCATCATTGCCTTCTTTTTCGTTGCTTTTTGCGGATTCCGAGCGGGTTTGAGTGGAGCGGATCACCTGACCGTCAGGATCAAAGGTATCGGATGTTTCGGTAACCTTGTTGAAATCGAGTTCTGCAGCGACTTCGATGCGGGCCCGACCATCTCCTACGATTTTGGCGATGATGTCCTCTACCTGATTGCGAAGTCGATTTTCCAGTTGCTGAGTTCGCTCGTCCATACGGGCGGAGAGATAATTCTCGTCATTGCCGCGACCAGATGCCAGCAAACGACCCTTGGCATCAATGATCGTCACATTTTCCGGATTCAGACCCTCAACGGCAGAACCAACCAGATGCTGGATTGCCTGTATCTGGGTTTGTCCCAGATTGCCCTGTAATTTGACAGCGATGGACGCAGAGGGTGGTTTCTGATCCCGTTTGAAAAGCTGGCGTTTGGGAAGAACCAGATGAACACGCGCTTGGCGAACATTGCGAATGGTGCGAATGGAGCGGGCAAGCTCACCTTCCAGCGCGCGCAGATGATTGACATTCTGCACGAAGGACGTGGTGCCAAGTGTTTCGCTCTTGTCGAAGATTTCATAACCGACATTGCCGCCCGCAGGCAGGCCGCTCTCTGCCAGCTGCATGCGCAGGCGCAGGATCTGGTCTTTCGGTGCCAGGATGACAGCGCCTTCCTGACGGATCTCGTGCTTTACATTTTGCGCTTCCAGCAATTTTGTGATCTGGATGGAATCTTCAAAAGCAAGGTCGGTATAGAGCGGTGAGAGGGTCGGTTCGGAGACGCGCATCATGATAAAGGCAAAGAAGCCAACGAGTACGGCTGTGACCACACCCATTGCTGCCAGTCTTACTGGTCCCAGCGTCTTGAAAAATTCTGTCAGTGCGTTCACGCCAGTCGCCCTTTGTGCCTTTTCGGCCTTACCCAAATCACTAGGCAATATTTTCCTAGCGATTGGTTAACAAGGTGTTAAGGAAATGGTTAACGAGTGGTTAACACTTTGTGGTGCACGACCTTTTCCGCTCAAATTGGTATGAAAAAAACGACTCACAGGGTCGTTTATCCCCTTTTTATCTATGGAGAAGCGAAATTTGAGGCGAAGAATGGAGCCAATTTTTCCCCAGAAGTGGAGATTGGCTCAAATGATCATGACTGATTTGCCAGGTCTGATCGGGCCGGCTGTTGAGTGAGGGTGCTTGGCGTCGGAAAGAGATAAACATTTGACGGGCAATAAAAAAGGCCGGCGCTTTTTTACGCCGACCTTTTGAGATTTTCTGGTTGGTCAGGTTGCCCTGCCTCCCAATATGCCTCAGCGATATTGCTGGACCCGTGTTGCACGCAGACCCGCCAGACCGTGTTGGTCGATGGAACTCTGCCAGCTAAGGAATTCCTCAACTGTCAGCGTATATTTCTGACACGCTTCTTCCAGGCTCAACAAGCCACCGCGTACTGCGGCAACGACTTCAGCCTTGCGCCGGATCACCCACCGACGAGTATTCTCGGGTGGTAGATCTGCTATGGTCAACGGGGACCCATCGGGGCCGATGACATATTTTACTCTAGCACGTGTTTGATCGGTCATTGTACTCTCACACTCAACCTGACCTCATCGAAGTTGAGAATAGAACAATGCCTTTAAAAAAGACCTAAGCCTCTGGAAACACTTTGGTAATGAATCGGAATGCGAAATGCGAGTGATCTTGCATATTGCCAATAAGTCGCGGAAATGATGACTTTTATCGCTTTTGAAGCCGTTAAAAGCCTCTTAACCATAACGAAAAGTCGTGCAAATTGCGCTTGAAGTGCCTTAACTGCCGCTGGTTTGGGCGATGGATTTTACCTGCGACATTGCGATGGCCTGGCCGCCGATGATGAGAAGAGGATTGGAACTGCTCACATCGACCTTATCGACCGTTCCGGTCTGATCGGTTGTTGCTGCAACGTTGTTTCCGCTGGTATCCAGTGCGTCGATCTGAATGGAATAGGTACCAGGTGCCATTCGGACACCTGCACTATTCTTGCCATTCCATTCATAGGTCTGAGCGCCGGATTTGAACTCCACGCCCTGTTTGACCGTTACTACCTGACCTGATGCATTGCGAATGGTTACTGTACCCTTGGCATCCGATGGCATATCGAATTTGTAAGTCAATGTACCGCCGCTTGTCAGATTGCCTTTGGATCCGTCAATGGTGACGGTCTTGCCTACAAAGTTCAGACTGTTCAAGGCATTGTTGGCAGCGGACATAGCTACCAGATTTTCCATTTGCTGGTTGGCCTTGATCTGCTGTTCGACGCTGGAATATTGTACCAATTGTTCGGTGAACTGGTTGGCATCCATCGGGTCGAGCGGGCTTTGGTTCTTCAGCTGTGTGGTCAGAAGGGTGAGGAATGTCTCATAATTGCCGACCAGTCCGGCCTGATCCTTCTGTGCTGTTCCCTGTGTGCCGGCTGATACGCCACCAACTGCAGTCATGGTTTAATCCCTTCCGGCTTAGATGACCAAATTGACGCCATCTGTGGCGACGTAATTCTGTGCAAGTGCGCCATTGACCGGCGCTTCCGTTGCTGCATCTGTGTTGTCGGCTCTGTCAGACGATGAAGAGTAAATGTCATCGTCCGACTGGTTCTGTTGCTCTGCCCATTGCTGATTTTGATCCCCCTGGTCCATCAAAGAGAATTCCAGACCCTTGTCTTCAAGCTGCAAACCGCTTTGTTGCAGCGTGCGTTCCAGCATTCGCTGATCGCGCATCAGGAAGTCCATGGTTTCGGGGCGCTCGACAAAAAGATGCGCTCGAGCCTGACCGTCAGAGCCAATGGTCAATTTTACATCGATCTTGCCCAGTTCAGCTGGATCCAGTCGAATCTCGAAGCGATTTTCTCCGCCACGTACATGGCGAGATATCTGGGCGGCGATGGCTTGGGCATTTGCCAAACTGGCGGAGGTGGGCAGATTGCCTGTCTTGGCAAAGGCATCAAACCCGGTCAAACGAACGCTTCTGTCCTGAGACATGGAGTTTGAGAGATCCATCTCTACAGTTGGATCGAACAGATCATTCGCACCATCCATATCGGTCATTTGGCCTGCATCTGCTTTGACCCCAGCCATTAGTTCAGAGAAAATGGCTCCCTTGGGAGCGCGCAACTTGGCCAACTGTTCCTGACGATCATTGACCGTTGGCGCTGATTTATCAGATCTGGCGTCCGTCCGGATTTCCGACTTGGCAATATCAGATGGATTGTCTTCACTGGTCGCTTGTTTCTGATCAGGATCGCTTGCTGCGCGCTGTGCTGCCAGGGCTTCCTTGCTCTGGGTAGCAGGTGTTGTTCCTTCACTGGAACTTTGAGCAAGCGCAGATTGGGATTGTGTGTTCTGGTTCGTGGCGTCCGTAGTTGCCTGGGTGTTCTGTGTTGGAGTCGGCGTTGGTTTTGCTGACTGCTCTGTTACTTGCTCAATGTCTGCTTTGACAAGTTGATCATCTGACAAGTTGGCAGTGTCAGTTGCGTGAACAGCTGGTTGTTCGGTATCTGAAGCGTGAGTTCTGGCTGACTGTTCAACTGACTGCTGAGCTGGTTCTTGTGCTTTTGCTAATATTGACTGCTCTTCCTTGTCAGTCACATTTGCATCCGGCCTGTCCGAGATAGCGTCACCATTTTGCGAGATGGCTTCTGCATTAGAATCCGTCACCTGCTCCGCAGCAATGGTTTTGTTGCCGGATTTGGTGCCAGGGACATTCTGTTGGCTCTGGTCGTCATTTTTGAATGCTTTTGTAGTTTTGTTCGGAGCAACAATGCCAGCTTCCGTCACTGTTTTGGTGCTGGTAATCTCAGCGTCGATCACTGGCTGGCCTTTGCCCTCAGTGCCAATTGCTGCGTCTTCCTTGCCGTTTCCTATTTTGACGGTACCCAATTCTGCTTCGGACTTTTCACCGGTTTGGATAAGTTGCTTTGTGAGTTTCGGATCAATTTCACCCTCAGCGTCCGTTGCCGGGACCTTGGCAGTTTCGTTGCCAATGGATTCTATCTGAGCAGCAATGTCTGCCAGAGTGGTATGGTCTTTGCCGGTTTTCACCGGTGTTTCATCCTCAACCTTCGGGGCCGCACTATCCATCAATAGCGCAGAACCAGTTTTATTCTTATCGTCGCGCTTGTTGGCAACCTGCTCCAAGAGTTGCCAATTGGTCAGATTGGCAATTTCCGCAGGCACTTCGGATTTGGACTCTGGTGCTTCCTGGGTGGCTTGGTCAGCAGCTGGTTTTTTGACAGATATGGACTGATCGGCAGCAATTGGCCCGCCATCTGGCTTGGGATTTTGGGCGTGCTGATCCGAATTGACGCTGGCCTGTCTGTCGCTATTTGCATGAGGCTTGGCAGGCGCATCGCTTTTTCCGGGTTGTGTTGACGACCGATCAGAGTTGCGTGATGCTCGCTCATCGGCTTGGACTTTATCCATTTCCCGTTCAAACTTGCGCATATCATCAGCCGAAGACTGCCCGTTTGTTGGCAACTTTCCTTTGGCAGGGGGAGGGCTCTCCACTACAGGCAAGACAGAATACTGAGCGACCATATTTTTCCTCGTACATGAGTTCACCCATATCCTATTCAAGGATCGTGCCAAGTTTTTGAATTTTCAGAAAGGCTGATTTCTGCTGATTTTGGGGATGTGACTTCGAAGCTGTGAGGGCCAAGGCGGTGAAAAACTGCCTGCTTGAGGCAATTCTTGCCGGGTCAAATGCGTTTTTTTACTCAAAATCTCCAGTTTGGGGTTTGGTGTTTTCGATCAATACCTATATAAAGGCGGAAAATAAGCCGACAGATCGGAACTGACCATTCCGGTTCAAGCAGTCGAGGACCAGTGCTGTTGTTGGTGAGATGAGAGATGGAATCTGTTTATGTCAAACAGTCTTGATTTACCTGGTCGCCCAGAAGATACCCGTGTTGTTGTTGCTATGTCCGGCGGAGTGGATAGCTCCGTTACAGCCGCTTTGTTGAAGCAGCAGGGGTATGATGTCATCGGCGTCACATTGCAGCTTTATGATCATGGCAAAGCCATGCATCGGGCTGGTGCTTGTTGTGCAGGACAGGATATTCAGGATGCAAAGCGTGTTGCCGAGCATCTGGGTATCCCTCACTATGTGCTGGACTATGAAAGCCGCTTCAAGGAAGCGGTCATTGATCGGTTTGCCGAGAGCTATCTGGCTGGCGAAACCCCAGTGCCTTGCGTCGCTTGTAACCAGACCGTCAAATTTCAGGATTTGCTCGAGACTGCCAAGGAATTTGGCGCTGATGTGATGGCGACTGGCCACTATATTACATCTCGTCAGAAAGGAAATCGCCGGGTTCTTTATCGCCCGACCGATGAAGATCGTGATCAGAGTTATTTCCTGTTTGCTACGACACAAGAGCAGATCGACTTCTTGCGCTTCCCGCTTGGTGGTATGCCAAAACCGGAAGCCCGTGCGTTGGCCCGTGAACTTGGTTTGAGCGTTGCGGACAAGCAGGATAGTCAGGATATCTGCTTCGTTCCGACTGGAAAATATACCGATGTGATTGAACGTTTGCATCCTGGCGCTGCTGAACCTGGTGATATTGTTCATATTGATGGACGTGTTCTGGGCCAACATAAAGGTATTATCCGCTACACTGTTGGTCAGCGCCGTGGTCTGGGTGTTTCTGCAGGCGAACCATTGTTTGTCGTCAAACTGGATGCGGAAAAGAAGCAAGTTATCGTCGGTCCACGTGAAGCATTGGCAACACGTCGTCTGAAGCTGCGTGAAGTAAACTGGTTGGGTCCTATCGATGTGTCCGAGATTCCGGAAAAGGGTCTGGAGATTTATGCCAAAGTTCGCTCAACCCGTCCTCCGAAGGCCGCACTATTGCATGTGACCGATGATGGAGGGTTCGAGGTCGAACTTCTGGATGGTGAGGAAGGTGTCGCGCCAGGTCAGGCTTGTGTCTTCTATGACAGTGTTGATAAGGAGTCCGAACTCTGGGGTGGCGGCTGGATTGCCAGTACCAAGTCCGTGGCTCAAATTCGTCAACCGTCCAATGTGCAAGATGCGATCAATGCTTGATCATAAATGGTCCCATTGATTATGAAAAAGCCGGGCTTGCCCGGCTTTTTTGTCTGTTTGTCAAAGTTATTTGAGACTATTCCGGGTTGCCGGGTTCGGTCTGGTGACCCAGATCCTTGAGCGTAACAATTCGATTGCCACGCAGATCGTTGGCGCAGATCAGAAAACCGCGCTCTTCCATATAGGTCAGTAGCCAACGGGCGCGACCTGGTGAGCGAGTGCCGTATGCGGTGGCTAGCTCGATATTGGTTGGGCAGGGCTTCTTGCCTATGGCAGCTTTGGCC
Organism: Cohaesibacter gelatinilyticus; assembly: GCF_900215605.1. Lineage (NCBI taxonomy): Bacteria > Pseudomonadati > Pseudomonadota > Alphaproteobacteria > Hyphomicrobiales > Cohaesibacteraceae > Cohaesibacter > Cohaesibacter gelatinilyticus. The sequence goes on along the minus strand of NZ_OBEL01000006.1, from coordinate 208,884 downwards.
AGTACCAGATAGACACCGCGCATTTCCTCGGGCAATTGCTCTGCAACAAGGGTAGCTTGCTTCCACTGATCCTCGTCCAGTTCCTCTTCCTGCGTGTCCAGTTTGGCACGCGCGACAGAAAGGAGTTGCCGAAATTCCTGTAATTCCGGCACTGTTTTCAATTGCTTGTCGATGCGGCAGCGAACCTGAAAATCCTGATAGAGAACCGAGATCGGTTGGAATGCCGCTTCTTCATCTTCCAGAAGTTCGCCCAGAATCCGATGCAGGATTTCCTCACGCTCTTCAAGGCTGAGGCCCGAATCCAGTTCCAATTGTGGTTCGGGCTCATCCGGAAATTTTGCTTCCATGCGCAAATGTGCAAGCTGTTGCAAAACTTCTGCTGTGGTCTGGGCCGGAGCATGCAGAGCTGGGCCGGGTTCATCATCGGTTCCTGGTTTGAACAGAAGATCATCCAGGCTTTCGGTTGAGCGTTCCGGTAGTGGCATCAGTTTGGGGCTGGTAGAGCGGGCCGCTGTTTCGACAGCGCCGATCCTGACGGTTTCAGAGCGACGATAAAGAGCTGGGCCCAGAGCCACAAAGTGCCCACGATCCAGATTTCGGAATGTCTCTGCCTGACGACGTTCCATGCCCAGCAAATCTGATGCGCGAGCCATATCGATATCCAGAAAGGTTCTTCCCATCAGGAAGTTGGAGGCTTCTGCGGCAACATTCTTGGCAAGCTTTGCCAGTCGCTGGGTGGCGATAATACCAGCCAAGCCACGTTTGCGGCCGCGACACATCAGGTTGGTCATGGCGCCAAGGGACATACGGCGTGCTTCTTCGCTTACCTCACCACCAGCAGCCGGAGCAAAGAGTTGGGCTTCATCCACCACAACCAGTGCCGGATACCAGTAATTGCGGTCGATATCGAACAGACCATTGAGGAAAGCACTGGCGGCGCGCATCTGACGATCTGCATCCAGACCTTCGAGATTGAGCACTGCAGAGATACGATGCTGGCGTACACGGGCGGCAATCATGGTCAGATCGCGCTCGGTGCCGATGGCATCGACAACAGCGTGGCCGAATTTTTCGGCCAATGTTACGAAGTCGCCTTCCGGGTCAATCACGATTTGCTGCACCCAAGGGGCACTTTGTTCCAGAATGCGACGCAAGAGATGGGATTTGCCCGAACCGGAATTGCCCTGAACCAGCAGACGTGTAGCCAGCAATTCTTCCAGATCCATTTCTGCCGGATTTCCCAGTTTCATGGTGCCGAGATTAATGCTGACGGTCATTGGGGCGCAGATTTCCTATAATTCAACTAGAGAGGCAACGTCTCCGATTCGCAGCAATTTAGGAAGTGAGGATTATCGTTGATACCCGAACTCTCACATGTCTTTGTCACTTTTGAGGCTGTGGATGGTTGTAAGTTTTGTGATTGAGCAAGAAACGGGTGGGGAGAGAGCAGGGAGAGTGATATCAAAGTCATTTGAACGATAGAACACAATAACATGCTTGGGAGAAAGAGGTATGAAATCGACCTCATCGCAAACAGCAATCGGTTTGGTGATGGCACCCCGGCAATGGGGCATGCTGATCTTGCTTGCCTTTTTATGGGGTGGTGCCTTCTTCTTTGTCAAAGTCAGCATTGCAGAATTGCCAACCATGATGATTGTGTTCTGTCGGGTTGGCTTGGCTGCGCTTGTGCTGGTGGCATTCGTTCTGATGACTGGACGAACCATTCCCAAAAGCCCGAACATCTGGCTGGCATTTTTTATTATGGGCTTTTTGAATAACGTGGTGCCGTTCTCTCTGATTGTATGGGGTCAGAAAAGCATTACGTCAGGTCTTGCCTCGATCCTCAATGGCACCACGCCGATCTTCACGATGCTTGTCGCCGGGCTTTTGCTAGCAGATGAAAGATTGAGTCTGAACAAGGTAATGGGTGTGGTGCTGGGATTGCTTGGCATTGTTGCCATATCCGGTGTGGATGCTTTGTCTGGATTGAGTAATTCCCTATGGGCACAATTGGCAATTCTAGGTGCTGCCCTGTCTTATGGCTTTGCGGCCGTCCATGCCCGGCGATTTCGTGCCATGGGTGTGGATCCAGTGGTTGGGGCGATGGGACAAGTCTGTGCGTCCAGCTTGTTACTGCTGCCGATCATGATCTGGGATGATTGGGCGGGGGTGAGTACACTGCCATCGTTTTGGGTGATATTAAGTGTTGTTCTGCTTGCCGTTTTGTCGACTGCCTGGGCTTATATTCTTTATTTTCGCCTGCTGGATGAGGCTGGTGCGACCAATGCTTCACTGGTTACGTTGTTGATACCGGTGTTTGCGATTTTGCTTGGCGTGCTCATTCTGGGAGAGAGCATGAAGCTGTCTCACATCCTAGGAATGATTTTGATCGGTTTCGGTTTGCTTGTTGTCGATGGCAGGGCCTTGAACTATCTGAGATCAAAGAAGCCTAGTGAAACGGCATCTCTGAGAGGATAGCTATTCCGCCAATAGCCAGACCAGCGCCTGCCCAACCTGGAAGAGCTGGAGGACGTTTGTTGATGACCCACAGGATCGGCAAGATCATGATTGGTGCTGTCGATCCCAGAACGGCGACAATGCCTGTATTCTGACTTTGCAATGCGAAAATCAGTAAGCTCATGGCCCCCACATAGCCCATCCAGCCTGCGACCGTGGCGAGGACAATGGGGGCGATATCCTGTTTGTCGACAGTGCGAAAACGCATTTGCGGGATCAGCAACGTGGTCATCAGCAAGACGGCGCTGAGAATTGTGCGAGCGGCACTGGCAGCCAACGGATCTGTGCCAGCATCTACAATTGGCTTCATGATGATCAGGCCAATTGCCTGACAGAGTGCGGAGAGCAACCCCCAGAACAGCACTTGTAACAAACTACCGGTCAGTTTTTCGCCTGTGCCATCATTGGATTGCGGATTGTTATAAAGAATAGCCAGTGCAATGCCTGTCAGGATCAGAAAGCCGCCAATGGCATCGCTAAGGCTCAGGACTTCTCCAAGTGCAAGAAAACCGATGAGGGATGCCATGGGAGCATTGAGCGCGAAAAGAAGTTGCATACGGCGCGGACCGCCATATTTGAGGCAGGAATGCAAAGCTATATCCCCCAGCAGAATGCCAATGATGCCGGAGAAGGCGATGGGTATCCATTGTGCCCAATTCAGACTGCCCCAATTGCCTTGCAAGGTGACGACAAGGCCAAGCAATAAAGCGGACATGGGAAGCTGGATGCGGGTGAAATCCAGCACGCCGAAATGGATGACTGGTCGGTAGGATACAATGGATGCAGCCGCCCAAATGATTGCAGCGCATATGGCGGCGAGAATACCCAATTCCATGTAAGATTATCCGAATGATAGGCAGCTTAGAAGCTGTCTGCCTATCATGGATGTCCTGAGCTGTCTAATACTTGGCTTGCTGTTTGCGGATGGCTGCTGCTTTTTTTTCCACCTCGACGGCATCGCGTAGAGTGTTGATGCCACCTGCCTCCAGGAGGTCAATCAGACGCAGGAGAACTTCTGCTGTAGCGAGAGAGTCACCGAGGGCAGTGTGACGCACCTCTGGCGGAATTTCGATACCGAACTGCTCTGCCAGTGTGTCCAGCGTCAGACTTGCGGTTTGACCCTGAAGATGGGCGGCCAACAAGACGGTGTCCAGCACAGGGTTGGAGAATTTCAGACCTGTCTGAGCTTCCTTGAGAGATAGGAATTTCATATCGAAGGCGGCATTGTGGGCTACCAGAACCGCATCACTGACATAGGAATGAAATTTGGGGAGAACCTCTTCGACAGGTGGTGCATCGGCCACCATCTCGTTGGTGATGTGATGGATTGCAGTAGAGGCGGCCGGGATGGAGCGACCCGGATGGATGTATTGATCAAAGCTTTCGCCCCTCATGATACGTCCATTGACAATGCGAACGCCTGCGATGGAAATCATCTCATCACCATTTGAAGGCTCCAGTCCTGTGGTTTCCGTGTCGAATACCACGAAGGTCAGTTCGCGCAGGGGGGTGTCCTCGATATCAGAGAGGTCGGTTCGTTCCATCAGATCAAAATCATAGAAATCCAGACGTTCCGGTATGATTTCTCGTTCAACTTCGATGTCATCTTCATGATGATCGCGAGCTGGCGTCAAGGGGAGGCGTAGATGAACGGTGCCATCCGGCGTTTTTGTGCACCAGAAATCAGTCTTGTGGCGATCCAGTACATCGCGTCCAGTGATCTCGCCCAGATCAGCGTCCAGCGGTTCATCGAGCCAGCTATCGATTTGGGAGATGGTGACCATTTCACCATGCCAGTAGAGATCGATATAGATTTTGCGTCCTGTGCGATTGGCGGATAGTTGGAAGACACGCAGGCCTGTTTGGCTGGCGACCTTGCGCATGACAAATTCGATCAACTCGACAATGGTGACACTATCACAATGTAGCCAGACCGGTGTACCGACAAACTCGCAGGTCAGCGTCAGATCCTCGGATGCATTGCGGCGCAATATGCAATTGAAAAGTGAGGAAGAATATACATCTGACATGGGCCAGGCACCAGCCATGAGTTGATGAGATTTGTTATCCATGGCTTCGATGCTGGCCGAAAGTGAATGTGTTTCCTTTACCAGAATCTTTTCGAAGTTTTTGCGGGTGTCTGCATCCAGATTGAAATCACCTGCCAGCATTTCTGCTGTTGCTTGCAAATTGGCGGCAGGATGACGTAGCTCCATCATTGCCTGATGGAGCAGGCGGTCTCGCTCTACATTTTCGGCCAGTTGATGGGTGATATCCTCAAAGGTGACTGTATAGCCGGTAGCGAGATTTTCTTCTGTATTGACGATGAGTGTCACCTTGCCTTGCAGGGTATGACCCCCGTCGGCTGTGGCGCCGATTACCATTGTTGAGAGGCCTTCCTTGTGACGCTTGTGGCGGCCTTCTTCAAATCGGTTGTGTAGACGGTCCAGTGCATGGCGAAAAGGGGCTGCTGAGACAACAGAGAAAAGTGTTCGACCAAGGCCCAGTTCGCCTGAGACATGCAGGATATTCAGGGCACGCTTGTTGTAAAGCAGGATCTTGTTTTCCAGATTGCAGATCAGAACGCCCTGATCAAGATCCTGAAGAACGGTTTCCAGACGGCGCTTCTGACGATTGGCCAATGCTGTGGCCTCTGAAACCTGCTTATCTGTTTCCTCTCTTGCTTCTACCAAGGCCTGGGAAATTTCGCGAATGGCGGGATTGAGAAAGCCAAGATATTTTCCGGTTTCGGAATTCAGATCCTGTTGAGCGCCTGCATGGACCAATGTGCGCACATCCTTGACGATCATATCGATCGGGTTGGCAACATTGAGATCGAATTTCTGCCAGACATATCCATTGAGCAACAGGATGGCAAAACAGGAAATACCACCAAACAATACCAGATGTGGTGTTGCCTCTGGGCCAATGCGACCAAGAGCGAAATAGAGAGAGGCAACGATGATGGCACAAGAGGCGAGGCCAATGAAGGCGAAGAATAGAAATATGCGGAGCCGCAGGCTGAGGCGTTCAATCATGTCAGGCAGTTTTCAGCAATAGGATCTTCAGCTTATGGCTGAAGAGATATGAAGGCCAGGATGGATGTGGAGATGGATCAGGCTTGCGCCAGAATATCCCGGACTGTCTGGGTAACCTTACCCAGCGAGAAAGGTTTGGTGAGATAGGCATTTGCGCCCATTGCCAGTCCTTTCTCGATCTCGATGTCGCGGCTGCGAGCGCTCATCATGATGATTTTGATATTCTGAGTGGTGGTATCTGCACGCAGTGCCTGACAAATTTCATAACCATCTTTATGGGGCAGGGAGACATCCAGCAGAATGAGGTCCGGATGGGTCTGACAAACGCAATCAATGGCCTCGTTGCCATCATGCGCAGTAGCAACCTTATAGCCTTCGGATTTCATCAAATGCTCTAATGCGAAATTGATGGATGTTTCGTCATCCACCACCAAAATGGATTTGGTCATAGTGGCGCTCCTCCCAGATGCCATATGTGCCAATGTCTATCATAATATGCAGAGTCCAAACGTTCTGCCGCTCGGTAGAATGAGTTTGCGGAGATGAAACTTCGCAATTAAAAACGGCCGAAAACGACTTCCGAAAACCAGCATTTATGCAATCAGGATAAGGCCTGATGAGTGATAAGGCTTTGCGCTTGATCAAAAGACATTGCCATAGTCTGGGCATGATTATGACGTTTTTTGATAGGAAAAGCTATTGGCCATTGCTCCTAGTTTTGGGAGGTAGCCTTTGATTTTTCAGTTTTAATTAGTCCAAGGTTGTAGGTAATTTCCCTATTTGCAGGCAGCGGTGCTCCATCCTGTGGGCATATCCAGCCATTTGGCTTTGGATTGTAGATCGTCTGCAGTCAGAGACAAGTCAGGGCTGATATCGGCGCGTTTGTTGTTGATGCAATCGAACAATTGTTTGCGCTGACCATTGGGGGCATCGCGGGCGATGATATGAAGGGTACCCAATTTTATGCCGGGCAAGCTTTCATGTTCCTTGAGAGTTGCAACTTCGAGTGCAATGAAACGATCTGTACGCGGAATGACGTAAGAAAGTGGTTGGAGCAAGCTTTTGCCTTCAAAAGTGGAGATAACCACCAGATCGCCCTCGAAATCAGCGGTTGCACGAGAGAACCAACCATAATCCAGAAAGACCTGGAAGAGGATCATCATGGCACCGGCTGCAGCCGGAATAGCGGCTTTGGGACGTGGTATGCGCAGAATATATTTATACAACAGGATTATGATGCCTGCTGCGCCGATGCCAGCGACGAAGGTGCCTAGAAGATTGAAAAGCATAAAATGTCTCCGACTGGGTCTGGCTCTGGATTAACCTGACAGGTCTGAAGCCTGCCGCATGTTCCGCACCAGAGAGGTTTAGCAATCTGGTGCGGCCATGTCCAATCGAAATATGTTAGCTTTTCTGACTAGTTATGCCCTTGCGTTATCCCTGATCATCTGATCAGGGTACCAAGCGGGTCGGACCATTATCGATGGCCCGCTCGGCTAGCGTTTTCTGATGAAAGCGCGATGCTTTCATCGAATATCTTAAATATTCGCTCCATGACTGTGGCCAAGAGCAGATTGCATTGTCTTGATGACGATGAAAGCGTCTTTCAGGTGATTGCGTTCCAGCTCTGACAGGATGGCAGGTGGCATGAAATTATCCGGCTTCTGGCCTTCTCTGATCTGCTTGGCCTGATGTTCCAGACGCATATTGGCGATTAGATCATAAGCATCGATCAAATCGCCTGCGCCAGAAGAACTGAGTGCTTTGGCATCGCGCGCCAGTAGCAGGCGTTCACGTGTGTTGGCATTCTCGATCGCTGCTTCCAATGCATAAGCTCGTCCAAGATCCACGATCGGGACCACGCCATTATGTTTCAGATCAACAGTGTCTTTATGCTCACCCTTTTTGATGAGAGCAAAGCCACGGAAGAGATTTAGTGGTGGTGTATGGCTGAGGGAATTGGAAATCATGTGCGCGCGGAAGATCGAGTTTTTCTGCGCCTTCTCCAAAGTTTCCTGATACATGCCATCAAAGAGCAGCTCATTGCCGCAGATGGGGCGTAGATCAAACATGACGCTGGCCAGCATCTGGGCCATTGGGTCGGGTTTGTCGATCCAATGATTGAAGTAACCGCGCCAAATATCTGCAGGCTGGCACCATCGTGAATTTGTAGCCATCATGTCGCCGGGACAATAGAAGTAACCGCAGGCGTCCAGCCCGTCCGAGACATATTGGGCAAATTGCTTGAAATAGTCACCATGTTCGGCTTCACGATAGGCATTGTCCAAAATCAGACAATTGTCCTGATCGGAAACGCCGGTTTGTTCTTGCCGACCTTGAGAGCCGCAAGCCAGCCACAGATAGGGCACCGGGGCAGGGCCGAATTTCTCTTCTGCCATTGTGACAAGACGACGGGTCAGGGTATCTGTCACATTGGTGATGATGCGGCCGATGTTATGGGCGTCCACACCAGAACCGACCAATTGCGCCAGCATCTGAGGTGTCTTGGAGACGATTTCATTCAGGGCTTCAAAGCTGTTCTGGCGGCTGATGTCGCGAATGATGAAAGGAGCGGAAACGGCTTGTTGGCGTACCAGATTGGTGTTTGTAAGAATGCCGACCAGTTTTCCATTCTCAACCACTGGCAAATGGGTGTGGGAACGCTCCATCATGGCCATCAAGGCATCAAATCCAAGCGCGTCCGGCCCCAGGGTGAAAGGATTTGATGTCATGACTTCGCCAACCATCGTGTCTGATGGTCGGCCCGCAGCAACTACACGATGACTGAGATCGCCCGTGGTGAGAATGCCGGTGAGGGTGTCACTCTCCGAGATCAACACGCAGGAAATGTTTTTCTCTCGCATGATTTGTGCCGCCTCCATCACAGTCGCAGATGGCGGAATAGTGATGGGGTTTGGCGTCATCAGATTGTCGATGGAAACCGAGATCAGGCTTGTTGTGGAATCAGTGTTTTGTGGTGTTGTTGGAGCTTTTCTGGCCAAGGAACTATCGAAGAAAGAATGGAAAGGTGGATAGTTTTTGATCAGGTTTTGAAATTCCTCTCCAGGGATGATGAAAAGAGAAGTTTCTTCGCTGGCAACGGCCTTGTTCGGGGACTTGCCATCTGACAACAGGGCCCGTTCACCAAAGCAATTGCCGACATTCAAGTGAAGCAGTAGTGAGCCTTCTGGCGTGATGAGATCAACAGCGCCTTTTTCAATCAGATACAGACTGGAGAGATTCTCTCCCACATCGCAAATTACCTTCTCCGCGGCGACGGTTCTGGTTTGGGTGCTGGCAGCCAATTCCTGCAGGCGTTCTGAGGGAAGCAGGTCAAATGGATGGCGATGTGAAGCAAATTCTGTAAAAGAGGCAATGGTCATGCCAGACTCCCCGGTCATCAAAATCAATCAGATTGTTCGATAGCAGAGGTTAAATTGTCATTGATGCAGGTCACTCATGAGCTGACAATTTATGCAATTCGAGAAATAAGCCATTTTGGCACCAAATATGGACGGAAAAAGCCCGACTGAACAGCCGGGCTTCTCTGATTTTGTTTGGGAGTGTCAATCTTAGTGATCGACAGCTGCACCCGCACCAGATGGTACGCGGATGCTTTCCACCAGATCCTGGATCTCTTGCGGTGGCTCTTCGGTCGCGTTGGACACTACGTAAGCAACTGCGAAGTTGATCAGGGCACCGATTGCACCGAACGCTTCTGGAGCAATGCCCAGGAAGTGGTTGGCAGTGGTGTTAGCCAACATGTTGGTGCCTGGGATGAAGAACCAGCCTTTGTACATGAAGATGTACAGCAGGGTGGACAGGATACCAGCGATCATGCCGAGGGTTGCGCCCTTGGAGTTGATGCGCTTGGAGAAGATACCCATCATCAGTGCAGGGAAGATAGAGGATGCTGCCAGACCGAAGGCCAGCGCCACAACCTGAGCTGCGAAGCCGGGAGGGTTCAGTCCAAGCCATGCAGCGATCGCGATGGCAACACCCATGGAGATACGAGCGTAGAGCAATTCCTGCTTCTCAGAGATATCCGGAGTGAAGGTACCCTTCATCAGATCGTGAGAAACGGCGGAAGAGATAGCCATCAAGAGACCGGCAGCAGTAGACAGAGCAGCAGCCAGACCACCAGCAGCAACCAGGGCAATCACCCAGTTTGGAAGCTTGGCGATTTCAGGGTTAGCCAGAACCATGATGTCACGGTCCACTTTCAGCTCGTTGCCTTTCCAGCCAAAGCCTTCTGCTTTAGCAGCAAAGTCCTTGCTCTTGTCGTTGTAATACTGAATGCGGCCGTCACCGTTCTTGTCCTCGAACTTCAGAAGACCAGTGGTTTCCCAGTTCTTGAACCAGTCAGGACGTGCTTCATATTGCAGGTTGCCGTCAGGAGCGCCAACTTCACCGGTCTGGATGGTGTCCATCAGGTTCATGCGAGCCATTGCGCCAACGCCAGGAGCGGTGGTGTAGAGGATTGCGATGAAGACCAGAGCCCAACCAGCGGACCAACGAGCGTCAGACACTTTAGGAACGGTGAAGAAACGGATGATAACGTGTGGCAGACCAGCCGTACCGATCATCAGGGACATGGTGTACATGAACATGTTGAGCGGGTTGGAAGACTGTGCCGTATATTCCTTAAATCCGAGATCCGTCACAATCTGATCAAGCTTGGTCAGAAGTGGGGTACCGGAAGCAGCGTGATCACCAAACAGGCCGATCTGTGGCAGGAAAGAACCGGTCAGTTCCATGGAGATGAAGACTGCAGGTACGGTGTATGCCAGGATCAGAACGCAGTACTGAGCGATCTGGGTGTAGGTGATGCCTTTCATGCCACCCTGCACAGCGTACAGGAACACGATGCCGGTGCCGATCAGAAGGCCGGTGGAAGCGTCTACTTCGAGGAAGCGGGAGAATGCAACACCAACGCCCTTCATCTGACCAATCACGTAGGTGATGGAGCAGACGATCAGGCAGACCACGGCAACGATACGTGCTGTGGAAGAGTAGAAGCGGTCACCAATGAACTCAGGCACGGTGAACTTGCCGAATTTACGCAAGTAAGGTGCAAGCAGCATGGCCAGCAGTACGTAACCACCGGTCCAGCCCATCAGAAACTGGGAAGCACCATAGCCGTTAAAGGCGATGAGGCCTGCCATGGAGATGAATGACGCAGCAGACATCCAGTCAGCAGCGGTTGCCATACCGTTGGCAACAGGGTGAACACCGCGGCCAGCAGCGTAGAATTCACCGGTAGAGCCAGCGCGGGCCCAGAAGGCGATGCCGATATAGAGCAAGAAAGATGCCCCAACGACGATATATGTAAGAGTTTGAAGATCCATAATCTCTCGTTCCTGCTCTCTTAGTCGTCAGACACGCCGTGGGCGCGGTCAATAGCGTTCATGCGAACAGCGTAGAAGAAGATAAGTCCCAGGAATACGTAGATCGATCCCTGCTGGGCGAACCAGAAGCCCAAGTCGGTGCCACCGACGGAAATACCTGACAAAGCAGGACGAAGAATAAGCCCAAAACCGAAAGATACCACAAACCAGATCACCAGACAGATGGTGATGAGGTTGAGGTTGGCTTTCCAGTAGGCTTTTCCAGAATCATTATTCTCAGCCATGTTTCCCCCCATGGTGAAGAACCGTTTATTCGGTTCCTGTTCCAGGTTGTCCGTTGAACCTTTGCCCTTGAGCCAATTCCAGGTTCCTCCGCTGGGATCAGCTTGATCAATGAGCCAGGGTCCCTGTACGGACCTTGTGAATGTTACGACCAGCAATTGGGCTGTCAGACAGAATCCCGCATCGCTGGCCTTGACCCGATCTAAAATGAGAGGCGCAATCAATTCAATTAATGTTTCGTATAATTCCCTCATCCTTTAGTCGTGACCGCTGTCGCAACAAATGAAATAGAGTCTAAAATTTCAAAAAGTTGAATGTAAAAGTCTTTCCGAGATTATATTGGTTAAAATTCTAGTATTTGTGACAGTATTTCTATGCTGCAGGTGCGAAAATTGCCCGTATTTGTCTTTTGGGGTGCTTTGATATTTTATAGGTCGGGTAGCGGTGAAAGAAATTGATGACTTTCTTTTACGTAAGCTGCTTTTGGCAATTTCATGTACCTTTTGGACGGTGGGTGCCTCAAAATATGACTATTCCGATTGCCAATTGGTGGGATGTTTTGCAGAATTTTCAGTGATGTTTGATGAATTTGAGGAGGGATGGAATGAGGGAACAGATCAAGTGGAGAAATGCGGGCGTCTTCGTTTTGCTGGCAAGCTTGTGTGTGATCCCGGCCCCAGGTTTGGCACAAGATGCGCCCACCGATTATGTCGGTGAAAATCATGTCTGGGTTTTGAACTGCAACAGCCATGGCTATAAGCTGAAATCGAAATATCCATTGTCCTGGTACGATGAGAATTACCGCTATCACGAAAAAAGAGTGACCCTTTATATGGGTAAGACATGTGATGCCAGCACCGTATCTTTTGGTAAGGGAACATGGTGTTGGGCCAATGGAGGCTTTGTTGCGGATTTGGTAAAGCGCCGTATTGGTTTTCCCAGACAGGAATTGATTTGTGATGCTCAATCATTGCCGATGAAATGTCGCTGCTGACGATTGGTTGATACATGGAAGCAATCTGCTGCAAATTTTAAATTCAATTGGACTGTATGTTCTATGAAATTTTTTCATCAGGATTATTTGATCTATTTTCCTCGTTAAAAGGTGCTAAATTTTCTCTTTTATTTTCTTATATGAGAAGAAAAAGGGATGACTGTTTCTCTGTATGTGACATCATATAGGACAATGATGCTGACATAATTCTCTCACAATGAGAGCTGAGGAGGAATGGGCATGTCTGATTTCGGACCATTGAGCTTTTCCGTGCCTGAACCCGCTGGGCGTCCAGGGGATGAGCCGGATTTTTCCTATCTGGATGTTCCCAAAGCCGGGGCGGTGCGCAAACCCAAGATTGATGTGGATCCACGTGAGATCAAGGATATGGCGCGAACCATGATCCGGGTTCTGAACCGCGACGGCGAACCGGTTGGACAATGGGCTGATCCGATAGATGACGATATTTTGCTTCATGGTTTGAAGAGTATGTTGCGCACGCGTGCCTTTGACGAGCGCATGATGAAGCTCCAGAGGCAGGGCAAAACTTCGTTCTATATGAAATGTACCGGCGAAGAGGCGATTGCCGTTGGTCAGCAATTGGCATTGGCCAAGGGAGATATGAATTTTCCGACCTATCGGCAGCAGGGATTGCTTCTGTGCCAGGATTATCCGCTTGAAAAGATGATCTGTCAGATCCTCTCCAATGCCAAGGATCCATTGCATGGCCGTCAATTGCCGATCATGTATAGTTCCAAGGAACACGGCTTTTATACGATTTCGGGGAATCTGGGGACGCAATATATTCATGCGGTTGGTTGGGCTATGGCCTCGGCCATCAAAGGTGATACCAAGATCGCAACGGCCTGGATTGGTGACGGTTCCACAGCTGAGAATGATTTCCATGCTGCGTTGGTGAATGCTTCGGTTTACAAGCCGCCAGTTGTTCTGAATATCGTCAATAACCAGTGGGCCATTTCTTCGTTCCAGGGCATTGCAGGTGGCGACGCGGCGACCTTTGCGGAACGTGCACATGGCTATGGCATTCCATCCCTGCGCGTTGATGGCAATGACTTTATTGCCGTTTACAACGTCTCCAAATGGGCAGTCGAGCGTGCGCGCCGCAATTTGGGGCCAACCCTGATTGAATGGGTGACCTATCGCGTTGCTCCACATTCTACTTCTGATGATCCTTCCAAATATCGACCGCGAAAGGAATCTGATGCCTGGCCATTGGGTGATCCGGTCTTGCGTCTGAAGAATTATCTGATCAATGAGGGTAAATGGTCCGAAGAGCGCCATGTTCAATCCGAAGCCGAATTTGAGGCGGAAGTCCGTCTTGCGACCAAGGAAGCCGAGAAACACGGTGTAATGGGTGAAGGTTCGTCAGCTCGTGATATTTTCGAAGATGTCTACAAAGAAATGCCACCGCATCTGCGTGAGCAACGTCAGAAACTGGGAGTCTGATCCATGGCTGAAATGAACATGATTGAAGCCATCCGCGATGCGATGGATATCAAACTTGGCCAAGACAAGGATGTGGTCGTCTTTGGTGAGGATGTCGGCTATTTTGGCGGGGTTTTCCGTTGCACGGCTGGCTTGCAGGAGAAATATGGCTCCAATCGCGTGTTTGACTGTCCCATAAACGAGAGCGGCATTGTCGGTACTGGAATAGGAATGGCGGCTTATGGTTTGCGGCCGTGTGTAGAAGTGCAATTTGCCGACTATATCTATCCTGCCTATGACCAGATCGTCTCGGAAGCCGCTCGCCTTCGCTATCGTTCTGCGGGTGATTTCACAGCTCCGATTACCATTCGCACCCCTTGTGGGGGTGGAATTTTTGGTGGTCAGACCCATAGTCAGTCACCTGAAGCGATTTTCACCCATGTGTCTGGTTTGAAGACCATAATGCCCTCCAATCCTTATGATGCCAAGGGAATGCTGATAACAGCGATCGAAGATGATGATCCTGTTCTCTTTCTGGAGCCGAAGCGTCTGTATAATGGACCGTTTGATGGACATCATGATCGTCCGGCTCAAAGCTGGGCGGGGCATCCCATGGGGGAAGTTCCGCAGGGCCATTATACCGTGCCGATTGGCAAGGCTGCTATTCGCCGTGAAGGCAGTGATGTCACCATCCTGACCTATGGCACCATGACTTTTGTGGCCGAAGCTGCAACGTCCGAGACAGGTATCGATGCCGAGATTATCGACCTGCGTTCATTGTTGCCTTTGGATATCGAGACGATCGAGGCTTCTGTGAAGAAGACTGGTCGTTGTCTTATTGTTCATGAAGCGACATTGACCTCTGGTTTTGGTGCTGAGCTGGCTGCGCAGGTGCAAGAGCGTTGCTTCTACCATCTGGAAGTGCCGATCGAGCGGGTGACTGGTTGGGATACGCCATATCCGCATGCTCAGGAATGGGATTACTTCCCGGGACCAAAGCGCGTTGGTAAAGCTCTTAAAGCCATGATGGAGGCAGTATAATGGCCAAGCATATCATTAAAATGCCTGATGTTGGTGAAGGCATAACCGAAGCCGAAATTGTTGAATGGGAAGTCAAGGTGGGTGATTTCGTCAATGAGGACGATGTGTTGGCTGCCGTGATGACGGATAAGGCGACCGTTGAAATACCGTCTCCTGTGACTGGTACCATCCTATCCCTTACCGGTGAACTTGGTGAAATGACCGCGGTGGGCGCCGAGATCATCGCCATCCAGGTGGATGGTGAAGGCAATGTTGATGCAGAGGATGATGTTTGTGCACCAGCACCAGCCGCTGGCTCTGAAAAACCTGCCATTCAAGACGAAAACAAATCCGAGATTGCAGACAAAAAAGTGTCTTCAGAGCCATCCTCCGCAATGACGAAGCCTTCTTCTGTTCCTGCGACACCCGTAGCCGCTGCACATTCCATTGTCCCCACTCAAGGATTGCCGCGCGCTGTGGGTGAAAAACCTCTCGCCTCTCCAAGTGTGCGTCGTCGTGCCCTGGAAGCAGGTATCCGCCTTGCCTATATCCGGGGTACCGGCCCGGCTGGCCGTATTCTGCATGAAGATCTGGATGCCTATATCGTGTCCTCTGGTCAGGGTGCGATGGTGCAGCCGGTCGTTACCTCTGCCATGCAGGCTAGACATGAAGTGGATGAATACAAGGTCATCGGTCTGCGTCGTAAAATTGCCGAGCGTATGCAGGATTCCAAGAGTCGCATTCCACATATTTCCTATGTCGAGGAAGTGGATGTCACGGATCTGGAAAAGCTGCGTGTTCATATGAATGACACGCGCAAGGAAGGCGATCCAAAGCTCACCATTCTGCCTTTCATCATGCGAGCCATGGTTCTGGCTATTGCCGAGAATCCAAAACTCAGCTCTCATTTCGATGATCGGGAAAATGTCGTTCGCCAATATGCGGCTTGTCATATCGGGATGGCCGCACAAACTGATGGTGGTCTGATGGTGCCTGTTGTCCGTCATGCAGAGGCGCGATCCGTGCGTGATCTGGCAGCCGAGACCAAGCGTTTGGCTGATGTGGCGAGGGACGGCTCCATCACTCGTGACGAGCTGACCGGGTCTACGATTACTCTGTCCAGCCTTGGTGCATTGGGCGGTATTGTCTCGACCCCGGTTATCAATAGCCCGGAAGTGGCAATTGTCGGTGTCAACAAGATCCAAATCCAGCCGGTTCATATGGACGGGGTATTCGTACCACGCAAGATCATGAACCTGTCATCCAGCTTCGATCACCGCATCATTGATGGCTGGGATGCAGCCGTCTTCATTCAGAAAATCAAGAGCCTGCTGGAGCATCCGGCAACTCTATTTGTCGATTAAGCGAACTTGGAGTGCCAATCATGAATGCAACACGCGGCGGCATCTCTTGTGATGTTTTGATTTTGGGCGCAGGCCCCGGCGGCTATGCGGCTGCCATCCGAGCAGGGCAATTGGGCCTGAAGACCATTGTGGTCGAAGGCGAAAAACCCGGTGGAACCTGCTTGAATGTGGGATGTATTCCGTCCAAAGCCATGATCCATGTGGCAGAGGAATTCCATAAGGCAACCAGCTTTGCCATATCTGGCAAAAGCGCTTTGGGTATTTCTCATTCCAAGCCAAAGCTTGATCTGAAGCAGTCGGTGGCTTGGAAAGATGGCATTGTTGCCAAGCTCAATGGTGGTGTATCCGGTCTTATCAAAAAGGCTGGAGCGCAATTGATCCAGGGTTGGGGCAAGATGCTGGATGGCAAAACCTGTGAGGTGCAGACCAAGGAAGGAACCAAGGTCATTCATGCCGAACATGTGGTCCTGGCTCCGGGTTCCGTTCCGGTGGAATTGCCAGATCTTCCTTATGGTGACAAGGTGATCTCTTCAACCGAGGCCTTGGCACTGGAGAAAGTACCTGCCAGATTGATTGTTGTCGGTGGCGGTTATATCGGGTTGGAGCTCGGTACCGCTTTCGCCAAGATGGGCTCTGCTGTCACGGTCGTTGAGTTTGCTGATCAAGTCCTTCCTCACTATGACAGGGATATTGCCAAGCCGGTGGCCAAGTCTCTGACGGATCTTGGTGTAACCGTTCATCTAAGCGCCAAGGCCAAGTCTCTTTCCAAGGATGGCAAGGCGCTCCTGGTGGAAGATGCGCAAGGCAAGGAATTGAGCCTGGCAGCCGATAAGATCCTGGTCACTGTGGGTCGTAAATCCCGCATGGAAGGTTGGGGTGCCAGTAATCTCTATCTGACCATGGATGGTCCCTTCATCAAGATTGATGATCAATGCCGGACCTCCATGAGTGATGTCTTTGCCATTGGTGATGTGACAGGTGAGCCGATGCTGGCGCACCGTGCCATTGCTCAAGGTGAGATGGTGGCTGAAGTGATTGCAGGCAAAAGTCGTCGCTTTGATCCAGCGGCCATTCCGGCAGTTTGCTTCACTGATCCTGAAGTCGTGGTGGTGGGTTTGTCTCCCGCTGAGGCCAAAAAACAAGGGTTCGATGTCAAGATTGGCATGTTCCCTTTCATGGCCAATGGCCGCGCCATGACCATGGAAAGCGACAGTGGCTTTGTGCGTGTGGTTGCACGGACAGATAATCATCAGGTGCTGGGTATTCAGGCCGTTGGCAAAGGTGTTGCGGAACTGTCTTCTTCCTTCACTCTTGCCATGGAAATGGGTGCCGTGCTGGAAGATATTGCAGGCACCATTCATGCTCACCCAACGCAATCTGAAGCGTTGCAGGAAGCAGCTTTGGGTGCTTTGGGACATGCGCTGCATATCTAAGCTTGAAGCCAAATTCTGAGAATATTGCACGGCGGGTGATTGACGTATCATCCGCCGTCTTGCATATGGGCGCCATGAGATATCCCAAGACTGACCATGCTCCAAGCCTGACACCGCCGCTGGTGGATTACGCGCCGCCAATGGATCCATATTTGAATGTGGTCCATGAGGATGAGCATATCCTTGTCTTTGACAAGCCAACAGGTTTGCTGAGTGTTCCGGGAAAGGCCGCAGAGCATCAGGATTGCCTGGAGCACCGAGCCGTTGAGTGCTATGGCGATGCGCGGATCGTACATCGACTGGATATGGATACGTCTGGGGTAATGGTGTTGGCGAGAACTGCGGATGCCCTGCGCAATCTTGGGCGCCAGTTTCAAAAACGTAAAACCTCCAAGCAATATGTGGCCCGCGTTTGGGGGCAGCTGAAGGATGATGAAGGGCATGTGGATTTGCCCTTGATTTGTGACTGGCCTAGCCGCCCCAAACAGATGGTTTGCTTTGAACGTGGAAAACCTGCACAGACTGACTGGAAAGTGATAGGACGAGATGAGAAGAGCACCTTGGTGCGGCTTTCTCCGATCACTGGCCGCTCCCATCAATTGCGCGTTCACATGCTCAGTCTTGGGCATGTGATTTTGGGCGATCGCTTTTATGCTAAAGATGAGGCACTTACGGCTTCTGACCGGCTCTGTCTGCATGCCGAGTATCTGGGACTGATCCATCCTGCGACGGGTGAATGGATGGATTTTTCGAGCCCGATTTCCTTTTAAGCTTTTTTGAGAAAAGATCTTTTTCCCCTCTCATTATATTTGGAATGGCTGTTCAAAATGCTGTTCGTGCTCTTTGGGCTGCTTGTTTGTGACAAAACCCTTTGTTACACAAATGTGACAAGGGCAATTCTGAAGCGTATTCTTGTCCGAAAACCGCACACACTTTTCGGGAATACGTTCTAAGCTTTGTAAAGGCTGGAGTTATGAGTATGGCAGGGGCTTTCTCTCATCTGGAAGCGGCGTTGATTGATGCAGCACTGGCGGCTGGGGTAGCGATACTGGACATTTACGAACAGGAGATCGATGTTCGCCATAAAGGAGATGACAGTCCGGTTACCGCGGCTGATGAAGCGGCAGAAGCCATTATCCTTCAAAAACTCAGCCAATCTGCCCCAGAGATTGCAGTTGTTGCCGAGGAACAGGTGGCTGCTGGTAATATCCCGGAAATTGGGGATTGCTTTTTTCTTGTCGATCCTCTGGACGGTACCCGCGAGTTCATTGCCCGCAATGGGGAATTTACCGTCAATATTGCGCTGATCAAGGATGGTGTGCCCGTGATGGGCGTGATCTATACACCCGCCAAAGGATGGCTTTTCTTTGGGGAGGTTGGCGTTGGTGCCTATCGTGCCGAGGTGATGGACCCTCGCGTCAGCTGTGAAGTCTGTAATCGACAAGATATGCAGGTTTATCAAACCTTTACTGGTTTGGTTCTGGTTGGCAGCCGGTCGCATAAATCCGAGAGCGATGCTGCTTTTGTGCGACCTTATCAGATCGAGAACCGCGTTGCGATTGGCTCATCCTTGAAATTCTGCCTTCTGGCAGCGGGAGAGGCGGACCTTTATCCGCGTTTCGGCCGTACCATGGAATGGGATATTGCAGCGGGGGACGCAATCCTGACCGCTGCTGGCGGTCAGATCGTCGATCTCGATGGCAATCGCTTTCGATATGGCAAAGTGGTCAATGATGATGCACCTTTCGCCAATGGTTATTTCATTGCCGGGGCGGGTGTCGATCTGCAACCGGGGCTGGATGCCCTGAAGGGATAGATCCCTTCAAGGGTGGAGAAGCATCAAGGATTTCAAGCGAGCTCGTCAGCTCGCTTTTTCTTTGCCTTCTGGTCCATATGAGAGAAGAGCAATACTCCTGCAAGCACAATGAATGTGCCAAGCGCCTCGTAAGGGCCAAATGGCTCGGCAAGGATGATTACCGCCATAAGTGTGGTGAAAAGCGGACTGAGATTGCCCAGCATTCCAACCATTTGCGGGCCGATCTTGTTCAGGGCTTCATTTAGCATATAGGCGGGGATCACCGTCGAGAATATTGCAATTAGCGCCACGTAGACACCGATTTCATTATTGACCCAGAGATCCGAGATGGAATGGTTGATACTGAAATGCACCAATGTGGCTATGGCGGCTGCACTCATGGCAAAGGATGTGAAAAGGCGACTTCCCATGGCAGTGATGATGGATTTGGCCATCAGCTGATAAAGTGCGAAAGTAATAGCCGATCCCAGGACAAACAGAGCACCCACCTCAATATTTGGATTGCCATGATTGGCCGCGCTTGAGAAGAGAATTGCCAAACCGCAATAAGAGACCGGGAAGGCGATCAGAGACCATCTACTCAATGGTTGTCCAAAGAAAAGAGCGCCAAAGATCACTACGAATAAAGGGTAGGTGAAAAGGATCAGTCTTTCCATTTGTGCCGTCAGATAGACCAGGCCCGAGAAATCAAGAAAGCTGGCAACATAATAGCCGCAGATGCCGACCAATGCCGTTTTGAGCATGATTGCCGGGGTCAATAGAAGACGCCGGGATGGTTCCTTATAGAGGAGGCGCAGGCCAGTGATCAGAAAAAAGGGCAGGGCGAGAGACATGCGTAGTGCCAGTAGTGTCTCAACTGGTAGATCTCCTGCGGCATAAGCGAGCTTGGCAAAGATGGCTTTGGTCGAGAAGAAAAAGGATCCGCTAGCTGCAAGTGCGATGCCGATCCAGGCATCCTTGGAAATGGATGAAGTCAAGGTGCCCTTCGCGGCCTGTTGAGGCCTCGGGCTACTGTCACTGCTTGGCATAAAAAGCTCTTGATAAAAATATGAAAGCAAAACGAACATGATCTGTTCGTCTTTGCGGAATGGTAGGAAAGGCAATCTAGCACCTGATCGGGCAATTTGCCAGTGCTTGAAACATGATGCTGATGATGAAATTATCGCGTTCAGTTTAGAATTTTAAGGCCTTTTGTGATTAAGTTAAAATTTAAGTATTTGAAATATATTTATTTTTAATATTTATTGCGAATGCTTCTTAAAAGCGTTTGACAGAGTTAGGTTTGCTGATAAGTTGGATGCCAGAAAATGTATGATTTTTGGAGATTGGTATGAATTGGTTGAAATCCGTCCTGGCGGGTGTGGCGATGGTCGCCAGCGTAAGCATGCCTTTTGGTGCGAGCGCGGTTGCAGCAGACAAGTTCAAGGTTGTAACTACATTCACCGTCTTTGCTGATATGGCTAAGAATGTTGCCGGGGATGCTGCTGTGGTGGAGTCAATTACCAAGCCCGGCG
This sequence comes from Cohaesibacter gelatinilyticus, assembly GCF_900215605.1. Taxonomy (NCBI): domain Bacteria; kingdom Pseudomonadati; phylum Pseudomonadota; class Alphaproteobacteria; order Hyphomicrobiales; family Cohaesibacteraceae; genus Cohaesibacter; species Cohaesibacter gelatinilyticus. The sequence goes on along the minus strand of NZ_OBEL01000006.1, from coordinate 188,112 downwards.
CCGAGATCCATAATTATCAGCCGACGCCGCGGGATATCCTTCGGGCGCAAGATGCGGATCTGATCATCTGGAATGGACTGAATCTGGAATTGTGGTTCAAACGCTTCTTTTCCAACCTGTCTGATGTGCCCAGTGTGGTTGCGACCGAAGGTATTGAACCTATGGGCATTGGGTCTGGTCCATATGAGGGCAAACCAAATCCGCATGCCTGGATGTCACCATCTGATGGTCTGATCTATGTCGATAATATTCGCAAAGCACTGGTGAAATATGATCCGGACAATGCTGACGTCTATAACGCCAATGCAAAAGCCTATAGCGAGCAGCTCAAAGCTATTGTTGATCCGATTCGGGCCAGTCTTTCCAGAATTCCGGATGAGAAAAAATGGCTGGTGACGAGTGAAGGGGCGTTTAGTTATCTGGCACGGGACTTTGATCTGAAAGAATTGTATCTGTGGCCGATCAATGCCGATCAACAGGGGACGCCAAAGCAGGTGCGTCGTGTGATTGATACCGTTCGTGCTGAGAAAATCCCTGTTATCTTTTCTGAGAGCACAGTCTCTGATAAAAGTGCAAAACAGGTAGCGGAAGAAACTGGCGCCCAATATGGTGGTGTGCTCTATGTAGACTCTCTTTCCGAGCCTGATGGGCCGGTTCCGACCTATTTGGATCTCCTCAAAGTGACCACCCAGACCATTGCGAACGGGTTGGTGGAATAAGATAATGCTAAAGCCGTTCTCAGATCTAAACCCCGACAATCGTGAGTTGGGCCTAGTCGCGGATAATATCACAGTTACCTATCGCAATGGCCATACAGCCTTGCGGCAGGCAAGCTTCTCTATTCCGCAAGGCTCCATCACTGCGTTGGTCGGGGTGAATGGATCTGGAAAATCGACCCTCTTCAAGTCCTTGATGGGATTTGTTCCTCTGGCGACCGGCTCCGTCTCCATTTTGGGAATGAGTGGTGCCGAGGCCCTCAAACGCAATCTGGTTGCCTATGTTCCTCAGGCCGAGGAAGTGGATTGGAATTTTCCGGTTCTGGTGGAAGACGTGGTGATGATGGGCCGTTATGGCCATATGGGTTGGTTACGCATTCCGTCTCGCAAAGACCATGAAATGGTTCAGGATGCGCTGGAGCGGGTGAATATGGCTGACTATCGCAAGCGCCAGATCGGCGAATTGTCCGGTGGTCAGAAGAAACGTGTTTTCCTTGCGCGGGCCCTGGCTCAGGAGGGCAAAGTCATTTTGCTGGACGAGCCATTTACCGGCGTGGATGTGAAAACCGAAGATCAGATTACCGCTCTGTTGCGTGAGTTGCGCGAGGAAGGACATGTGATGCTGGTCTCCACTCATAATCTGGGCTCCGTCCCTGAATTTTGTGATCGCACGGTTCTCATCAATCGAACTGTGCTGGATTCCGGTCTCACCAAGGACGTCTTTACGCAGGCCAATTTGGAAAAGACCTTCGGTGGTGTCTTGCGTCACTTCATTCTGGGTGGCTCGGAATTGCATGACGATGATGATAGTCGTCAGGTAACGGTGATCACTGATGATGAGCGTCCGTTTGTTGTCTATGGCGAAGCTGATGATGGTGCGAGCGAGAAGGGTAAGGTCGATAAGCCGCAAGAGGCTCGGTATGATTGATCTGCTCCTTGAGCCTTTTGCCTATCGTTATATGGTCAATGCCATGGTGATCAGCGCTTTGGTCGGTACGATCTGTGCTTTTCTGTCAGCCTATTTGATGCTGAAGGGCTGGTCGTTGATTGGTGATGCGCTGTCGCATTCTATTGTTCCCGGCGTTGCCGGTGCTTATATGCTGGGGCTTCCTTTCTCGCTTGGGGCTTTCCTGGCTGGTGGCTTGGCTGCCATCTCCATGCTGTTTCTCAATCAGCGAACCAAGTTGCGCGAAGATGCGATTATTGGATTGATCTACACGTCCTTCTTTGGTCTTGGGCTGTTCATGGTCTCGTTGTCTCCGACCTCGGTGAATATTCAGACGATTGTCCTGGGCAATATTCTGGCCATTACAAAGAGTGACTCCTTTCAGCTCTTGCTGATCGGTGGCGTGACACTGGTGATTTTGTTCTTCAAATGGAAGGACCTGATGGTGGCCTTCTTTGATGAGAATCATGCGCGCTCCATTGGTCTGAACCCGGATATGCTGAAGGTCCTGTTCTTTACTTTGCTCAGTGCATCTACTGTTGCAGCGTTGCAGACGGTAGGCGCTTTCCTTGTCATTGCGATGGTGGTAACGCCCGGAGCGACGGCCTATTTGCTCTGTGATCGGTTTCCGAAACTGATTTCTGTAGCAATCGCCATTGGCGCCGGGACTGGCTTTTTCGGGGCCTATTTCAGCTATTTTCTGGACGGAGCAACTGGTGGCATCATCGTTGTGTTGCAGACCTTGATCTTCCTCGTCACCTTTGTCTTTGCTCCGAAATATGGCCTGTTGGCTTCTCGCCAAAAAGCCAGAGAGGCATTGAATGAGCAAGTCATGGATCAGGTTGATGGACAGGAGCGCGCATCATGAGCGAATGGTTTGACCTGGCTTTGATGCCTTTCCAGTTTCCTTTCATGCAAAAAGCCTATCTGGCAGTCATTCTGGTCAGCTTTCCCATGGCTCTATTGTCTTGCTATGTGGTGCTGAAGGGCTGGTCCTTGATGGGGGATGCGATTGCTCATGCTGTCTTCCCCGGCGTGGTGATTGCCTATCTTCTCAATATTCCTTTCCTGATCGGGGCGTTTGCTGCGGGCATGTTCTGCGCCATCTCCACCGGCTTCTTGAAAGAGAATAGCCGGGTCAAGGAAGATACGATCCTTGGCATTGTTTTCTCCGGCATGTTTGCATTCGGTATCGTGCTTTATTTGAAGATCGAGACAGATGTTCATCTGGATCACATCCTCTATGGCAATATGCTTGGAGTGTCCTATGCTGATCTGCTACAGGCGGCCATCATCGGGCTCATTTGCGCAGGATTTGTGCTGATCAAACGTCTGGACTTGCTTGCGCTTTCCTTTGATGAACAGCATGCACGGGCTATTGGACTACCGACGCGCTGGCTCCATTATGGACTGCTGGCTGCGATTTCCCTGTCTGTCGTTGGGGCTTTGTCTACCGTTGGTCTGATCCTGTCCATCGCCTATCTGATAGCACCAGGTGCTGTGGCTTTTCTCTTCACCAGAACCTTCCGTTCCATGCTTCTGATTGCCTCAATCGTTGCCATTGGCTGTAGTGTGGGCGGTGTCTATTTGAGCTTCTGGCTGGATAGCGCTCCAGCGCCGACCATTGTACTTTTGATGAGTGCTGTTTTTGTCTTTGCCTTTGTTTGGGCTATTCAAAAGACCAAGGCAGCCAGCAAGGTGATGGTGGAAGCTGCGAGCTAAACTTTTAGTATTGCTGATGAAATTAGAGACCTTTGCGGTTCGTGCTGCAAAGGCCTTCTGTATTTTTGCTGTCTTGCCTGTGCTGCGACATTCTGTCTAGACTTCTTCCCAAGATTAGAACAGGGGGAACACCATGCCCGGGGCATTCACATTTAACAGCACCAAATCCATTTTATGCGAGCCGGGCGTTGTAGCAGGGTTGGGGCCGCGTTTGGTTGCGGAGTTTGGCCGTAAACTTCAAATCGTCACAGATAAGGGATTGCTCGCTGCCGGTCTGGTTGAGCCGCTTTGTCGTTCGATCCGTGAGGCTGGCGGTGAGTATGTGATCTTTGATGATGTGGTAGCGGATCCTCCGGCCAATCTGGTGCTGGCGGCGCAACAGCAGGCTCGGGATGATGACGTTGAGGCTGTTATCGGTCTTGGCGGTGGATCTTCGCTGGATGTGGCCAAGCTCTCAGCTTTGCTGGCTAAAAGTGATGAGCAGCTTGATGACATTTACGGTGTTGGGATGGTCAAGGGAGAACGATTGCCCTTGGTGTTGATCCCGACTACAGCGGGGACCGGGTCGGAGGTGACGCCCATTTCTATTATCACCGTGGGAGAAACCGAGAAAAAAGGCGTGGTGTCACCGTTGATCCTGCCTGATCTGGCGGTGCTGGATGCCAGTCTGACAATTGGGCTGCCACCGCATGTGACAGCGGCTACCGGGATTGATGCCATGGTGCATGCGATTGAGGCCTATACATCGGCATCCATCAATAACAATCCGATTTCTCGTGGTCTGGCACAGCAAGCCTTGCTGTTGCTTGGTGCCAATATTGTTTCGGCGGTGAAGGATGGCACAGATCCGCAAGTACGATCTGACATGTTGCTTGGCTCATTGCTGGCAGGGCAGGCCTTTGCCAATAGCCCGGTCGCAGCTGTACATGCCTTGGCCTATCCTATCGGGGGGATCTTCCATGTGCCGCATGGTCTATCGAACGCGCTGGTTCTGCCCCATGTGATGCGCTTCAATATGCCCGCCTGTGGCAAGGCTTATGCGGATCTGGCTCCATTGATCTTTCCTGACCTTGGCAGCGCAGCGCATGATCGCCGTTGTGAGGCACTGATCGACCGATTGGCGGCTTTGGCGGAAGATCTGGGATTGGAAACCCGCCTGCGAGAGGTTGGTATCGACGAAGGGGATCTGCTTCGTATGGCAAGCGATGCCATGTTGCAGACCCGTCTGCTGGTCAACAACCCACGTGAAGTGTCAGAGGCAGAGGCCTTGGCGATCTATCAGGCGGCTTGGTAGGATAGTTTTAGCCGCGTTTTAGCTTCGAAATCGCCTCATGAAGGCTTGAGAGGAAACGGGATCGATCTTGCTTGGAAAACGGAGCAGGGCCGCCGGTGACCTCTCCCCACTCGCGTAAATCGGACATCAGATTTCGGGTGGCGACCGCATTGCCGATGGAGCTTTCTGTAAAGGCCTTGCCAGTGGGGGCCAATACAGTGGCGTTTTTCTCGATACAGCGTTGGGCCAGCAAGATATCTGCCGTGATGACGACTGATGCCTCTGTGCAATTTTCGGCGATATAATCGTCAGCCTTATCTGCGCCATCGTCTACCTTGATGAAGCGAATATCCTGATCTCTGGGAAACCGCATCCATTGATTGGCTACCAATAGAACCGGAATATCGTGCCGTTCGGCCACTTTATAGACTTCTTCCTTTACCGGACAGGCATCGGCATCGACATAGATTTCGGGCATTTCAGATATATTTTCCTCAGATATCAATCGTTTGATCATAGAAAGCTGCCCGCTTTTTGCAAGTGAGAATTGCGGGTGTTGGTGATCTTGACTCATCCTCCCTAGGGGGATAAATTCGAAGTCATGTCACATGATCACTCCCATCTTCATCCGAACCATCCCAAAATTGCCAAGCGTCTGAAGCGTGCGCAGGGGCATTTGCGTCATGTTATTGATATGATTGAACAAGGTAATCCTTGTCATGACATTGCTCAGCAATTGTTTGCAGTGGAACGAGCTATTGCCAATGCAAAACGAACTCTGATTCAGGACCATATTGATCATTGCCTGGAAGCTAGCTTGCACCCCGGTAATGAAGGTGGGGGGGATGATGCCCGTCAGGGGATCGAAGATTTCAAGGCCATTACGAAATATCTCTAACTCCCATTTTTAGAGAGGTTTTGAGTGAGAAAAAGTCAGATTTGCATGAGGACTCAATGTTGCAAATTTTAAAACATCGTCAGTTTGCGCCGCTCTTTCTGGCTCAATTGGTGGCATTGTTTGGCACCGGTTTGGCTACGGTGGCGCTTGGTTTGCTTGCTTTCGATCTGGCCGGAGAAAAGGCAGGTCTGGTTCTGGGTTTGGTCTTTACCATCAAGATGGTGGCGTATGTGGGAATTGCGCCGATTGCCGGGGCGTTTGCAGACCGTTTGCCAAGACGCAAGATGCTGGTGATGCTGGATCTGGTGAGGGCAGGAGTGGCCATGATGCTGCCGTTCGTGGCTGAAGTCTGGCAGATTTTTGGCCTGATCTTCCTGCTACAAGCTGCTTCTGCTGCCTTTACCCCGACGTTTCAAGCGTCCATTCCGGATATTTTGCCAGATGAGCAGGACTATACGAAAGCGCTCTCGCTCTCTCGTCTGGCTTATGATCTGGAAAGTCTGCTGAGCCCGATGCTGGCGGGCGCTGTTTTGCTATTCTTTGCTTATCAGGCGTTGTTTGTGGGCACGATCATTGGATTTGTAGCCTCAGCGCTGCTTATTTTTTCTGTTGCTCTTCCCAATCCCAAGCCGTCGGAACCACGGGGTATCTATGAGCGAACGACCCGTGGGATCTGGATCTATCTGGCAACACCGCGCCTTCGTGGATTACTGGCGCTGTGCATGGCCGTATCAGCCATCGGCTCCATGGTTCTGGTGAATAGTGTTGTTCTGGTGCGGGAAACGTTGGGTTTGGCGGATGTGCATGTGGCCTATAGCTATGCCGCCTTTGGGGCCGGATCCATGATTGCGGCATTGTCGCTGCCGCGCTTGCTGGACAGGCTTCTTGATCGACAAGTGATGTTAAGCGGCGTTGCCATCCTGATTTTGGCTCATGGAGCTCTTATCACAGTTATGATGCTCGGACAGTTTTCTTTTGTAAGTCTACTGATTGGCTGGCTGTTCATTGGCGTTGGCTATTCCGCAATTTTGACGCCATCAGGGCGGTTGCTGCAGCGCTCCTCTCACCCGGAAGATCGTCCTGCTGTCTATGCTGCGCAGTTTGCACTGTCCCATGCTTGTTGGTTGATTTGCTATCCATTGGCGGGTTGGATGCAGACATCAATGGGGAGTGAAGTCACCATGTCGGTTCTGACTGTGATTGCTCTTTCTGCTGCGCTTGTTGCGACTCAGCTGTGGCCTGCGGACGCAGAGCGGGTGATCGAACACAGTCACGATGATTTGCCGCCAGATCATCCGCATCTGAAAGACAGCCATGGCCATGTGCATAGCCATGTCTTCGTGGTGGATGATTATCATGTGCAATGGCCGGGCAGACCATAAGGGCTTTGCCGTGTTTTAGACGGGGCGAGCGAAACCGACCATGAGCTGGCGGAGACCAAGGGCTGCACCGGCCATCAAGGAGAGCAAGGTAACAGGGCCGCTATAGGCCAGCAGTGAAATGGCTGAGAGGCCTTGGCCAATGGAGCAACCTACAGCAATAACTGCACCGACACCCATCAGGCCTGCACCAATGATCTGACGGCGCAATTCACGGGGATCTTCGCACGCTTCCCAACGGAAATGGCCTTTGATCATGCTGCCAATGAAAGCGCCAATCCAGACACCAGCAACTGAGCCTACACCAAATGTGAGGGAGGTGCCGGATGCGGTCATGGCATAGAGGATTGTTTCACCAATAGGGCCTGAGAAAGTGTGTGAGACAACGGGATTGGCCTCGAAACTCTCCGTATAGAGCCATTGGGTGCTAGCCCAACCCGATACCACTGCCAGACCGACAATGGCTCCCCAGAAAATTGTTGATGGTTTTTGACGCACATGCCTCGGAGCGGCTGTGGCAATCAGTACAACAATTCCTATCAGAATACCTATCACGGAGCTGCTCAGCCCAATAAGCTCCGACAAGCTGGTGGCGAAGGATGGCAGGCTGTCTTCGACTTGATTGACCGGAAAGAGCCAGATGCGAATATAGGCCAATGGTCCTGAAATTGTCATATAGGCGCTGATGCCCATAACGATGACAATGACAAAGGCGCGGAGATCTCCACCGCCAAGACGAGCGAGAGCGCCATAACCACAATTGCCGCAGATAGCCATGCCATAGCCAAACATGAGGCCTCCAACGATGCTCTCCAGCGGGTTCCATTGCTGGCGCAGATAGGTGGCATTTTGTAGTTGCAATGCGTCAAAGTGAACGAGGGAAAAGGTGCCGATGATGGCAATGCCGATGGCAATACCCCACATGCGCAGACGAAGATCGGAGCTGGAATAGAAATAGTCTTCAATAGCGCCTAGAGTGCAGAAGCGTCCCAATCTGGCGGCCAATCCAAGCAGGATGCCACCAGCAAGGCCAGCATAAGCCAATAGAAATTCGTGGCTGAGTAACAGCTCCATCATTGCCAGATTTCCTCCCCTCTCGAAAATCGAGAAAACCGGGCGTTTGTTTTTATTCGCCTCGGCTCAAATCGTAACTCGACAAAAGAAGTTACGATCAGGTCTAATCCCTGCAGAAGAGTTCATAGACCACTTCCATTATTTGTTTGGAACGGTCATCGGTCAAGCGATAATAGATTGATTTGCCTTCTCTGCGTGGTGTGATCAACCCTTCCAGGCGCAATCTGGAGAGTTGTTGAGAGACAGCTGCCTGACGAGCGGACAAGAGATCCTCAAGCTCGGTGACTGATTTTTCACCGGTGACCAGGTGGCAGAGAATCATCATTCTTCCCTCATGCCCTATCGCTTTCAGGAAATTGGAGGCACGGGTGGCGTTGCTCTCCATCTTTTCCATGTCGCTTTCAAGCATATTCTCGTGGAAGACTGGCAGTGCCATAGAAATTCCTCAAGCCGTCTACAGAGTATCTCGCATCATCTGGAATTCAGTTGATGCTCTGATCTTAGTTTGTTGCGAATCCGTCTTTGAGAAGTTCTACAACTTTTCTGGGATGCGCTGTCAAGTTCAGTTATCGCCAGATGTCTGCTTTTTATCAATCGAAGCGAGGATTTGTGCCAATAACCCCCAGAAGAAGTCTTCTCCGGGATAGCCTTCAATGCGGCCTTTCTCTTTGCCATCCTTCAGAAGTACAAAGGTTGGGGTATAATGCAAACCCCGATTGACCTGTACATCCTGCGGAAGAGGATCTGAAATATCTATGCGACGCAACGGGGCTCTTTTGCCTTCATCGCTTTTGGGGTAGATCGGACCAATCTCACGCAACCATTGTTCGCACCAGACGCAGCCTTCTTCCTCGACCATGACCAGTTCAAGCTTTGAGCTGTCCGAGGCCCGGGCAGATGAAATCATGGATGACAGTGTGATCATCACCATCATCAGAATGGAGGAGACTAGTGTTTTCATATTTAACCTTGCGCAAGGCTCGTATTGACGTTGTTCTAACACATAATATAATTTGAATGTGTGAATTATACAAGTTGTCTTGGAGGCTCTGGTGCTGGAAGTCACTCTTTTCGGGGCAGTAATAGCGGGGTTGCTGTCATTTTTATCTCCCTGCATTTTGCCAATTGTCCCTTTTTATCTGTCCTATCTGGCTGGAGTGGGAATGAACCAGATTTCCGCCGAGGCTGAGATTGATGCCGCGGTACGCCGCAGAGCGGTTCTTGCCGCGCTTTGCTTTTCGGCCGGAATCTTGACCATCTTCATGGGGCTGGGGGCAGCTGCCTCTGCATTTGGACAGATGGTACGTGAATATTTTGATATTCTACGCTGGGTGGCCGCTGCAATCATCATTGCCATGGGGCTACATTTTCTTGGCGTCATACGAATAGGATTTCTCTATCGACAATTCAGGAGCGATGCGGGCAGCACCAAGCAAGTGGGGTATATCGGGGCTTTTGTCATTGGTCTTGCTTTTGCGTTTGGCTGGACCCCCTGTGTCGGACCGGTTCTGGCTTCCATATTGTTCATGGCGGCAGGGACGGACACGGCAGGTCAGGGTGTCTGGTTGCTGGGAGCCTATGGTGCAGGCATGACCGCTCCCTTTGTTCTGGCGGCTCTCTTTGTTGGCCCTTTCATGGCCTGGATGATGAAATTCCGCAAACATCTCAGTCTGATGGAGAAGATCATGGGAGCATTGCTAATTGTTTTTGGGCTTTTGATTGCCACCAATTCAGTGAATGTGATTGCACAATGGATGCTCGAGGTGGTGCCCGGTTTTACAAGTTTAACCTAGAAATTCAGGTTTTCAATTCGGTGCTATTCATTTCTTTGGGAGGAGAAACTATGAGGATTTTGGATCAGACGAAGGCGCTTTTCATTGTTGGCGCAATATGTCTTGGAGCGCTTGTTACGACGCCATTAGCAACCAATGCTGCCAGTGTTGGAGATGATGGCCTGCATAAGCAGACGTGGATGCGAGATACATTCAAGGATTTGCGTGAGGATCTGGAGGAAGCCACAGCGGAAGGAAAACGGCTGATGGTGATGATCGAGCAACGCGGCTGTATCTATTGCAAAAAAATGCATGAAGAGATCTATCCGATTCCCGAAATTTCTAATTTTATCGAGGAAAATTTCTTCGTTGTGCAGATCAATATGTTTGGAGATGTCGAAGTAACCGACTTCGATGGCACCACAATGTCTGAAAAAGACATAGTAAAAAAGTGGGGGGTGTTGTTTACCCCAACCGTGATGTTTTTTGGAGAAACCGCTCCGGAATCGAAGCCTGCAAACCAGCTCGTAGTCGCGCAAATGCCTGGTGCATTTGGGAAAATGACGACGGAGGATATGTTGCGCTGGGTTGTTGAAAAAGGGTATGCGGGAGAGGAGTCTTTCCAGAAATATCATGCTCGAATGATAGCTTCGCGAAAAAAATAATTGCCAAACTGTCGCACCTCACACATTATGACATTCAATTAATTGAATTTGTTATCGGGTGACCAGAGAAAAAATACCCGGAGCAAATCCATAATAATTGAGAGGGAGGACCAATATGAAGAGACCAGTTTTGGCATTATCTGCCCTGCTTATCGGGGCTGGCGTTGCCACAGCAGAGCCCACTCCGGCAGGCAAGGTTCAGTTTGAAGAGGGAGCCGTGAAAGCGTCTCTGACCGGTCAAGCTGGTGATGTCGCAAATGGGCGAAAGGTCTTTAAAAATCGCAAGCTCGGCAATTGCCTGGCCTGTCATGCCAATTCGGATATGAAAGACGAGCTGTTCCACGGGGAAGTTGGTCCAACTCTGGACGGTGTTTCTGATCGTTGGACGGAAGCCGAGTTGCGCGGGATTGTGACCAATTCCAAGAAGACATTTGAAGGCAGCATCATGCCATCTTTTTATGTCGTCGATGGTATTGGGCGACCTTTGAAAAAGTTTGCGGGCAAGTCCATTCTCTCCGGCCAACAGGTTGAGGATGTTGTTGCCTATCTGATGACACTGAAAGAACAGTGATCCACCCACTATTGGAGAATTAAGATGAAGCTTACCCGTAGGGAAGTGCTGGTGCTTGGATCAGGAGCCGTTGTGGCAGCCAGCATGGTTAGCCTTCCAGCTTTTGCTTCCACCGTAGAGGAAGATATCAAGACGCTGATTGGCGGCGCTGAAGTAAAAGAGGGCGGTATTGATCTGTCCGCTCCGGAAATTGCCGAAAACGGTAACACTGTGCCGGTTGAAGTCGATGCAGAAGGTGCTGAGAGCATCACCCTGTTTGCTGCTGGTAATCCAACCCCTGCAGTGGCGACCTTCAAATTTGGTCCTCTGAGCCCATCTCAGTCTGCTTCTACCCGTATCCGTTTGGCCAAAACCCAAGACGTGGTTGCTATTGCAAAGATGAAAGACGGTTCATTCCGTCGTGCATCCACCACTGTCAAGGTAACCATCGGCGGCTGCGGCGGCTAAGCAAGATCAGGAGAATAGAAGAATGGCTAAAGGTGTGAAACCTCGCGTGAAGGTTCCGAAAAAAGCTGAAGCAGGCGAATCCATTACGATCAAATCCCTGATCAGTCACAAAATGGAATCCGGTCAGCGCAAGGGTAAGGACGGTAAGCTCATCCCACGTTCAATCATCAATCGTTTCACTTGTGACTTCAATGGTCAGAATGTGATTGATGTTACTATTGAACCTGCGGTTTCGACCAATCCGTACTTTCAGTTTGAAGCAAAAGTGCCAGAGGCAGGTGAGTTCCATTTCACCTGGTATGATGACGACGGATCAGTCTACGAGGCGAAGAAAAAAATCAAAATCGCCTAATCGTAGCTTTCTTGGGAGGACCACCGCATGGAAAAGACTTCATTCCTGCTTTCAATGATGGTAGCGGCAGCTTTTGCCGCTACTGCCTCAATCGCTCAGGCTGATGAGAGTGCCAGCCTGGAGATTGAAGGCGAGACCTTTGTTACGAAAACAAAAGCGCCAGCTCATGCCGAGAATCTGGACGAAATCTATTCGGGCTGGGTTTTTCGTGCAGATGAAACACAAACTTTGCAGACCGATGATTTTGACAATCCGGGTTTCGTTTTTGTCGATACAGCAATGGATCTGTATGAAGAAGTGGATGGAACTGCTGACAAGGCTTGCTCCAGCTGTCACGAGAATGTCGAAGACTTCAAAGGCCTGCGCGCCGCAATGCCACGTGTGAAAGATGGCAAAGTGCAGACCATGGAAGAGATTATCAACAATTGCCGTACGGAACATATGGGCGCCAAGGCTTGGAAATGGTCAGGAACCCAGATGAGTTCCATGGTTGCCTATATCGGTTTGCAGTCACGAGGCATGCCTGTGAAGGTTGCTATTGATGGTGATGCGAAGCCAATCTGGGAACAGGGCAAGAAGTTGTACTACAGTCGTTTTGGCCAGTTGGATATGGCATGTTCCAATTGTCATGAGGACAATTATGGCAACATGATCCGCGCAGACCATCTGTCTCAGGGCCAGATCAATGGTTTCCCGACTTATCGTCTGAAGAATGCCAAGCTGAATTCCATCCATGGCCGCTTTAAAGGTTGCATGAAAAATATTCGTGCCGAGCCTTTCAAGGAAGGGTCTGATGAGTTCAAAGCTCTGCAGCTTTACCTTGCCAGTCGTGGGGCAGGTCTGACGGTGGAAACCCCGTCTGTAAGAAACTAGTCAATGTGAGATGTCCCGTGTTGCCGGTGGCAGCACGGGACTTTTCGTAACTAAACAAATTCAAAAATGCGCATATGTCGCATTAAGACTTCAGGATAATGGCTGATGATTTCCCGTCGCGATTTTCTCCAGGTAAGTATGGCAGCTGCATCGCTTTATGGTCTGTCGGGCTTTGGCGCCTGGGCCAAAGTTGCTGCCCAGCAAGCCCTGACCCAAGACCAGCTTTTGGAATTTGACACATTTGGCAATGTTTCCATCATTCACGTGACTGATATTCATGCCCAAATGATGCCAATCTATTTCCGTGAGCCGGAAATCAATATCGGTGTCGGGTCGAACAAGGGTCATGTACCGCATCTGACAGGGGCAGATTTCCGCAAAGCTTATGGCGTTGGTGAGGGTACACCTGCTCAATATGCACTGACCTATGAAGATTTCTCCTCCCTTGCCAAGAGTTATGGCAAGGTTGGTGGTTTGGATCGCGTTTCCACCATCATCAATTCCATCCGCGCGGATCGTCCTGATGCCTTGCTGCTGGATGGTGGTGATACCTGGCATGGCTCGCTGACCTGTTACAAGACAGAAGGTCAGGACATGGTCAATGTGATGAATGCATTGAAGCCGGATGCCATGACCTTCCATTGGGAATTTACTCTTGGTTCCGAGCGTGTGAACGAGATTGTGGAAGGTTTGCCTTTTGCGGCTCTTGGTCAAAATATCTTTGATGCCGAGTGGGATGAGCCTGCCGAACTGTTCAAGCCATACAAATTCTTTGAGCGTGGCGGCGTGAAGGTTGCCGTTATCGGTCAGGCATTTCCTTATATGCCAATCGCCAATCCGCGCTGGATGTTCCCTGAATACAGCTTCGGTATTCGTGACGAGAATATGCAGGAAATGGTCGACGAAGTTCGCGCTGCTGGTGCTGAATGCGTGGTCTGCCTGTCTCACAACGGTTTTGACGTGGACAAGAAAATGGCGTCTCGTGTCAAGGGTATTGATGTCATCCTGTCTGGTCACACCCATGATGCGTTGCCGGAGCCAGTGCTGATCGAGAAAACCTATATCGTGGCATCTGGCTCCAATGGCAAATTTGTCAGCCGTATCGATCTGGATATTCGCAATGGCAAGATGATGGGCATCAAGCATAAGCTGATCCCGGTCTTCTCTGATGTGATTGCACCGGATCCTGTCATTACCAAACTGATTGATGAGCAGCGGGCACCATACAAGAAAGAATTGGAAGAAGTGATCGGCAAGTCCGATAGCCTTCTTTATCGCCGTGGCAACTTCTCTGGTACCTGGGATGATCTGATTTGTGAGGCTCTGATCGAAGAGCGCGAAGCAGATATTTCCATGTCACCGGGCGTGCGTTGGGGACCAAGCATTCTGCCAGGTCAGGATATTACCCGTGAGGATCTGTTCAACGTGACCTCCATGTCCTATGGCGAAGCCTATCGCACCAAAATGACTGGCGAGTTCATCCATGTGATTTTGGAAGATGTGGCCGACAATATCTTCAACCCGGATCCATATTACCAGCAAGGCGGTGACATGGTTCGGACCGGTGGTTTGAATTTCACCTGTGATATTTCCAAACCGCAAGGCAAGCGTATTTCTGATCTGACGCTGACCAAGACTGGCGAGAAGATAGAAGCTTCCAAGGAATATTGGGTTGCCGGTTGGGCCAGCGTGAACGAAGGCACCGAAGGGCCGCAAATCTGGGATGTTGTAGAGAGCTTCATCCGCAAGAAAGGGACTGTGAGCGTCTCAGGGGAGAGCAACGTCAAGGTTGTTGGCGTTTGAGGACGAGGAAGGAGACATAATTTATGTCTGTAATTTTTAAAGGCAAAAAGCCATCGCGTCGCGCCTTTATGAAAGGTGCGCTCGCCACCAGCGCAGGAGCCCTTTCTACAGGGGCTGCACTTGCTGCCGGTGAGAAGGTGATTACCGAAGTTCAGCCTTGGAATAGCGAGCTTGGTGATGGTGTGGATGTGATGCCATATGGCAAGCCATCCGAGTTTGAAGAGCATGTGAAGCGTCGCACGGTTGAGTGGTTGACTGCGGATCCGGTTTCTTCCATCAACTTTACTCCGTTGCATGAGCTGGACGGCATCATTACGCCGAATGGTCTGGCCTTTGAACGCCATCATGGCGGCACTGCGCATATCGATCCAAAAGAACATCGTTTGATGATCAACGGTCTGGTTGATCGTCAGTTGGTTTTCACCATGGAAGATCTGATGCGCTTCCCGCGTGAGAACCATGTCTACTTCCTGGAATGCGCGGCCAACTCCGGTATGGAATGGCGTGGTGCACAGCTCAATGGCTGTCAGTTCACACATGGCATGATCCACAACGTCATGTATACCGGTGTGAAACTGCGTACGCTTTTGGAAGAAGCAGGCGTCAAACCATCCGGTAAATGGTTGCTGGCAGAAGGTGCTGATGCATCTGGTATGACCCGCTCCATTCCAATGGAAAAAGCGCTGGATGATTGCCTTGTTGCCTTCAAGATGAATGGTGAAGCACTACGTCCTGAGCAGGGTTATCCTGTTCGTCTTGTTGTTCCCGGTTGGGAAGGCAATATGTGGGTGAAATGGCTACGCCGTCTGGAAGTGGGTGACCAGCCTTGGCATCACCGCGAAGAGACCTCCAAATATACTGATTTGCTTGAGAATGGTAAGGCCCGTCGCTTTACCTGGGAGATGGATGCAAAATCCGTCATTACCAATCCAAGCCCGCAGGCACCATTGACCCATAAGAAGGGGCCGACTGTCATTACAGGTCTTGCCTGGTCAGGACGCGGTACCATCCCGCGTGTGGATGTGACCATTGATGGTGGCATTACCTGGCATCAAGCGCGGATTTCCGGACCGAGTCTGGATAAATCCATGCATCGTTTCTATTTCGAGTTTGACTGGGATGGAAAGCCATTGCTGCTGCAGAGCCGTGCTCATGACAGCACCGGTTATGTCCAGCCGACCAAAGATCAGTTGCGTAAACATCGCGGTGTGAACTCCATCTATCACAATAACGGCATCCAGACCTGGGCGATTGACGAAGAAGGGAAAGCGGAAAATGTCGAAATTTCTTAAAGCATTTGTCGTTGCCTCCCTGTTGGCAACGCCTGCGGTTGCTGCAGGTAAATATGGCCTTGGTCGTGAGGCTACGCCGGATGAAGTGAAAGCCTGGGACATTGATGTGCGTCCTGATGGCACCGGTCTGCCAAAAGGCAAGGGCAATGTGGAGATGGGCGAAGAATTGTTCATCGACAATTGCGCTTCCTGCCATGGTGACTTTGGTGAAGGTGTTGATCGCTGGCCGGTTCTTTCGGGTGGTCACGGTTCGTTGAAAGATGAGCGTCCTGTCAAGACAATCGGCTCCTACTGGCCGTATGCTTCTACCTTGTTCGACTATATCCAACGGGCGATGCCTTTTGGTGCGGCTCAGACGCTGGAACCGGATGAGGTCTATGCGATTACTGCCTATCTTCTGAACATGAATGATGTGGTGGATGATGAGTTTGAGCTCAGCGATGAGAATTTCAAAACCATCAAGTTGGAAAATGAAGAAAACTTCTTCATGGATGATCGCGCCGACAAGGAACTCAAGGAGTTTACCGGTGAGCCTTGCATGAAAGAATGCAAGAAAAGTGTTGAGATCACCAAGCGTGCCGTCATCGTGGATGTGACACCGGAAGAAGGTGGCGGGGCTTTGGAATAAAGCTGTCATCGGAAGTATCTGATCGGCGGGCGCGGTTCTGCGACTGCCGATCAATAGCCATGAGTTTTGACCAAGGAGGGATGGGCAAGGCAATTGGCGGGTTTGAAAGATGTCGGGGGATGTCTTTTCGACCTTTTGGAGGATTTGGCAGGTTGGATGGCTTCGTAACTGACCAGGCAATCTGCCAAATCTCTCCGCACCGGTAACGAGAATTTCAGGGGGGAGTGCCACATTGTCTTGGGCACAATATTCGACCAGACATGTCAGGCGTTCAACAATAATAGGATCTGCAGTTATGGTGAGCGGCTTGCGTCTTTTTCTGATGGTTTCGATCGGAATTTTTCTCGGTTTTGGGCAACCGGCTTTTGCAGTTGAGTTGGGCGACAAGGAAAAAGGACGCAAGCTTTTCAAAAAGTGCAGGGCTTGCCATCAGATTGGCAAGGGTGCCAAGAACAGGGTTGGTCCTCATCTGAACATGCTATTTGGCCGTCGCGCCGCTTCCATTGAGGGTTTCAAATATTCCAAGGGGATCAAGCGGGCCGCCGCTGGCGGACTTGAATGGCATGCTGATAATCTGTCTGCCTATATTGAGAATCCAAAAAATCTGGTTTCCGGCACCCGTATGAATTTTCGAGGCATGAAAGATCCGCAAGACCGCGAGGATCTACTTGCTTATCTGCGCACATTCTCAGACAATCCTGCTGATATTCCGGAAGCCGATCCGACTACATCAGATGCTGGCCATGATCTGGATCCGGCTATCCTGGCGCTGAAAGGTGACCCGGAATATGGCGAATATCTATCGGGTGAATGTACGGCTTGTCACCAGACGAGTGGTCAGGATGATGGCGTGCCGTCCATTGTGTCCTGGCCGGAAGATGACTTTGTAATGGCGATGCATGCTTACAAGAAGAAGGTGCGCAAGCACCCGGTCATGCAGATGATTGCAGGGCGGCTGTCAGATGATGAAATTGCATCTCTGGCAGCGTTTTTTCGCGATGTAGAAAACTGATTTCGAAGAATTGATTAGGGAGGAAATGATATGAAACTAAACAGACGTGTATTTATTGGTGGTGCTGCAGTTGCTGCATCTACACTTGCGGCGCCGCAGGTCTTTGCAAAGGGAAATGGAAAACCCAAGGTGGTTGTGATTGGCGGCGGCGCTGGCGGTGCAACGGCTGCCCGTTATCTGGCAAAGGATAGCAAGGGGGCATTGGATGTAACTCTGATCGAGCCAAGCCGCAGCTACTATACCTGTTTCTTTTCCAACCTCTATATCGGTGGGTTCCGCGATTTGAGTTCCATTGCCCATTCTTATGGAACACTGGCATCTGGTTATGGCATCAATGTTGTTCATGATTGGGCTATTGGTGTGGATCGGGAGAAGAAGGTGGTTAGCCTGGCCGGTGGTGCGCAAGTGCCGTATGACAAGTTGATCATTTCTCCGGGGATTGATTTTGTTTCTGGCGCTGTCGAAGGATGGGATGTTTCAGCCCAGAACAAAATGCCTCACGCGTATAAGGCCGGATCTCAAACCGAGTTATTGAAAGCTCAGTTGATGGCCATGCCTGCTGGTGGTGTCTTTGCCATGGTGGCTCCACCAAACCCATTCCGTTGCCCTCCCGGGCCATATGAGCGGATTTCCATGGTGGCGCATCTGCTTAAGCAGCACAATCCAACCGCCAAGATTCTGATCGCTGATCCGAAGCCCAAATTCTCCAAGATGGCATTGTTCCAGGAAGGTTGGAACAATCATTATGAAGGCATGGTCGATTGGGTGGGACCTGATTTTGGTGGCGACAAGGTGTCCGTCAATGCCGATGAGATGACCGTTTCCATTGATGGGGAAGTGACCAAGGTAGATGTCTGCAATGTGATCCCGGCCATGAAGGCTGGACGTATTGCTGAACTGGCTGGTGTATCTGATGGCCGTTGGGCTCCTGTGAATGCCAAGGATATGTCGTCCAAGGCTGACAAGGATGTTTATGTGCTGGGTGATGCAGCCATGCAAGGTGACATGCCAAAGTCCGGCTTTGCAGCGAATAGTCAGGCCAAGGTTTGTGCCAATGCCATTCGTGGTGAATTGACCGGTTCCAAAGTCTTTCCGGCGAAATTCTCGAATACCTGTTGGTCATTGATTGACACTGACGATGGTGTCAAGGTCGGTGCAAGCTACAAGGCGACCGATGAGAAAATTGCCAAGGTCTCGGGTTTTATTTCTAAGACTGGTGAAGATGCTGCCACCCGTGCGAACAATTACAAGGAATCGCAGGGCTGGTATGCTGGCATCACCAAGGACATGTTCGGCTAAGCAACCATTTGTCGGGGCGGCGCTTGGTATGAGTGCCGTTCTGATCGGGATTCAAGAAGATAACTGTCCCTCAATCAGTAAAAGGAATTGAACAATGAAAAAGTCAGCAAGCCTCAAAATTCTGGGAGCTGCTTTGGGTTTGGCGCTTGGTGCCAGTGTTGCCCAGGCAGGTGAGGCAGCAAAGACCTATGCCTTTGATGGTGCATTTGAAGATGCAACTTTTGGCATTGAAAGTGCGATTGTCGATAAAGGTTTGGTGATTGATTATGTCAGCCATACCGGTGATATGTTGAATCGTACTGCCAAAGATGTCGGCTCTTCCAAGCCTATCTTTGAAAAGGCAGATATCTTTCTCTTCTGCTCGGCTGTTCTCTCCCGCAAGGTGATGGAAGCAGATCCAGCCAATATTGCTTATTGCCCTTACAAGGTGTTTGTCACCAAACGTGATGGCAAGGTGGAAATTGGTCACCCTGTCTATCCTGAAGGACCAATGAAGGAAGTTGAAGCCTTGCTTGCTGAAATTGCAAACAAGGCAATCTCGGAATGATTTTTGAGATTTGAGCGGACGGATTTCGCTTGGACAGGCAAGTATCCCGGATTTGCCTGTTTGGGACACCGAGTAGCGCGCCCATTGAGGGGCGGGTGCGCTATTTCATCATCTCTTCTTTGTCGTATGGTCGGAATGTCGGAACGATTTTGAGGAGTGCGAAGGGACTGGGCTTATGTTGGAAGCCATAATTGACCAACTCGGTGATAGCACCGTGATGATGCTGGTCGGACTTGTGATTGGACTGGTATTTGGAGCCGCTGCGCAACATTCCAGATTTTGTTTGAGGGCTGCGATCGTCGAGACAGCCGGACGGAAATTGGGAGCCAAACTGGCGCTTTGGTTATTGGCCTTTTCTGCTGCCGTGATGTTTGTTCAGGCGGCAATTTTCTTTGAATATCTTGATGTTTCCGACGCGCGGCAATTGTCGGCTACCGGTTCCATGTCCGGTGCGATTGTTGGTGGTCTGATGTTCGGCATCGGCATGATTTTGGCGCGAGGCTGTGCCAGCCGTTTGCTGGTACTGTCGGCTACCGGTAATTTGAGGGCGATGGTGACGGGGCTTATTCTGACTTTGGTTGCTCAGGCCTCGTTGCGCGGTTTCATGGCGCCGGTGCGTGAGACCGTGGGTGGGCTCTGGCTGGTTGATGGCGGTGAAGCACGCAATCTGTTGCATGTTTTCTCGCTTGGGCATGGATTGGCCGCTCTGATCTCTCTGGCAGTTCTGGGCTTTGCAATCTGGTTGGCCAAACAAAAATCTGTCAGACTGACCCATGGTATTGGCGCTGTTCTGGTTGGCTTTGCTGTCTCTTTGGGGTGGGTTTTAACTTATCAGGTTGCTCAAGTTTCCTTTGAGCCGATCAGCGTGCAGTCTGTCAGTTTTACCGGGCCATCCACCGATACTCTGATGGCTTTGGTCAATGAGCGCGAAATTGTGTTTACCTTTGGGCTTGGTTTGGTACCAGGCGTGTTTCTGGGGTCTGGCTTGATGGCATTGGCAACAGGGGAATTCGAGATACAGCGCTTTGGGCCAGAAACCAAGATGGAGCGTTATTTCCTAGGGGCTTTCCTGATGGGGTTTGGTTCCATGCTGGCTGGTGGTTGTGCCGTTGGTGCAGGGGTGACTGGTGGTGCGGTTTTTGCCATTACTGCCTGGGTGGCAATTTTCTCCATGTGGATGGGTGGTTTGTTGACCCAATGGTTGGTGGATCGATCTTCTATGGCGTAGGAGATGCTCAAGTGATCAAAGAAGCCGGGCAATCATACGATTGCCCGGCTTCTTTTGGTGATGAATTATGGGTTCTGGATCTTGCTTACTCGAATTCCATCTGCTCGTAGACGCGGCCAGCATTCTTTGTCGCCAGCTCGTCGAAGGTATCGAGATTTTTATAGGGGCTTTGGTCGACATAATAGGCGTCGGCCAGTGTGCCATCATTTTCCAGATGCTCACCGATTTTGCCGCGCAAATATTCCAGATAGCCTTTGGTGTAGCGACGTACCTGGGCCATGTTCGTTGGGTGACCATGACCGGGAATGACGTAGGTGGCATTCAGTTTTTCGAACTCATTGTCCCATGTTTCCAGCCAGTCAGCTGTCATCGTGTGCTCGAAGATTGGCAACATGCGTTCGTGGAAAGCCACGTCACCAGAGATCACCATGCTTTGCTTCGGTAACCAGACCACAATATCGCCAGGGCTGTGAGCAGGGCCAAGATAGCGTGCCTCAATCTCGAAACTGCCCATGGTGACCTTATAGTCCTCATCAAATGTTTCAGTCGGGCCAACAAGCGTTGTGCCTTTTGCTTTTTCCTTGTTCAGGCGTTTCATATTGGCAAGTGATTGCTGACCATATTCTTCAAATTCTGCTGCGGCTTCGCTATGAGCCACGATTTTGACACCCTGTTCTGCCCAATAACTGTTGCCAAGCATGGCATGGCCCTGGCCATTTTCATTAAAAACAAGTTTGACTGGTTGGTCCGTAACCTGCTTGATCTCTTCGTGCAGGGCTTTAGCCAACACATACGCGCCGCCACCATTGATGACCACGACCCCTTGACCGGTGATGATGAAACTCAAATTGTTGTTATGGCCGGAATTCTCATAGGTTGGAGGGGCCGTCGCACCAATAGCGGAAAAGACATTTGGGATGACTTCCACCGGTTTTGAATAAAGTGGTGAAGCGGGATATTGATCAGCGATATCTTCGCTGGCCTGTAGGACAGTGGTGCAAAGGGCGAAGGCAGCGGTCAGCAATAGCTTTTTCATGATCAGGCCTCGGAAATGAATTGATAGGAATTGTCTTTTCGCTCGCAACGACCAATTCCACCATTTGGCAGATGGAAGCCGATGAGCTGCATTTTATCGGTCGTGATCTTGTCCAGCAGAGCTATGCGCGTTTTCGCACCCGTTTCCGGATCCTGATCGGAGCCTGAATGCCAGTCCGGGCGTTCGAAGGCAACATGATGATTCACGATGGAGTCGCCAACAATCATTGCAGCATCCGAGCCGCTTCTGACTTCAAAAGCCATATGACCGGGCGTGTGGCCGAAGCTTGCATGGGCGGCAATGCCAGGCAGGATTTCTTCTCCATCCTTGAAAAAGCTGACCGCGTCTTCAATGGCGCTGAGACGATTTTTGGCTCCGACAGCGAATGCCTGACGAGAAGGTTCGATTGAGTTGACCGTTTCAGGATTCATCCAATATTCCCATTCTGTCTTGCCGATCATATGGGTGGCATTGGGAAAAACCGGATCGTCGAAGTCATCAAGCAATCCCCAGATATGATCGGGGTGAGCGTGGGTGAAGATCACATGAGTGATGTCATCAACGCTCAGATCTGTTCCTTCCAGACTTTCAAGGATTTTACCTGCAGTTGGCATGAAGTTGGAGCCGGCTCCGACGTCAAAGAGGACCTTGTTCTCGCCGGACTGAACCAGGGTTACATTGCATTCTGGCACCACACGCTTGCGATCAAGGCTGTATTTTTCCAGAATAGGCGCGAGTTCGTCCTGAGGCAGATGGCCATAGACCATGTCGCCAGGCAGGCCCAATGTACCGTCGCTCAGGGTGGAGATTTTGGTGTTACCCAAAGTAAGGCTGGCATGGACCAGATTGGGGATCAGGGATGTCAGGGCAAGGCCTCCGGCCATTACTCCTGTTGTTTTCAGAAAATCACGTCTATGCATGGTAATGGTCCTCACCTGAACATATTCAATTATGTTAATGTATTACAAATTGTCGCAGGCTGGCAATGGTAGTTTAGAAGATTCGCAAGCTTGTTGATGGAGGCCGGGTGAGGAAAGGAATTTCTTTGATTTACAAGGGAATGCCTGCCAAGTGCGCCACCAACTCTAGAGAATTGCGGGCATTGAACTTTTCCATAAGGCGGGCGCGATGGACATCGACAGTGCGGGGAGAGATATCGAGTGCTCGAGCGATTTCCTTGCTGGTTTGGCCCTCAGACAGAAGCGTTGCGACTTGCCGCTCGCGTTTGGTCATCTGGGTGATGGAGCGTGTATTGGAGATATCAGCAAAGGACCAGATGGCTTGATTATAGGGTTGGTCCGGCGTGAGGGATTGCCCGCGAACTCGACACCAGAAATGTGTCCCATCACGGCGCTGCATGATGCGTTCGTCATTATAGCGGCCATCCTGGCTCATTTTCGAAAGGCCCAGTTCACCTATTTTGAGGAACTCCTCGCTGGTGGGATAGAGCTGTGACAGGCTTCTGCCAGTCAGATCCGTGCATTCATAGCCGAACATTTCCGCAAAGCGCAGATTGGCTTGCTGAATTACCCGATCTTTGGTCACAATTAAGCCGACGGGGGCGTGGTCAAAGGCGAGAGTGGCTAGGTCCTGCATATCATTTGGCATTTTTAGGTAATCTCACGGATCCATAGGCTAGATCGTGGTGGTTAGTCTTCGACCATACAATAAGAACAGACTTTGGCAATCCAATCCTGTACAGATCCAGGATTGCCTTGGGGAGGAGAGAATAGATGAACCCGGCAAGTTGGTTAGATCGAGCGGCTAGACGATGGCCAGAGGCTCCGGCCCTGTTCTGGGGAGAGAAGCAGATCGCCACTTATCGAGATTTTGATCGAGCTGCTGGTGCGATTGGCAAGGCTCTTGCTGATAAGGGTGTGAAGGCTGGGGATCGGGTTGGTGTCTTCATGAGCAACCGGCCAGACTATCTGATTGCGCTTTATGGCATCTGGTATCTGGGAGCCGTGGCGGTTCCTATCAATGGCAAATTGCACGTGAAGGAAGCAGGCTGGATTTTGAAAAATGCCGAGGCTTCCTGCGCCTTTGTGTCTGATGATATTTCAGATGGATTGGAAGCTTTGACCTCCAGTTCTGGTTGCTCCTTGATATCTGTCGATCAGGATGAGTTTGCAGCCATGAAGCAAGGAGTGTCGCTCCCTGCGCCTGCCATCGTCGAACAGGACGATATGGTCTGGCTTTTCTATACATCGGGCACGACTGGCACACCTAAGGGTGTGATGATGTCTGCAGGCAATATTGCAGCCATGGCCTCTGCCTATTTCTTTGAGGTGGATGAAGTTGAGCAAGGCGATGCCATTCTGTATGCCGCGCCCATGTCTCACGGAGCGGGCATATACAACTTCATGTTCGTCATGAAGGGCGCACGGCATGTTGTGCCACCTTCAGGCGGGTTTGATGCCCGTGAAATTCTGGAGCTTTCTCCGAAAATCGACAATGTCGTCATGTTTGCAGCCCCCACCATGGTGCGGCGTCTGGTGGATGTTGCCAAGCATAGTGGTCAGACCGGGGAGGGCATCAAGACCATCATCTATGCCGGTGGGCCGATGTATTTGGCTGATATTTTGGATGCGGTGGATGTGATGGGGCCGCGCTTTGTTCAGATTTACGGGCAGGGGGAATGCCCGATGGCGATCACCGCCCTTAGCCGTGCGGATGTCAGTGATCGTGACCATCCTCGAGCAATGGAGCGTTTGGCGTCGGTTGGTCTGGCGCAATGCTTTGTCGAGGTCAGGATTGTCGATGAAGATGGACAAGAGCTGCCAGCAGGTCAAATTGGCGAGATTGTCGTCAAGGGATCTCCGGTCATGCTCGGCTATTGGCGTAATGAGAAAGCCACGCGCGAGACGATCAAGGATGGCTGGCTCTGGACGGGTGATATGGGCCGGGCTGATGAAGATGGCTATATCACCATGCAAGATCGCTCCAAGGATATGATCATTTCCGGCGGCTCCAATATCTATCCGCGTGAGGTGGAAGAGGTGCTGCTAACCCATCCGTCCGTCAGAGAAGCAGCTGTTGTCGGCCAAAAAGACGAGGAATGGGGAGAAGTGGTCGTCGCCTTTGCCTCTGTATTTGAGGGAAAGAAAGTCAATGCTGCCGAGCTCGACAAGCTTTGCCTTGATGCTATTGCGCGTTTCAAACGACCGAAGTGCTATCTCTTCCTCGAAGATCTTCCCAAGAACAATTACGGCAAGATTTTAAAGACCGAATTGCGAGAGCGTTTGGAGACCATGGATAAGGAAGGATCTGAAAGATGAGTGATCTGAGCGGAAAAATTGCGCTGGTAACGGGATCAGTTCAGGGCATTGGATTGGCCATTGCCAAGAGCTTTGCTGATGCAGGTGCCAGCATTGCTCTGCATGGTCTGGCTGACGAGACGCAGATTGCGGCGGCAAAGTCAGAACTTGAGCAAACCGGGGCGGGCGAGGTTCGTTTCTTTGATGCGGATCTACGTGATGTTGCTGCCATCGATGCCATGATGGATGAGATCGAAGCATGGGGTGGTGCCGATATTGTCGTCAATAATGCGGGCATCCAGAAGACGGCCAGTCTTGCTGATGTGGAGCCTGCGCTTTGGGATGCGATCCTCTCGGTCAACCTCTCCGCTGCTTTTCATGTCATGCGCCGTGCCATGCCGGGGATGGCGGACAAAGGTTTTGGTCGGGTGATCAATATCGCCTCCGTCCACGGATTGGTGGCTTCCATTGATAAAGCGCCATATGTGTCCGCCAAGTTTGGGCTTGTCGGGCTAAGCAAAGTGGCAGCTTTGGAATATGCCAATAAGGGCAGCAAAAAGTCCGGTGGCGTGACGGTCAATTGTATCTGTCCCGGCTGGACCGAGACTGTGCTTATTGAGCCGCAAGTTGCGGCGAGGGCCGAGTTGTTTGGTGGGGATCGGGATGCTGGGGTTGCTGATCTCTTGAAAGAAAAGCAACCATCGCAGCGAACGTCAGATCCTTCCGAGATTGGTGCTCTGGCTTTGTGGCTCTGCTCACCGATTGCCCATAATGTGACGGGTACCTCCATCCCTGTTGATGGTGGATGGACATCTCAATAGATTATTGGAATGAACATAAGTGGAGAGGCCGAAAGGCCTTTTCTGCTTCAAATTGTCTCTCCCTGAAATTTCAGGGGAAGGAGCATGCGGCGACGGCTTGCTAATTATTTTATCTTTTAAGTCATTGAAATTGCTTTCTTTTGTATCTTTACCATAAGGACATGTCTGGTTGTTGACGAGGGTGACAAAAATCTTAACAAAGCGTAAAGTTGCAACGAATTGAAAATACAGTGCGACTTGTTTTGACGCCGAGTTGTGGTGCCTCGGCCTGATTTTTGTAGGAATTGAGTTATGAAAATTGATGGCTCCGTTGGATTTTATGAGACTGTCCTTGATTGGGTTCTTTGGCCCCAAAATGGCTTTGTGGCTTTGCAAAAACTAGTTTCAGCGACTGAAGCATATGCGAGCTCCTCATCTGACACAGAACTGAGCGTATGGGTTATTAAATATCCAGAGGATGCAACACCCCCTGAAGGAGAAACCTATCCTATGTGGGTTGATAGGGTGACGTTCAAAGGGGAAGGGCTGGAATATGATGAGAACGGTGCCTTGATTGCTGGAAAGATCACCGAATTCTTCTGGTTTTATGGCGGGCACGACGGTGCAAATGGTCCAATTCCAAGCTTTGCAGCTAAGGATTTGGATTGGGATGTTGCAAAGGTGAACGAGGAAGCTGGCAGATTCTGGCCGGAGATATTTGATGGCAATGACCAGTTCAATTATTGGGAGAGCAGTCTCGGTGCTGATGTCAATCTAGGTATCGGGGATGACAGCCTTGAAATCACCGATCCAATGTTTCGATATGGTGGTGGGGTTAGCGTCGATATGGGAGCTGGAGATGATTTCTTTCGCGATACGACCATTTTTACCGGCTGGACTACCGGGCATCCGGGCAAGCTGATTTTGGGTGAAGGATTTGATGATGTCGAAATGCGTTTGGGTGGGCCCTATCCTTTGAGTGAGATTGAGGATTTTAATCCAGAGCAAGATCGCATCAGATTTCTGAATGACAATGAAGCTTTTGTTTTCAGACAAGTGGAAGGTGGTGTTGAGGTCAAGCGAGCACAAGCGGATGAGACGGAGGGTGCTCTGTTTATTCCTGGAATATCTAGTGATGAGATCAAAATTGAAAATGGCTATCTGACCGGGATAAATGGCCGCGACTATTCCCGTCACGTGAATGATGCTGATGTCACGCAGCATCTTCATGGCACGACAAGCAAGGATGTGTTTGTGCTGGACGGCAAGCGTGATGACTATCGCTGGCATGCAACCGATGACGACAAGGGAATCGTCATCTGGGATGTCAAAACCGAGACACCTGATCTGCTTTATGATTTCGAAGTGTTGCGGTTCAATGATGTCTCATTGCAGCTTTCCGAATGGCCCACATCGGAAGGGCCAGCGGTTGAGGGCATTCGTGACATTGCTGATCAGACCCAGTATCTGCAAGCCGATGAATGGGGTGAGACCTTTATCATTGATGGTAAAATGAGCGACTATCAATGGGCGCCAACCCAGGACAGGACAGGGACCGTGGTCTGGAATGTGAAGACCGGCAAACATGATATTCTGACGGATTTTGCCTGGATCAATTTCAATGACGGTAAAGCTGATTTGGTCCAATATCCGCGTTCCAATGCTCCGACGACCGAAGATCAGGTCGATAAGGATGAAATCATCAAGGCTGACAATCATCGAGAAGTTTTCGAGATTGACGGTTATCGCGATGATTATAGCTGGGGACCAAACCCGGATGGTGAGGGAATTGCCATTTGGAATGGAAGCAATATCGACATTCTCATTGGTTTCGATGGCGTGCGCTTCCTCGATAGCTATGCCGATCTGAGAGCTCTACCGCAATGGGGGGATGTGCCTCGTCCCAATGGTGAAATCCTGATCAAGGATGATCCGACTGACAACCAATATTTGCGTGGGGAGACGGGAGAAGAGATCTTTGTCTTTGATGGCAACAAGGGCGACTATAACTGGGGTCCAACGCGCGATGGCAAAGGTGTCGTGGTCTGGAACAAGGATGGATTTGATATCCTGATGGATTTCAAGGCTATTCGCTTCAATGACGACACCATCACCACCAATGAGATCCGCGGTATTGATGATGGCAACGTGAGCGGTGTCAAAATAAAAGACATTGCGAACGAGACACAATATCTGCACGGGGAAGGTGACAAGGATCAGTTCATCATTGATGGCAATGCTGAGGATTATGCTTGGGGTGCGACACGTGATGAAACCGGCTTTGTGGTTTGGAACCGTGAGACAAAGGTCCATGACATTCTGACTGATTTTGAGGAAGTGGTCTTCAATGATCAGGTGCTGGTGGTTGAGGACGTCATCTAGTGGCAACGAAGTAGAGATAATCCCACTACTCGTTTTTCGTGTATTTCCATTGAGGCCTCGGGAGATGACTTCGCGGGGCCTTTTGCATGCTCCCTTAAATTTCAGGGGTGATTTGGATACCTTGGTATAAATCCATATCTATTTTATCAAGTCTTTGATTTTTATGAATTTAACTGAATTAACCTTCACCTTTTGTTTTTGTCTGGGT
Source organism: Cohaesibacter gelatinilyticus (assembly GCF_900215605.1). NCBI lineage: Bacteria > Pseudomonadati > Pseudomonadota > Alphaproteobacteria > Hyphomicrobiales > Cohaesibacteraceae > Cohaesibacter > Cohaesibacter gelatinilyticus. The sequence continues at coordinate 159,932 of NZ_OBEL01000006.1, read as the reverse complement.
GAGGTGACAAAAAAGTTAATAAAGCGTAAAGTTGCAGCGGATTGCAAAAATGAATGCCTTCGGGCTGTGGTTGTTGAGTGCAAATGGCAGTTGTATCTGCCGATCTATTGGGCAACAGGAATTACGCTATGAGACTTATTGGAACAACCGGTTTTACCAGTAATGATTTTAACTGGGCGTTGTGGCCCAAGGATGGTTTTACTCAGCTGCATACCAAGGCATTGTCTGACAGCACGATCGCTACCAAGGCGATAGATGGTCAGGTGAGCTATTGGTTCACTACCGGGACCGAGAATGAAACAGCTCCCGATGGAGCTTCAATCCCGGCTCAGGTGAATGGGATTACCTTTTTTGGTAATGATTTGGCCTTTGATGAGAATGGAGCACTTATAGGTGGGGTGCTTACCGGGATTATCCGTCATTTTCATGATCCCGAGCAGGTGCATGGTCCTGCTATTGTGATTGGTGCCGATCTGTTTGCGGTGAATGTAACCACCATCAATGCCAATCCTGCTGCCTTCTGGGCAACCGTGTTTGACTTTAATGATGTTGCAGTGATCTCCCAATCTGTTGCTGGTGCTGAACTCTCGTTGGGTAAGGGTGATGATCTTGTTTTTCTATCTGACGTGATGGATCAACATGGTCAAAAAGCAGTGATTGATTTGGGTGAAGGAGATGATTTCATTCAGATCAGTGATGAAATCTCTGCCACTGGCGATTTGATGCCTGCCTCTCTTACCCTTGGTGAAGGCTTTGATGATGTTATTGTTGGCTCTTATCAACCCGGTGTGAGCTTTATTGAAGACTTCAACCCTGATGAAGATCAGATCCTTTTCACCAAGCTCGATCCCAATGCAACCATTGTCGATAATGGTGGTGAAGGTGTCACGATCAATGGCTTTCATATCAAAGGCATCACTGAAGATCAGGTGAAACTGGAAAATGGTTTTCTACGTGGTGTGAATGATCGAGACTATTCGGTTTGGATCAACCAGTCCGGCGCGGTTGATGCGGCGACAGGTTCCACCAATAAGGATGTTTTTTCTTCGCTGGGTGTGAGAAGTGAATATCGATGGCGCCCAACTGAAGATGGGACGGGGGTTGAAATCTGGAAGGTTGCCGATGGCATCATAGACACCCTGCATGGCTTTGAGCATTTGCGCTTTGTTGATGGCACACTCAGCCTTGCGGATTGGCCGACCTCTGAAGGTCCGATTGTTGATGGTATCAAGGATATTGCTGATCAGACCCAATATCTCACCGCCGACAATGACGTTGATACTTTTATCATCGATGCGGATATGGCGGAGTATCGCTGGGCTCCGACCCGTGACAAGAGCGGAACGGTGGTCTGGAATGCCGAGACCGGCAAACATGATATTCTGACAGACTTTGCATATATCCAGTTCAATGATGCCAAGGCTGATTTGGCGCTGGTTCCCCGCTCCAATGTGCCGCTCACTCAAGACAAGGCCGATGAGAATGAGGCCCTGACTGCGTCCTCCTCTCGTGAAGTGTTCGAGATTGATGGCAATCGCGATGACTACAGTTGGGCACCGAATGAAGATGGTGATGGCATCCTGATTTGGAATGCGACCAATATCGATGTGCTGATTGGCTTTGACGGTGTGCGTTTCAAGGACGCTTATATCGATCTTGAAGCCTTGCCAAGCTGGGGCTCGATTCCACGTCCAGTCGATGAAATTCTGGTGCAGGATGATCCGAACACCAACCAATATCTGCGCGGTGTTACGGGTGATGAGATCTTTGTCTTTGATGGCAATATGGCCGATTATACCTGGAGCGCTACCCGCGACAAGAAAGGTGTGGTTGTCTGGAACGATAGCGGCTTTGATATTCTGATGGATTATAAAGCCGTCCGCTTCAACGATGGTACCATCACCACCGATGAAATTCGTGGCATTGGCACCGGCAATGGGAACGGTGTCGTGGTGCAGGATATTGCTGGCGTGACCCAATATCTCCATGGAGCAGGGGACAAGGATCAGTTCGTCATTGATGGCAATGCCGAAGATTATGGCTGGGGTGCAACGCGCGATGGCACCGGATTTGTGATCTGGAACCGTGAGACCTCAAAACATGATATTCTCACCGGCTTTGAAGAAGTTGTCTTTGATGATCAGGTCTTGGTCATTGATGATGTTCTGGGCTGAATCAATAGCTCATTGAAACTCGAAAAGCCCCGTATCCTGATCGATGCGGGGCTTTTTGTTGTAAACAGGTCCTAGGCTCTAAGACCTGCAATAATCAATTTGGTGAATTTGATGATTTGCTGTTTCAGGATCGACTTTTGAACGGCGGCGTAACGTTCTTCGAGACTTAGGGTGATTATACCGTGAATGGCGGCAAAGAGTGTTCTTGCTTCCAATAACAGCAGCTCTTCATCTGCATCGGGTAGAAGCTCTTTCAGGGGAATTGCGATTTTCAAGAATAGCTGATGCTGATTGTCCAAATGCCAATTTGGCACTGGTTTTTCTTCTGGCCATTTGTGATCGAACACAGCTCTCCAAAGGCGGTAATTTTGGAGTGCAAAATCCAGATAGTCGCAGGCCAGTTTTTCCATGCGGGCGGCTGGCTCATCAATTTCCTGCTGGCCCAAGGCGAGAGCTGCACCAAGGCTTTGCAGGGTGTTGGAATTGATATGCAGGATCAGATCATCGAGATCTTCAAAGGTGGTATAGAGGGAACCAACTGCGCATCCAGCTTCCTTGGCGATATCTCTGGCACGCAGATCTTCGATACCATTCTGGCGCATTTGCTCGGTTGTGACTTCCAGCAGGCGAGTGCGCAAGGCTTCTTTTTTGGCTTGGCGTTTGTCGCTCATGTCTCACCTCTTTTCCAATTGAAATCAGATAAATGAACATTGTTCAAATTAATTCTTGAACAATGTTCATTTATCTTGTATCTATTTTCTTGAACGTTGTTCATATTCTTGTTTGAAGATTAAATCAAGACTTATCCATCACATGATGTGATCCGATCAATGAGATAGGACTTGAACAGGGATAAGAACGGAAACCGATGGCTCGTAAGCGTTTATAAGTGCAGGAACTTGATCTTCTCCGTCATTTTGCCAATTCTCAAAGTTGAGAGATGCGAATAGACGTAATCAGGTTAGATTGAGTGTCTGCCGCGCTTCATTTCTGTAAGAAAGAGAGACAATGCGTATTAGTTTGTTAAAGTCGGACCGCTTTGCGCCTCTGTTCTGGACGCAATTTCTGTCCGCCTTCAATGATAATTTCCTCAAGAATTCTCTGATCTTTTTGATCCTTGCCAAGCTTGGTGCTCAGGAAGCTGCTTCCATGGTGACGTTGGCCGGGGCCATTTTCATGCTGCCCTTTTTACTATTTTCTGCTCTTGGTGGAGAGCTGGCCGACAAGCATGACAAAGGCCGTATGGCGGAGAAACTGAAACTTGCGGAAATGGGAGCGGCTGCGGTTTCCATTGCCGGTCTCGCACTCTCCTCGATTTGGGTGATGATGGGGGCACTCTTTCTGTTTGGTGTAATTTCTGCACTCTTTGGCCCTATCAAATATGGCATCCTGCCAGATCATCTTGAACAATCAGATCTGCCTCGTGCCAACGCCTGGATTGAAGCTGCAACCTTCGTGGCGATCCTTGGGGGCACCATCATTGGAGGCTTGGCATCCGTCGGTGGCGTCAATGTTGCCATCTTCGGGCCTTTGATGATGATCTTTGCCTTTTTGGCATGGCACTTTTCCCGCTCCATTCCTGATACTGGTTCGGGTGATGCAGGTTTGCATGTGCATCGCAACTTTCTTGCCTCGACCTGGTTGTTGCTCAAGGAACTGAAAGGGGATCGCAATATCTGGCGTGCCAGCCTGATCGTTTCCTGGTTCTGGTTGGTCGGTGCGATCGTGTTGTCCATTTTGCCCACCATGGTCAAACAGGTCATGGGTGGTGATGAACTGGCGATCACTGCATATCTTGCGGTCTTTGCCCTGTCCATTGGTCTTGGTTCTGCTGTTGCCGCCTGGCTGTGTGGTGCACGCATTGTGTTGCTGCCAGCTCCAATTGGTGCCCTGCTGATGGCTGGCTTTGGTTTGGATCTTTATTTCACAATTGATGCGGCGACCGAGCCACTGGTGGCCAAGGATGTGATGACCTTCTTCTCTCATGGTCTGTCTCAGCATGTAGCGTTTGATTTATTCGGCCTTGCTTTCTCTGCTGCCTTCTTGGTGGTGCCTGCTTTCACCGCTGTGCAGGCGTGGGCGAGAGTTGATCATCGCGCCCGGGTGATTGCGGCGGTCAATGTTCTGAATGCCGGTTTTATGGTAGCTGCTGGTGGTGCGGTTGCTTTTGGTCAGAGTTACGGTCTGACGCTGGCCAATATTTTGCTTGGCCTTGCTGTTGCCAATGGCATTGTGGCAATTCTGGCGCTTGTCTTTCTGCCAACCAATCCTTTACGGGATTTGCTGTTGATTGGCTTTCGAGTTTTCTTCCGTCTGGAAGTGGAGGGACGTGACAATCTGGCCAAAGCTGGTCCAGCGCCCATTCTTGCACTCAATCATGTGAGTTTTCTGGATGGTTCTCTTGCGCTTGCTTTGGGTGATGAAGAACCGATTTTTGCAGTTGATCATGGCATTGCGCAGCGCTGGTGGGCCCGCCCGTTCCTGTCATTTTGCAATTTTCTGAGTTTGGATCCGACCAAGCCTATGGCGACGCGTACCATGATCAAAGCCATGCAATCAGGTCAGCCTTTGGTGATCTTTCCTGAAGGGCGCATCACGGTCACCGGTCGTTTGATGAAGGTTTATGATGGTGCGGCGATGATTGCGGACAAGACCGGAGCCAAGGTTGTGCCGATCCGCATTGATGGTCTGGAACGGAGCTACTTCTCTCGTCTGACCTCGGCCTTGGTCAAACGTAAATTATTCCCGAAAGTAAAAGTAAAAATTCTGGAGCCGGTGGAATTGCAGATTGAAGAAGGTCTGACCGGCAAACAAAGACGCCAAAAGGCAGGTGCTGATCTCTATCAGATCATGTCTGAACTGGTATTCCGCACCACTAATACCCAGATCACGGTTCTGGAAAAGGTTATCAAGGCCGGCAAGGGGCTTGGTATGGGGCGCGTTGCCATTGAAGATCCTTTGACTGGCAAGCTCAGTTATGGGCGCATGCTGACTGGAGCGCGCGTACTGGCCAATCGTTTTGCACAGGACTTTTCTGATCAGACTAATGTTGGCTTCATGCTGCCAAATGCCAATGGCTCCATTGCTGTCATGCTGGGGCTGATATCCGCTGGCAAGGTACCGGCAATGATCAACTTCACTGCCGGGTCTGCCAACATCATGGCGGCTTGTAAGGCTGCAGAACTGAAGACCATTGTCAGCTCAAAAACCTTCATTGAGCAGGCCGGTTTGGAGCAGATCGTCAAGGATGTCTCAAGTGCTGTTGAGTTCGTCTGGGTTGATGAAATGCGAGAGACATTCAGTATATTTGAGAAAGCCGTGGGTTTTCTGGGGCGTGGCGCACCGAAGGTGAAGCGCTCTGCCGATGATGCGGGTGTGATCCTCTTTACCTCTGGCTCTGAAGGTACGCCCAAGGGTGTGGTTCTGACCCATCGCAATATGTTGTCAAATGCGGCACAGGCTGCAGCGCGGATCGACTTCAATTCCGGAGACAAGGTCTTCAATGTCTTGCCAATCTTCCATTCCTTTGGTTTGACCACGGCAAGTTTGCTACCTCTGATCTCCGGTGTGCCGCTCTATCTTTATCCATCGCCGTTGCATTATAAGGAGATCCCGGAGCTGGTTTATGGCAGCAATGCAACCATCCTGTTTGGCACCGATACTTTCTTGCAGGGTTATGCCCGCACAGCAAATCCGTTTGACTTCCGCTCTCTTCGTTATTGCTTTGCAGGGGCGGAACCTGTGAAACCCACCACCCGCCAGATCTATATGGAGAAGTTTGGTCTGCGTATTCTGGAAGGCTATGGTGTGACAGAAACCGCACCGATCCTGGCGGTCAATACACCAATGTATAATCGCATTGGTTCTGTCGGCAAGCTGATGCCTGGTATGGACTATAAGCTGGAGAAAGTGCCGGGAATTGATCAAGGTGGCCGTTTGATGGTGAAAGGTGCCAATATCATGGCGGGCTACTTGCGAGCTGAGAAGCCTGGTGAGCTGGAGCCACCTGCCGATGGTTGGCACGATACTGGTGATATCGTGGAAGTGGATGATGAGGATTTTGTCTTCATTCGTGGCCGGGCCAAGCGGTTCGCCAAAATTGGCGGTGAGATGGTGTCTCTGGCTGCCGTAGAAGCCTTGGCAGAAGAATTGTGGCCGGGATATCTTTCAGCGGTTGCCACCATTCCCGATCCCAAGAAGGGCGAGCGGTTGGTGATGATCACGGATCATCCCGGAGCACAGCGATCAGCCTTTGTTGCCTTTGCCAAATCTCGCAAGGCCAGTGATCTCATGGTGCCGTCCGAGATCTTCCATTCTGATGTGCCAGTGCTTGGATCGGGCAAACTTGATTTTGCCGGGGCCAAGAAGCGGATCGAGGAGATCCTGTCCGAGGATTGATCAAAGTTCGATATGTCGTGAAAGAATGAAAGGGCTAGCCAATGGGTGGCCTTTTCTGTTTTGGAATACTCACCAATAGACCGAAGGCATGGAATTGAAGGAAGTCAGGGAATTGGATGTTTCGGCTTAGTGATGGACGATTTGCTGGTTGTTTTTGTAGCTCGCACGGCTTAAAGAAAGGCGACTTGGCGCTTTTTTGTGAGCGCTGTGAGACCATTTTGAGCAATATTTTGTGCGAGTCCTTATCCGAAAAGTGCTTCAACTTTTCGGGGACGCGCTGTACAGGAGTAGCCTGATGACGACCGATCTGACGATCACCCGCCCGGATGATATGCATTTGCATTTGCGTGATGGCGATATGTTGAAGGCTGTAACTCCTCATACCAGCGCAGATTTTGGTCGTGCCATCATCATGCCTAACCTGGTGCCGCCGGTGGTGCATACCGAGCAGGCCCGGGCCTATCGTGAGCGCATCATGGCAGCGGTGCCTGCTGGCCATGCTTTTGAGCCGATGATGACGCTTTATCTGACTGAGAGCACCGAGGCAGACGATGTGATTGCTGGTGCCAAGGATGGGCTGATCAAAGCGGTCAAGCTGTACCCGGCTGGTGCCACCACCAATTCCTCCAGTGGAGTGCGTGATGTTTCCAAAGTTATGCCGGTGCTGGAAAAAATGGCTGATGCCGGTCTGCCTCTGTTGGTGCATGGGGAAGTGACCAACGCCGAGATTGATATTTTTGATCGTGAGAAAGTCTTCATCGAGACCGTGCTGGATCCTCTTCGTCAGGCATTGCCAGAACTGCGTGTGGTCATGGAACATATCACCACCAAAGATGGTGCTGATTATGCGGCTGCTGGCAATGAAAATTTGGCGGCGACCATCACCACACATCACCTGATCATCAACCGTAACCATATTCTGGTTGGCGGCATCAAACCTCACTATTACTGCCTGCCAGTGGCCAAGCGGGAAGAGCATCGGTTGGCGCTGCGCGCTGCAGCCGTTTCTGGTGATCCGCGCTTCTTCCTCGGTACTGACTCCGCGCCACATACTACTTCCGCCAAGGAAAGTGCTTGCGGTTGTGCTGGTATTTATTCCTCGATCAACACCATGAGCTGTCTGGCTCAGGTCTTTGAAGAAGAAGGCGCTCTGGACAAGTTGGAAGCCTTTGCTTCTCTCAATGGTGCTGCCTTCTATGGCATTCAGCCAAATGCCCAAAAAATGCGTCTGACCAAGCAGGATGAGCCGGTCTCCTATCCTGGGACGGTTGTGGTCGGAGATGAGACTGTGACCGTATTTGACCCGGGCTATCCGCTGCATTGGAAAGTCGAGAATCTCGGTTGATTTCTGTTCAAAAACCCAAAGGCGCCAGGTTCCTTCCTGCGCCTTTTTTCATCAGATTTCACAGATTGTCGGACAATTAAAAAAACAGATTGAAATGCGCAGCTGAGATTCGTACAAGTGTGCTTCAACAGCATGGTGTATTCACCGCTGCAACAGGCTGGCCCCTTAGCTCAGTTGGATAGAGCAGCTGACTTCTAATTAATATAAACCTCTTTAAAATCAATATTTTACAGAAGTTTCTGTGAGACATCATTCTTTTATCAATGGGAAATCTCACAGCGTCAGACAAGGGACTAATTGTCTATTTTGTCTGCAATCCTTTGAGCGATTTTTTCGATATTTTCAACCGTAGTTTCTAGCCTGGTCAGACGTCGATCTTGGCCTTCACGAGACTGGACTTCTCGTTCCAGGCTATTCATACGCTCGCTCATTGTCGCAGCCCACCAGATGGCCCCGAAAGTCTGAAACATCAGAGTGAGGATTAGCGCGACCGGGACACGTTTGTCCAAATGCCATGGTTCTCGCTTCTTGTCGGTCATTCGCTTACTCGCTTCCAGCCGCATTTTTTCCGGCCATACTCATTGTGTTTATAGGCCTTGCGTAATGCTTCAGTCTTCATGACTGCGATTGCGGCCGGGGAATAGATTCTTGGCTCATTGGTCAGGCACCAATCAACGGGACCAGTGGTCTTGCATCCGCTTACGAATGTCATCATCACCAAGGCGATCAATGTCCGCATCGCTCTTTTTCCTGTCTTTTAGGGCTTCAAGGGTGGCAGCCTGCTGTTCCTGTTTGGCCACCTTCTTGCCTTTGGAAAATGCGCGCCAGGCAACGAGAAGAATTGCCCCGACAATGCCAAGGGCTGTTACCAACCAGCGGCCCAGTTTCGTATTTGTGAACCAGGCTAAAGCGCTCATGCGAACAGACCCTCATCAGTGCCTCGGCTTTTTTGGAAATAAGACCAGGTCAGATATCCGCCTGCAGCAATCAGGGCAGCAGCGAGCAACCAGGGCAGAGGAACAGCATCGGCATAGGAAAGGATGCGGGAGAGGGTGGATGCCACGCCCTCGATCTCTTCCGCTTTGTCCAGGACGTTTTTGACGATATCGGTCTGACCGGTCACTTCAGAAATTGCAATGCCGGTTCCGGTCGATGACACAACAGCCTTCATTTGGCTGGATCTCGCCAGGTGTTTGGCCTGCAGGGCATCTTCAATGGCTTCCAATGTCATTGGTCCAACGATGCCGTCAACGACCAGTCCATGATCACGCTGGAACGTCATCACAGTATCTTTTGTAATGCGAGCTTTGGGACGTCCATTGACAGGCATATCATAGCCCAGGGCGGCAATTTGGCCTTGCCATTCTCGAACCGCATTATTGTTTGCATGGGCTTCACCACGCGAATGACGGGCATAAGCAGCAGCCATCTTTGTGGCATAGCGATTTTTGCGATAGGCAGGGCCATTATAGGCACGGGCAAATTTATGCCAGTTCAAACTCTTCAGATGGCAAACCAGGTTATTTTTCTCAATGAACAGGATCATGGCGCGAACCTGTCCAGCGACAGAACCGCAAACGTCAGCCCACATATGTTGCGGGCTTTGATAGCCAAGTCTTTCCCAATGAGCGCCCATGACCTGGCCAAGCCCCATGGATATTGACTGGATGGCCGCATCCATGTCGATTTTCATGGCACGCTCAAAAAGAGCATACCGGGCTTTGTAAGACCGGGGGTTTTTAACACGGCCAGCTTTGCTATGGGCCAAGCCCTGGCGAACAGCGATCTTGCGCTTTTCTGGAGACAGAAGGCGATAGAAATAATGGCCTTCAAATCGGATAGGGGGCAGCTTTTCGTGGCCAACAGACCATAAAGAAACGCCTGCACTTTCCACCTCGATGACACTGAGAAGAGCGGCAGGTGAGATATTCAGGCGCTTGGCTTCATCGTCGACAAGGTTCCGGACCTCTTGGGTAAACATGGGACAGCCTCGTTAGAGAATGGCATTCTGTCCCTCGTCTTTTTCAATGGACCGAATGCAATGATTGGGTTCTCCAACAAGGTAAAACAGGCCGTCGACCGTCAATCGCACCGGCCACCAAACGTGCTTCCAAAAAGGGCCATGGTCCCCGCGCTGCGACTTGCCCAGGCGAGAGGAAATTGTCTCGTCCGGATCTCCAAAAGCGATAGCGCTGAAGAGCTGATCTATGGCGATCAGAATATTGAGGATGTAACGCCGGATCATGCCGCCATGGCCTCACGCCAGAAGGCATCAAACTGTTCGTTGGTCAGTTTGAGAACGCCCTTGAGCTGCAAAACCAATGGATGATCAGGTTCGTACTGGCTGGCATTCTGCCAAGCGTTCAGCGCCTTCTTTCGTGCCTTGATATCCGGAATGGCGTTTAGTGCTGGCTCGACCTGCTCATCAAGATCATGATCAATCAGAACATCGATAAGCTGTTTGCGCGTGACTGGCAGAAGAGGTGCTTTCTGTTTTGTCAAATCCACCGGTTCAGGTGTAATGAATTCACCCTCTCCATCGAGTTCCTGACCGATTACGGCTAATCCTTGATCATCTTTTTTCAGATAAGATCCCTCGGGAGGTGCGAAGCCTTCTGGATCATTCAGTACAATGACGTTTTCAATGATACGTGATGCTTCATTTACAATTGCGTATTTCATTATCCAAACTCCCAGATACAAACCACACCAGATCCCTTAGGGTTGCCGTACGAAGGATGAGAAAGTCCTATATCCATTCCTCCTTGAGCAGAACCTCTGCCTCCTGAATAAGCGCTTACACCGTTAGTTGTCCCTCTTCCTCCTCCACCGGCAACAACAGTGCCAGCACTGGATGAGCCACCAGCACTGGATGAATTCCAGCCACTCGATCCGCCGCCGCCAACGGTAACGCTAAGTTCTGGATCAGGAGTAAGTGAGAAACCTAGAGTGGTAGCTCCTGGCCCTCCATTACCAACCACGCCATTGTAACTTGCGCTGCCACCACCGCCACCAATAGCGAGGACTAGGATATATTTGGTGCCGACTGTGAGTGTGGCTTGAGTTGACGAAGTGAAGATTTTGAAACCAATCGGTTTCGCACCACCTAAGTCGGATGGACCTTTACCGCCGAACAGACCTTGAGCCAGATCGAATGCAGTATTCACGCCTGTCATATCACCAATTGCGTGATTATGTGAGGCATCCGCTTTAGTTGAGAGTTCAACAGTACTTGCAGCGCCCAAGACTGTTCGCATTTCTGAGGCGGTTTCTTTTCCAACCAGCTCGCGACCTTTGTCACTAGCAGAGATTGGTGTTGCTGCTTGAGCCGCATTCCTTGCAGATTCCGCCTGATCTTTCGCCGCTACGGCCTGATCTTTCGCTGTTTGAGCCTCAGTCAGGATCTGACCAGTAGCAGCGATTGCATCATCTTTGATCTGAGTGGTTGCGGCAATTGCCGCATTAGCCTGATCACTGGCGGCTTGTGCGGCTGGCAAAGCCTGTTCGAGTAAGTCTTTGAATGGTCCAAGGACACGCGCCACTTCCCGGCCTTGCTCGGTAGCCCAGATCAAGCAGCGCTCAAACAGACTATTGATAATCTCAGGATCTCGTCGCTGGCCCGTGACCTGGATATTGATATCCAGTTCAGCCAGACCCTTGATCCTGTATTTTTGACCCGCTTCTGCAGGAGTGGTCAGGTGAAGGCCCCCGGCCGCACCATAGCCACCTGTCACCGTGTAATCGACATTGAGAATGAGGGGGACATAGGCCTCATTGACCCATTTGGAAAATTCCAGATCTTCTTCCTGCTGGAAGGCAAAGGAAACAGTGAAATCAACCTGTCCGGCATTTGCTATTGGAAAGGTTTCTCGATTGTCTTGTGTGATAGCATTGACCATAGGCAGCTCCATCTTTGCCGCCTATGATCCTATGACGTGGGCTTGGTCAACTGTGTCAATGATGGGTAACCCAATGGGTTGCTTTGTGTGCCCCATTGGGTTAGTATGGCATTATGCAAACAGTCTCGGAATTCCCAAGCTTTACCAAACAGGCGGAAAAACTCTTCTCGCCTGACGAGAAAAAAGAAGTAATTGATTATCTGGCGAGCTATCCCCTGAAAGGGGATGAAATTCCCGGAACGAGCGGTATTCGTAAATTGCGAGTTCCAGCAAAAGGCAAGGGAAAGCGCGGTGGTGCCCGTGTCATTTATTATTGGTACGACAAGGATAATCCGATTTTTGCTCTACTGGTTTATGGCAAAGGCGAGAAAACTGATCTTGATCCAGCAGAAAAGAAGATTGTTGTCAGGTTGGTGAAGGAAATCAAAAAACATCTGAAAGGAGAAAAATCATGACACAGTTTGGTGATGATCTCATTCAATCCTTGCAGGAAGTGGCGGCATATACAAAAGGCGAAGATGTACCAGGAATGGTTATTCATCATGCCGTCTCTCCAAGCGAAGTCCGTAAAAAAGCCAAACTGACACAAGCTGAAATGGCCCCTCTCATGGGAATGAGCTTGTCTGGTTATCAGAAATGGGAACAAGGCCGAAGAACCGTCAGCGGCCCTGCACAAACCCTTTTGCGTGTTTTGGAGAAAAACCCAAAAGCAGTGATAGATGCATTGGCGTCCTAGTCTCGCATTCCGGGGATCTCCGGCCTCGATGGGCGTTTGATTTTCACCCCATTCAGCTCGTAACCTTGTTTTTCAAGCAAGGCCAGATCCTTCATTGGAGCTGAAGATCCATCTTCCAGTAGACGTTTGCGATAGTCCGGCCAAGCCTCTTGAATTGTTTGCCAGGGAATGACCTTGCCCGTTGCATAATGGTCAGCAAGGATCTGGTGCATTTTCGGATTGACCGCCTTCAGTTCGCGATAATGCCCTTGCAGATCCATGATACCACGCTGCGCCCATCCAGGCTGTTCAAGCAAGACAAGAGCATTGCGAGCTTCGATCACTGCAATCTCTTCCAGAATATCTGTCAACACCCCACGCTGCTGAGAGGTGAACAGGCTTTCCCCATCGGAGCCTGTCACCTTGTCGTCTGCCATATCTCTGCGAAGTTTGGAGATTGCCCGCACGGCTCGCCTGGCGCGATCAAGGGGATGCAGTTTCTTGGCTTTGCTATCGCCATGACGAGAAACCAGCCAGACCCGCTTCTCTTCGTCCATGTCTGCCAGATAGTCCGCCGCGTCTGCTTCATCACCTGCTTGCAGAATGGCATCATAGCTCTTGCTGGCTCCCTCGAAACTGCCCATCGATGGTGCGACCAGCTTCCAAAATCCATTTAAGGACCGGGACCCCTTCGAAGACGATTTGATGAAGCGGCGCAAAATGGCCATGTCATCAAGGGACTGATCTGGCTTGTCGCTGGTACCGGCATCAAAAAGGGCGAGTGCGGAGCGGGCGAGACCGCCAAAGAAATTGACAATCATCTTATCTGTCATTGCTGGAGACCAGCCCATGGCTTCCCCCAGAAGCTTGGAAAATTCCGAGGTGCGAGCGGTATATTGCAAATGTGGTTCAAGGCCTTTCATATGCTCTGGAACGATTTCCCGATCGCTAAAGAAATCCGTATTGGATTTTTTCTCAAAATAGGATCTTATCGCCGGGTTCCCTTCGATGACATTGGGCGGGAAAAGGGTTTTCATTGACCCTTCCAGCCACCGTTCATAAGCCAGCGCATCGTCTTTTATTATCCCGTCAAAAGCCGCTTCAGCGATATTCAGAAACACGGCCATTTCGAAAGGTTTGGGTACGGCAATCCAGGTGTTCCCGCTTTTGATCATCCAATGTGTGGCGCGGGTGGTGTCCGAGATTTCCTGATAATCATCATATTGGCTCATGAGAGCATGAATGCCCAGACCGGCCATCATGAGAGTGGAGAGACGCGCCCAGCTCTTTGCCGCCATCGGCAAGGCCGCTTCGTCTTCAGCCGTCAGAACCTTGCCCATCATTTTCTTTGCAATTGGGAGCATCATTTGACGGGTGCTTTTGTCCATGCCCTGCAAGCTGGCATTGAGAAAGGGAATAATGCGAGCAAGGCCAGTCATGGCAAAACCACGCCGGTCAAAGTCGATATGGTCCCGCGCTCGATAGGAGGCCTCTAACGCCGCCTCATATTCGGAGAGTCCACGTAATTTGGCCTCTTCGAAGAAGGTCTTGAACAAACCGATCCGGGTTGAAGTCTCTGAGACCTCAGTCAAGGCCATCCAACCTTTTAGGGCATCCTTGAGATTTTTGTTTGCCAGATGATGAGCGACATACCCCTTTTTGCGCAAGGCCTGAAGATCTCGATTCACTGCGCCATTGCGCAAACTGGCCACATTCTCACCACCCATGATACCGCCCATGACATTGTAATGCCGCGCCGCATCCCGGCCGCGCAACTCATCCATGACACCTGAAGCTGTTGCTTTGACGCGAGCAAAGGGCTTGCCATAGAAGATGGTGGCCATCACCTGGTCGCGGATCAGGTTGGCGGCAATGAATTCTGGCGCGGCCGTTACACCAGTGCGCAAAGTAGTTGCGGAAGTAGACAGCATTTCAATCCAGAAATTTTGCTCATGCTTTTGCATCAAGCCGAATGACTGCATCATTTGCTGGCCCAACTTGCCATCAGCAAGCCGGAGCGCTTGAAGCTGGCCACCATCTCGGAAGAAGACGATATTCTGTCCATTCTCTGAAATGACCTGTGGCCGGAAAATGCGCCCCTTGGTATCGCCTAATGTTGCTTCCAAAGCATCACGCAACGTCGAAACTTCCATCGGTCCATAGCCATTTTGCTTGGCTGCATCGGCAAAGGCTTCCATTGGATCGATTTTCATCACCATGCGCAATTCCTTGGCCGGAATACGTTCGGCAATTTTACCGCCACCATGACCAGCTCGCAGCGCGAGACGATCAAGAGAACGGATTATGTTATTGTGAGCAATGGCGCTGGCAGTGTGATAGGCATCTGCCATCAGGCTTTCCAACGGATTGACAACATCACGACTGGACCCGACAAACCGCTTCACCTGGTCAGATTTTGCGCTTTTGCTTTTCCGGCCGCCACCGTCTCCGACTGGATCCCCGTCATAGTCGAATTTGCGAAGACCAGGAACATAATCGCGAATGAGCAAACCGTCGCTATATTGGGCCTTGGTGATCAATCCTGCATCCAGCTTTTTGCGCCACATGGCACGGTTCCAGTCATAGACCTTATCGGCCGCGCTTACGAATTGCGGATGGTCAGCTTCAAGGGTTTGGATGGCACGGGCATGATCTCCACGAGTGAACTTGTCCGGCTCGTTTGGGATCAGGCCCTTGTCGAACCGGTCCCATTCACCAACAGCACGCCGGGCCCATAAATAGGCACCGAATTTCTGCAGCAGATCCTCGTCCCATTTCGATAGCACATTTGCGCCGCCCATGGCCTCGACAAGAGCATCGCGCAAGGAAGCGGATGATGGGTCCATCGAGCGATAGGCATGGACACCATGCATGATATCCATGTGACCGGCTGATTGCGCACCATCGAGCATTCGAGCCAGCTTATAAGGATCTTCAGCCGCATTCAAATCCAGCTTGCGGCCGGTATTCTCTGAATAGATTTTTGCCAGCTCACGCACACCGCGCTGGATTGGATGCTTGAAGTCCAAGAACATGCCATAGGCATCATGCAAAAAATCACCAATGGTATGACCAATACCGAAACGCTTGGCATCCTCTTTGGCCTGCCCGACAAGGCCCTTGCGTTTGCTGGTGACAATAGAGCTGGCAATGGCTTCATCGGATGGCAAAGTGCGCCATTGATGGAAGGCATCCTGGATATCGGCCAATCCCTTTAACCAGTCCGGTTTATGCTCCTTCAGGAAGCGAGTGAATTCCTTATTGAACTTTGGTGCTTTAGTGGCTGCATAATTGGGGTTGGTCATGTAAACGCGGAAGAATTCGGCAAACCCTTCTTCCAGTTTGACCTTGGGATCTGCGCCGATATAGGCCATGGGTTCCAGCTCAATGGCATTCAGCCGCATGAGCTTTTGAAAATCTGTGCCCAGTTTGATTTCAACATGGTGACCGATCTCATGGGCATAGACTGAAAAATCATCCTGGATCTGAAGGCGGATAACGCCGGTACGCAAATTATGCGTTCCCAGGGCTTTGCTCATTTTGCCGCCCATCCATTTCAGAACGCCTTGCCTGGTTGCGGCCGCTTCGACCAGATCAGCCAGCTTTTCGGAAATATCCTTCAGGCGTTCAAATGCCCGTTCCTGATTTGCTGCTGACTGTTCTCGTGTGACGCCATCAGGATTGCGCTGCAATTCACCGGTCATTTGGGACGTTCGAGCTTTGGTTGCTGTTAGGTCAGCATCGTCCGTTAGGGACAATACATCTGGGCCGTCATGAATTCCGTCTTGATTGGCAGTTGGTTTTGCTTCAGAGCCGAATGCCCTTGTTTCCTCCGAGACCCTGACACTGCGCTCGGAATGGGGCATGAGCTGATCACCAAGGGCAACAGGCTCCAAATCAGCCTCAGACGAGGCCACAGAGCGCCTTGCATCACTTTGGAGGGTGTCAATGCCATCCAGTTCCACTTTTGCGCCTGTCGAGTCCACAACGTCCATTTTGGGCCTGTTTGGCTCGATGGAAACGTGGTCGGGAGCTTCTAGCAGAGATGATTGTGTGACCGGCTCGATTTCATCGATGTTCCGTTCCAGGTTGTTAGCCACGCGCCCGCCTGTGCTTGGCCTATGCGTGATTGGGCCAAGGGCGCCACCGGCAACAGCACCCAGACCGACAGAGCTTGCAAACTGGATTGGGTCAAAGGCTTCTCTAAAGCCTGCCCCCATTTCAAGGCCCTGGATAGCCGCATCTGTTCCAGCATTTACTGCAGCACTATCAATCGCCCCGGCAAACAAACGAGCGCGAAGGCTGGTCAAACCTTTTCCGCCAAGAGCAAGGGCTTTTTCACCCAATCCAATCGGTAAGAGGTTTTCCAGATGAGGCGTACCACGCTCGGCATCCACGATGGTACCAGCAAGCTGACCAGCAAGAGCGGCCGCGCCTTCGCCCATTCCATCCCATTCCGGGAAACTCTGATATCGACTTTCAAAGCGTTTGCGATCTTCAACCCTGTTCACGTCGCGCAAAGCGCCGGTCACAGTGCCTTTGCGGGTTGCGGCTTCCATGTTGATGTAAAATCGTTCAGCCAGACCAGGGCGTGGGGCTTCCTTCAGGACGCCGCTTTCCCCTTGTTGTTGTGCTTCGTCAAAGAAATTGGTCATTTGCGACGATCCTTTGCAGGGTCATAATCTTCAGATCCATCTTCATGGATCGTAATGCCGTGATTATCCAAGGTGGCTTGATAGCGTTCTGTTTCCTGTCGGGCGGCTTCTATGGCTCGCAAGTAATAATCAGCAGCTCCATCCCCGAATTTTTGGTCAAATTCACCAGCTTTGTCCGGATTGTCTCGAAGCAACGAAATTGCAGATCCTGTTGGCTGCTCTTTCCATTTCACCTGGTCATATTGACCTTCCAGGGACTGAGTGGCGCTGGAAGCCTGTGCCTTGTCCTCAATGGTCCTTGCTTCAGACCGGCTTGGTTTTTTGCCTAGCTCGATGTTGCGCAAATGGCCAACGGCCGCTTCAGCAACATCCTTATGTAGACCTTTCCAGCGCATCACCTGGATCATGACTTCATCAGCAAATGGGCCATAGGTCTGATCGATCTTGCCAGCCAGATCCAACCAGGTTTGCTTGTCCGGATCTTTTGCTACAGGTTCAGCCAGGGCGGTCAATTCTGATAAGGTGAGGGGAGCTTGTGTCTTATCTGGAATACCAAGAACCTCTTGAGCATCAAAACGACCTTTGATCAGCTCTTCCAGACTGGCCAGATCCCCGTCCATCGCTTCATCTTTGAGCGGTACCAATTCGTCAAAGGCTTCATCCACTGCTTGAGCTGGATCAGATTTTCTAAGTTTTAGAATCTGTTGCGCCGCTTTGTTGGCGTTCGACAAGATTTCCAACTGATCGACATAACCCTTGATACCGGGCTTTGGTTCCAGCTTTTGCAACTGTTCTGCAATTTCATCGGCGGGTAGGACATCAAGACCGGAAATCGCCTGATAACTTGCTGCACTGATATCGCGTTTTCGGTCCCATTCAGTTGCTCGCTCTTTGCCCAGGATCGAGCTGACTTGGTCAAATGTCAGTTCTGCACCATCGATGGCAAGACCAACACCATCACGGGAAATGCTGGCAAGATCATCATTGATCAGGCGTTCCATTTTTCGGGATTGTATTCTGGCGTCGGCATGGGCCTGTCTGCGTTCTTGCGAAATCACAGCTTTGAAATTGCGCTCTATTGCACGAACCTGATCAAGAGAAAGAGAAGCGAACTCTTCCGCTCCGCTAGACCATTGTTTGCGCATTTCTGCTACATAGGCTTCCTTGCTATCCGCATCTGGCAAACTGTCAAAAACACCGCGAAGTCGAGCAGAGGTGACAGTACCGAGTACCTCTCTTTTTTGCTTTTCGGCCAACTTGGGAGAAATGACACCCGCAAACCGGGCTTCCTCAATATTGCCCAGGGCCTCATTCATCGATATTTCAAGGTCTGCACCCGCCTGAATATCGTCTCCAACAAGATAAGCCTGCTTTTCCAAGCTGGAAAATTGAGAAGTCAGTGCAGCATCGTAGTTTGATCTTTCGCCTTCTCTGACACGCTTGTCCTGTTCAGCAATGGCAGACCTTTCGAACACAAGGCGCTTTCTGGCAAATGTCTGTTCAGCCAGCCACTGTACAGCGGGGTCTGAAGGAATCGAGCTTATATTGCCAAGTATTTCTTTTTGTGCAGCATCTAGCGCCTTGGTCAATGCAGTCGGATCATCTTTGTGTTCTTCGTAGATTTCATCAATTTTTTGATTGATCTCTACCGGCACGCGACGGGCAAGATCCCGGTTAAGCGTAGCGTTATAGGCTTTTCCACCGGGTGTATCATCTGAACGCAATGCCAATGCTGGCCCTGTTGGCCCTGGTCTGCCTGATCCAGCAACAGGCGCACCTGCCGAGACTTCACTATTTGCAAATCGGCTGGCCCATTTCATGCGACTTTTCATGTGTGGGATGCCGGGCCGCAAAAATTTCTTTGAGACTATTTCAGCAGCGGATTGGGCATCGCCAGCTTGACGCAGTGCATCCAGAACAGAACCTTCCGGACTATTGGTCAGCTCATGAATTAGAAAGCCGTAATTGGCTTCGTATGATGCAGGATCAAGTCCTTTCTCCTGTGCAAAGGCTTCGAACTGGCGACGCCGGGGACCGGTCCATTGGGCATAACCAAAACCACCACGGGAGCCTTTCACTAGAGGGGACACCTCTTGCAGTGTTTTAAAGTTCCCGCTTTCATGGGCCAGATTGCCGACAAACCCGGCGGCTTGCGCTTTGGTCAGGTTTAGATCCTTCTGCATATCGACCATGAGGCGATTGCCGATATCGGATGGTTCTCCTGCCGTTTGGTTACTGCCAGTGCCCAGATCGACGCTGTACGCATCTTTATGACCTTGTGTCTTTCCTGCTTCTATTGAAGCTGTCTTTTGCCTGGCCATTGCCTTATGGGCCATCTGACTCAAAGCAGATCCCATGCGTTGAAGATCTCGCTGCAAGGCATAGAAAATGCTCACATTGGGATCCACGGCCGTGGTTGGTTTCGTGGAAACCTGCCCCTGAGTGTTCAATTTGGTCAGATTGCCAGGGCTTCTACCTTGTCTATTCGTCATCCAAACATCCCCGCAGCTGCTCCCAATGCACCAATCAGCCCACGTGACCGGCCAGCGCTCCTGGTTCGGGAGGCAACACGACGCCAGCCAGCAGCCCGGGCGCGATGCAAAGCCATGCGTGCATCTGTGTCGGCACGGTCGACCGTAATGTCAGAGCTCGCCCGTTCTTCCAGGGAAAGGGCGTTATCTTCAGAAACGCCTTCCCCGACGAGCTGACCGGAGGCCGCGAACTTCACCGCATTTTCGCCCAGGGCTTTTGCCAATTGCCGCTTGATATTGGTCGAACGCTGCATGCCTTTGACTTCTTCATCACGCGCTGCGCTCTCTGAATCGTCCGCTTTCATGTCATATTGTTCGGCCTGAATGTCTGCAGCCTGGACAGCCGTCAAGGCGCTGGCAATGCCGACAACGCCTTTCAAGATCCCGCTCACACTCAAACCGCTCCCGGCCGTGGTTGCAGCCGTGGCGGCTGTGCCAGCAGTTGCAGCAGCCGTTCCCGCAGCCGCAGCACCACCAGCCGCAGCAGCTCCGCCACCCCCGGTTAACGCTCCCAATGCGCCCAATGCCAACTCCATGTGCAGCTCCTACAATTTGGCTTCAATCGTTATGGATCTCACCGCCAGACGGCCCGGTCTGGTCTGCGTGATCGTGACTGTTGGTTCATGGGCGAAGCCTTTCAGACCTCGCAGCTCGATCATGCCGGTATAGCCAGCGTCCAGTTCCGGCTTGTCCATGTTCCCATCATAAGCGCGTAGAGGCACGTCAACCGGTTCCTCTCCGTTGGCAGCAATGGCAAGGGATGTGGTATTGACAACCGAAACCCACACTGAATGAATGCGAGCCTGACGACGCAAAACGGTCTTTGGTCCAATGTCGCGAGGGGGCGGCAATGTTGTTACCTTGGGTGGGGCAAACAAGCCAACCTCACCAGTCTGGACCGGAGTTGGTACCTGGATCTTGGCATTCAGAACTTTGCAGGGCCCATAAACATCACCATCCCCCAAGACCCAGACATCCCGCCCTTCCAAATGTTCCAGGCCCGTTATCTCGGAGCGAGCATCCGGAAAGGTAAAAGGCTTGGCTGCATCCAGCAAAAGCCCTCGTTCAAAGCGTTCCAATCGTCTTTGATTATTGCGCTCCATGACCACAGCCATTTCATCGCGACCATTGACGGAAATTGCTCTAAACAGATCCTCTTGGGAAGTGATACGGC
This sequence comes from Cohaesibacter gelatinilyticus, assembly GCF_900215605.1. Taxonomy (NCBI): domain Bacteria; kingdom Pseudomonadati; phylum Pseudomonadota; class Alphaproteobacteria; order Hyphomicrobiales; family Cohaesibacteraceae; genus Cohaesibacter; species Cohaesibacter gelatinilyticus. Next base: position 139,041 of record NZ_OBEL01000006.1, on the reverse strand, counting down.
CGAAGCCGGTTACATCCTGTTGGCGCAGCAGGAAACCGGCACGCATGCGGCCCTTGGCATCAAGGACACCAAGCATATTTGCATCGGTTGAGAGTTTGGCACGGCGCATGGCCATGTCGGTGACGTCTTCAAACAAGTGTGGGGAAAGAATGGAAATTGGCTGACTGACAAAGTTTCCATCTACATCGGTATAGCGAAATTCGGAAATGACCGATCCCGATTTATGCACGAAGATGGCCGCGCCTTCATTCTTGACGACTGGCACGCCCGGTTTTGTTCCATGGGTTGAGGCTTCCACGTGAACGGTTGGCTTTGTCTTGTCGATGGTTCGTTCGGAAATCCAGTATTCACGTTCGGACGTGAAGACCAGCATATTGCGTCCAGGCACAATGTGATTGATCTTTTCGCCGCCTTCACTGTCCAGCGGCACCACAAAAGCCCCGTTTGCTTCATCCAGTCGCGTATCAAAGGTGAAATATCGACCGACAATCGAGGTCATCCAGTTGTTACCACGGCTTTTGAAGCCACCGGCAAAGAAACGCTGTTGGAAAAACATCCCGCAACGAGGCCAGCCGCGTGTCGCTGATATGATTGGTTCACCTGGTTGCAAACCAACCTTGATCTTATAAGCTGGGATAGCGGCATCGGCTTTGTTGATTGCGGTACCAGAAATGGCCCAGCCATCCCCCTGATTTTCCTTGCCTTCAAATCTGATTGTAATGCGAGCGCTGGCCTTCTGAGTTACGACGAGACCAGGGGCGACGTTGGGCAATTCCAAAATGGCATTCTTGATCAGGGTTGCCACACTGTCCCAATTGATCCCGCCAGGCATATCAATGGTGGTGGTGTCTTGTCCGGATACGGTTACCCGGAAGCGGTCACCAGCGGAGAAGCCAACGAATTGCAATTCCCATTCTGCAGGTTCACCATTGGTATAGTTCCCGCCATAGTCATAATTCGGGATCTCTTCATAGGGCAGATTGCCTTGGCTCCAACCTGAATCTGTATTGATAACCCGGACAGACTGCACATCTTCATGAAAGAGGAACATTGTGTCCTGGCGGTGTGTCCAGGTGATTTCCGGCAAATGAGCAACATTGAAGGGCAGGGCAAAACTGGCAGTGATCGCAGCGCCATCGATCACATCTGCATGACCATCGCGCAACGCGATTTCAAAGCTGCTACCGGCCGAGTTTTTGAACGGAATAAGGCGAGCTGTTGAATTATCGACATTGACGACATGGCGCAATCCGCCGCGTTTGGTGAAACCACCTTGCGGGTGGATCTCGACATTCTCGACATGCAAGGCACCGGCATTGAAATATTTCAGCTCGGTGCGGTCGATCTCCAGCGGGTCAAGCTCGCCAGCGGTAAAAGTCGCCATGAGGCGTCCAGGACGAGCAACCATTTAGCTACTCCATGCTTCAGTCAAGGGATTGCGCCCCATGCGCATCCGTTTGTTTGGTGTTGTGGAACTATCGGTTTGCATGGCAGTACCAATCAATCCGCCCCGGTTTTGTTCGCTTGGATTGCCATAGGCCTGCCGTTTCAGCTCATCCGCTCGTTTGCCATCAGAGGCAATTGCCTCAATCAGCAAACCGGCAAGACCAGTGCTGACAGCTTTGGCAAAAATGGGGGACCACAGGTGAGGTGAAGCCATGGAGCGAACGACTGCATATAAGTCATCAGCGTTGGAATAGATCTTGTCACCAAAGCGCTTGAAGTCTGTGAAATTGCGATCAGGGATATCAGGTTGATCGGTAACCCGATCCAGAAGCAAAACATTGTCACCGACCGGCATTTGAAAAATGACCGAGAATCCCGCAATTGGTTCGTCATCCAATTTGGTCAGACGAACCAGTTTTTGAGCAAATGACCAGGGATAGAGCGTTAGGGCAAAGGAGGCTTCCTGTTCATATAACCGATCAGCCGTGACCCCTGCCGTGACTTCTTCAGACAGATTTTCAGGGGCGCGAATTCCAATCCGATCGCATGCACGTCGGATCACTTCGATTTCATTCAACATTGCAAAGATCCTGCGAACTCGAGATAAAAAAATGGCCCGGCGGAAAGGAACACCGGGCCATGGTCAACAATTGCCAACACTACACATGCGGCTATGCAGTGGTCTGCGCAGCAATTGTCACGACCCCCGCCGCAATAGTGGTGACGATGTAATTTTTGAGCTGGGGAGTACCATCAATGTCCAGACCGGCCATGATGAAATCGCCCTTGGCCAGATCCTTGGCCAGGTTGTCGAAATATCCGGCAGCTTCAACAGCGGCCGCATCATCATTGGTGTGGTAGGTGCAAAGTGCTTTTGTGGCATTGGCACCACTTCCGACGGCTCCGATAGAAGCCAATCGAACGAATCCATTCAATTGAAAGGCCATCTTTTAAATTCCTTGGCTTGGCAAAATGAGCTTATTGGAGGGTGATTTCGGTTGGTATCTTGACGCGACAACGGACAATACCTTCTTCCATCAGGCCCGCTTCCGCGCCCTCAACCTCCATACGGATGGAGTGATGGCCGAAATCATTTTCCCAATCCCAGATGGTTTGCAGATCCTTGTTATTGCTCCAGCCCATGGCTTCCTTGTGCCACATGTTGAAGTCGTAATGACCTTCTTCGACCTCGGTGAAATATTCATCCGGTGCGAGGAAATAGTGCACACCACCCCAGAATTTGGAGACGGTATTGCGAAGGAAAGAAAGCTGGTCACCTGTCCAATCAGCATTGTTGAACTGCTTGTAGGCTAAGCACTGGTTCCAGATCAAAGACGGCAGCGGACAATACACATTGCCATCCCATGGCACATCCGCATTTTGAAGCGCCGTATTCATCATCAAAAGCAGATCAAGGACAAAGTCTTTGTTGTTCCCGCCAATCATGCCCGGACGACCATCTGCGTCGAGAAGGGGCTTTACACCGGCACCGGTGCCAGCATTTGTACTGGAAAGCTTGTCGCCAGCGTCAAAAATGGCGTGATCCACACCGCGACCAAGAGCCATGGCGCCAGAAGTTGTCAGATTTTCCTTTTCACCAGGTCCCATGCGCGAGACATCATAGGTTTCACAGGTGTCGAAGAATTCCCAGGTCTCCAGATGTGCTTCGACTGTTTTCTTCTGGGAGTTGTTCTTTCGGGCTGCCTGGCCACGTTTTTTCTTATGGGCCTGGCTTTTTCCCATAATACGGAATATCGCCTTTGACCCTTCAATCTTTGTTTCCGAGGTCACGGTCGACTTCATCATAAATCCCTTGGCTTGGAATTTTTGACGGACCTTGTCGTTATATTGGGTCTTGAACCAATTTGGGACGTCGTTGCTCATCATTCAGCCTTCTGATTGCGAGTTTTATCTCGCCAGAGACAGAGCCGACTGCGGACAAGAGAAAAGCGGCGCATTGAGCTCTGGCATGAACTCAACGCTAACCGCCTCATGGATTGGTCAACCGATGGCAGGCCTGCTGCAAGATCTACCTACATCCCCAGCGACGTTGGGGTCTGTTGCGGAATAGTGCGAAATAACACCCTAAGGTCGGCACTGCGGACTTTTGAGACGTTCGCAATTCTGTTTTCGATGACTGCTGCGGTGTCGTCTCACAAAAAGCTAAAATTATTAAGAAGAAAGTCCAATTCAGCGGGCTTACTACACGAGTTTCAGCAAATCAGTTTATGGGAGATTTGAAGTAAACGATAGAAAGTTGTATAATAAATAAAAACAATCAAAAATTATATAGAGGAAAATGCTTTTGTTTAAAAAATACTGGAGGGTAACTGCTCTTTCTGCAGCAGTTCTTTTTACCGCGCAACCATCTTTATCTGCAACTTGTGATGCAATTTTGGCACATGGCATTACAAACATAACGATTAAGAAATCTGCCCGAGCATCCATCGCTACAAAGTACCACAACCACTGCCACAAAAAGTTTTCAAGTATGAATGCCGAAACACTTGCCGACATTAGTGTGGAGGTTCTAGGATATGGAGGTGGTGAAGCAAACTTCAACACAACCAAGACTTCATCCGACCTACTTCAGTGGTGCAAAACCAATAAGGAGTTAGCTGAAAGCAGTGCTGATTTGTACGAAGAGTCTCGCTCTCTGTATGGAGAAGCCGTCCGAGCTTGGAACGATTGCAAAGCACTGAACAAAGATGGACTTAAAGTGGACGTTAAAATTACACCGAATAATCAAGCGGTGGCCGTCGGACTTAGATATACCAACCCTGGAAAAGTTTCTTATATGGGCTACGAGGTCCGCGGATTCGTTTGTTCCGAAGTGATTGCTGGAGGTGGCATTGCTTCCGCCAAGACCCCAGTAGCAATTTCAACAGGTGCAATTAACCTCAGCTGCACAAGAAATGATCCATTGACGGTTTCGCTAGCTGGCGGCGACTACAAAGTGCAAGACTGGGGACAGGTAAACATGTTCACTACCGCCGGGCCAGTACAAGTTTACTTTACTGAGTTGACTGAGCCAACGGCACCGACAGCGGAAGTGCTGAGACTGAACTCGGAAATCACCGACTTAAAAATGAGCATTAAAAATCTAACTCAAGTTACCGAGATGGCCGATCAGGCTTTGAATGAGCGTATCAAAGGGCTATCGGTAGAAATTGTTCACCGAAAAAGATACCACACAGAGAAACAGCACATTCTTCCGGTAAAAGCAGATAAAACAGTTTGTACTGTTGGGGGTTTACAAGGAAGATTGGGAAACTCGGGAGACAATGCCTATTTCAGGACATCCAAGAGCGGACATTGGGTGTTAGACTTACACACGGATCCTGATCCAAATCTTAGCCTTCGTGTTGAGGTCATTTGCTTCAAGATCAAGTAAATCGAGCCTTCTCCGGAATAAGGCAAGGAGCGCATTGAGTTGCGCTCCACGCTCTCTTCAAATGTGACTTTTCGCAAAATCTATTCAGCTGCGGTTCCGAACCTTGAGATAAATGACAAAGCTCAAACAACTCCCGTGAAGCACAGCCAAACAAATGTCGAGAACGGATGCATTCTCATGTTTCAGAGCTCGTTCTCAAGAACAAACCTCTCAAAACACTCGATTGTATGAACCTAGATCAACTATCGAAGCCGACATTCGAACATCGTGCAACATCATGCAAAATGGACTCAGAGCTGTCATTTGAGTATTTCTCAAACGACAAATTTTTAAGGTTGCGATCCGTCAGGCCTTAGGGGGTCATTTCGCACTATGCCGTAACAGTCCCCTCGTTTGGTGACCAAGGAACAAAGTTCCGATTAGCCTGGATAATGATGCTGATAGCTAGCGTTATATTTCTTCTCGACGCTTGCGTCATATTTTGATGAACTCGGTTTCAATCGGGGATCATCCCCCATTCTGGCCAGCTCTTCCTTTGAGAAGAAGGCAGTAGAGCCATCGGCTGTTTCACCAAGAGCAACGCCTTTTTCCTGTGCCATATTTTCAATTGCGCGAATGATCATGATGCCGTCGGCAATCTCGCTCATGCCGGACATGAAGCCTTGTGCACTTTCGGGAAGTCCCAGATTTTTGCCCATATTCTCGGCAATGGCCAGGGCATCATTTGCGGCTTTTTCAGCACCTTGGGGATCTGTCTTCAGATAGCCAGCAAGGGTGTCAAATTCCTTCTTTGGATCATATGCCGGGGTTAACAGGCCTTCAGCAACAGGACCTTTGAAGGTTTTATTGATGAAGTCCTGAAACTTGTCCGGAGTGATGCCGCATTCGAGCGCGGCTGCTTTGGCGGAATTCAATAGAGGATCGTCAGTATCACCGAAATAGCTTTTCAGCTCGTCATCAGGTTTGAAGTCATAGCCGCTCACATCTTCCGGCAATTGCGGATTGGATGCATTTAGACTGGCAACCAGGCGGTCAATAGTCTCTTGGTCATTCTCACCGTGATAGTCTTCTGCCAGTCCTTCAGGGCGATAGGGACTGTTGTCCTGGCTATTTTCGTTCTGATTGTTTTCATCTCCGGCCCCTTCACCATCACCAGTGCCGGTACCATCTTCCGGAGCGAAGGCAATCTGAGGGCCAAAGGGAGCTGAAGCAAGCCAGGCTATGGAGCGTGGAGTGAGCAAAGCAGATTTAAGCATTGGGTTTTTCCTTATTGTTGGACGGGTCATATCCGGCTTCAGCCAGATCTTTCAAAATCGTGCGAATGATGGAATTTTGGCCTTCTCGATAAGTGCTGATCATCGCCACCTGGTCACTGCTTAAGGAATGCATGGTTTCTGGTGAGACGGTCACAGAGGGCCTTTGAAGCGTGGTTTGCACGAACTGTCTCAAGACGTGCTGCCCAGCTTCGGTCTCGAAAACTGATTTCAAATTTGCGAGCCACTTGTGGCGTTCAGCTTCGCGCCTGGCTTGTTCTTCTGCAGATGCATCCTTGCGGCTTGGATGACTGAATTGATCAATCAAGCCTTCCAGATTGCCCCAATGCGCTTCTGTGCCGAGACCGGCGATCAGATCCTGAATTCCCAATGCTGTCTGGTTCATGCCGCCACTCCCTCAACACCTGACACATTTTCGCCCATGGCTTGAGCTGCAGCCGCCATAGCAGCCATTTCTTGCTCCCGCTTCTGAATTTCTGCGCGCTCTTCAGCAGTCACAACAAATCTGGACGGTACGCCCAGCTCATGGCCGATATGTTCCAAAGCATCTTCGAGCTTGGCCACATTGCTTGCCCGCTCTTGCAGGATAGCCAGGCATATCTCGACAAACTGGACGATTTTTTCCATGCGTTGGGCTGCACGGGATGTTGCGATAGGTGACGAGACTTTGACCTGCACAAGAAGCTGATCGATGTTCAATCCGGATTCGATCAGATTGAGGTTCGAAGCGATTTCCAGCAAACGACGGGCAAGCGGAACGATGATCTCATAAACCAGGCGACCAAAAGCCCCTGTATGATCAGACGCCAATCGCTTGACGCGCTCAAGGATCTCGGTTGCTGATCGCACTGATGCCCCGTCTGGCGGCAAGCTTTGATCCATCATGGTTGATTGCACGGCCATGCGAAGATCGTTCAGCACGATATTGCTGACATCGATGCGCGGATCCTGCATACGCTGGATGGATGGCCCTAAAACACCACCATTTCGGGCCACGGTCCAGATTGCGCCCGGCTCGATATCGGACATGTCCGGATTGAAGACACCATCATCTACGGCGGTCCAGATCCCAAGGAGCGCAATAGCGGCTGATTGGAGTGACAGACTTTGTGCTGTGTTCAGTGTCTTGATGCTTGGCATCGCCAGCATGACAGGACCGCGACCATAGGTTTCGCCAGGAACACGGAAATAACGCGGGGTGATCCAAGGATTAGTCCTGGTCTTTTCCTCTCGGAAAATCACGTCATCGCAATCAACCCATGTCGAGGTGATCCAGCCTTTGGATTTCTTGTCGTAAAGCGTGGCAACCGTCAGAGTGATTCCATCTTCTGGTTTGTTCTGGATCTTGTCCTGCAGCTTTTCACCAAAGCGGGATTTTTCGTCCTCGAATTCCTCCTCAATATGCCAAACCGGCCATTTCCGGTCCCAGAAGACGCCCATGACATCCCCGTGAGGCCCACAAAGCAGACGAAGCTCATCAATCGGTACTGTCAGGAAACGAGCTGGAAGATCTTTGTCACCTTGCTGCACATACATTGCGCCGGTCGAGGCTGACAAATCCAATCCCATTTCATGAAATGCCAGGTCGAATTCACCATTGGAACACATGGCGGTCAGAATGGTTGTGTATTTTTCCAGTTCTGGCCGGAGTTGGTTCTTGATATCGTCTGGCAGGATATCGCCCGGTTTAAGCGTGAACATTTCCTCGGAAACAAAATCTTGCCAAAGACGACCGGCAAAACGAAAGGCCCCAACAATTGCAGTTTGGTCAAAAGCCTTGTTGACGCGCTTCTGGCCGGTACCATCAGATGATCCTTTGCGAAAGGGGATCGCATAGTCAAATGCTTCATCCAGCAAAGGCTTCATGGTCTGAAATTCTTTTTCAGCGATAGCCTTGAAACGCTTCAGCCTTTTCAGCGATGAGCTTTCTTGTGCAATCTTCTTTTGTGCAGGTTCATTCTTGGGTTTCCGCTTGCTGCCTGCCATGACCTACCCCAATGTGCTTTGGCCAGAAGTGGAGCCAATGTAGGTAAGCAGGCGATTGCCTTGGGCTTTGCGGCCGCCGCCTTTGGATTTGGCGCGTGCCTGATCAATTTCGGCGCTTTGTTTTGCGACTGCCGCAAGCTGGCGGCGCTGATTTTCAGCAGCAGTCTTCTTTTGCAGCGCGACAGCGCCGTTATCCTTGCTCTTGCCGCCCCCGAAAAGTGCGCCCATATCGCCAGATCTCCATTCCATCACGGTTTTCAGTTCGTGATAGTCCGCAGATTTCGGCTATACGCGCCCCGGCTTTGGTGATGACTACCACGTCAATGGAAGGATAGGCAGATCGAGGCAAGGTCAACCGAATGAGCCTGACAATCAATTTCAGGTGCTTTCGGGCTAATTTGGTACACATGAACCAACCATCGGCCGTTCCGTCCTCATTGGGCCACAGCCCCCCGACAGCGACCGTTTCTCCCTCATCTGTTCGCAAAACCCAGCTTTCACCATGTTCGATCTGAAGTTTTGCGCACTGCCAGGCCATCATCTGACAACGGCCCATGCAGCAGGCAAGGTCATATTGAGTGGCAGGAGAAACCAGCTTCATGAATATTTATGCGGGTCGATTTGCCGCCCTTTTTTCTTGCCGGCAGAAGGCACAGAGTTGCGCCGGCTATTTTCGGAATTGGTACCGGTTACTGCTTGCCGGCCGCGATATCCGAGAACCAAATATTGAAGCCCGTCATGAGGGTGGGAATATTCGTTCTGTTTGTCTGGAGTGAGTGAATATAGCCCATCTTGACCTTTGATTTTCTTATATCGATATCCGGACATGAAGCCGCGGATGAGAATAGGGCAGTTTTTTGAGACGAGAATTCTCGGTGTTTCACCATCGATCATTTTGGTAAGTTCACCTTCTACGGCTCCAATGCGCAAACCTAACTCGTTCGAGCCATTGGCAGGAATGCGGACAGGAATGCCAAGTTTGGCTGTGACGGTATCAATCCAGGCTAACTCGCCACCTTCACGATCAGCTCCATACTGAGAAGCAGGATCTGCCCAGGCCCGAATGTCGCGGCAATCTGCATAACGCCGGTCCAAAAGATCATTCAGCATATCGCCAAATCTATCAGCCCCGACACCAGCGCCAGGGCAAAGTTCATCTATCACGATAAGCTGGCCGTTGGTGCGTGGCTGCCCGATAATAGCAGCAGGGTTAAGCCCGGCATCCATTCCGAGAAGAACGGGCAAATCAGGATCTGGATCGATCTTAGGTCCGATATGGCGCGTTTGGTTGAAGGATCGATAGACTGGTAAGCCTTCACGGCTATATCCAAATTCGTTATGAACGAACCGGCGCACATACCATTCTGGTTCAGCTGCTGCGATCAGCTGGTAATAGTTCGGCTCCAGTCGGGAGAGGTTTTCTGCATTGGGTGATAGTCCGGAGGGCTGACGATACAAGCGCCGGTGTTCGGCGCAATCCTCGACTAGCTGCTCATAGGTCCAATTATCCATGTCCGGAGCGTTGAAATCACCAAGAACCGTTCGGGCGCGGAGAGCGGTCGGATCTGCCAGATCCTCTTTTTTGGGATAGCGGCCCGTACGCTGCTCGATGTAACGCAACACGTTGGATGCCAGAGTGTCGGATTCATTCATCCATCCACCTGAAATCTCCAATCCGCGCAAGATGTCCTCAATGGACTGATCACCAATGCCGATGAACATGGTTTCAGCCTCAATTCGATATCCTGAAGGCAAACGGAACCGCAGAACATGCTTTGCGGGTCTGTCATTCCCTCCTGACCAGGTTGAACCAGCATAGGTTTTAGGGAACCACTGAAGCCATGAGTTCAAAACCGTTCTTTCGGCGTCTCTGAAGCTCTCACGAACCACCACAAAGCGATCCCGGATTACACCATCTTTGCAAGGCGGCATGAAGGTTGCGGCCATAATCCGTGCAAAGGCGCAAGAAACAGTCTTGCCGCCACCAACCGGACCCATGATAAACTTGGACATGATTCTGTCGCGGATGAAATTTCGTGTAACAGGACCAGGAGGAACATAGCGATAGGGATCAAAATCATCATCGATCTCATATTGCTGCAACAGCTTCCGGACATCGATGTCAGAAGGGGTGATCAGATCCTTGAAATGATCCTGTGAAGGAATTGAGCTCATCCCCTGACCCCTCTCAGATCGAGACTGAAAACGCGCCCCCCGTCCCCCAGACCGAACCAGAGGGTTACGCGATTTTTCCAAATCCGAACCGTTTCAAAATCCAAAACGGTGTGTCGCAGAACACCCCTATATGGGGGGTGGGGGGGTGTTTCCGGGGAAGGCTCGCGGATTTCTGCCATTCTTTTCGTCGTGGCAACCAAAGCAAGCAAGATCCAGAGGGGGGCAATCGATCCAGAATGATGCCCTTCAAAAATTGCCGGTCCCCTCAAAATAAGGGGGGCTTCCTGCTGATATTCTATCAGTAGGTACATTCTCTATTCTCCCTTATCTTTCATGAGGTTAGCTGTTTCATGAGACATGGTGTCATGAGACTTGTTTGATTGATCTTCGCTAAGTGATTGATTTTCCTCGCTTTCGCTTGGTTCTGGCATCCCGATTGAAAACACATCTTCACCTGGTTGATTTGCTGTGACGCTATCCTCTCCCAGATCGATCATCAGCACTGGAAGCTTGCCTTCATCGTCATTGTCTTCCTGGACAGGCTTCTTACCGTAGAGGTAGGGCGTGAGCTGATCGGCAACTTTGGTCTGCATCGCCACGATCTCGGCAATGTTCGGGATGCCATTGAGCCTGCCATCCTTGAAAGCTTGGATCGCCTTGTCTCGCTTTACGCCTTGGGCTTCTGCCTGCATGAAGATGAACCAACGATGCAGATCCAGCGGATGACTGGACATGATCTCACCCTGAAATAACAGCGGATCTCGGTAGCCTTTGGAGTGATACAGCTTCTCAATGGTGGCGGTTTTCTTGTTTTTTGCGCCTTTTGGTCGACCGGGACCGCGCTTTTCTGTCCGAGTTGGCGGGAAAATCGCGGTCGGCGCGTCTTCATACCCGTCATTTTCATCTGTCTGAAGCAGATCCATTTGATTGCCATCGCTACTCATCTATTTGATAAACCTCAATATTTTATTCAAACGAGCAGAGCTGCAAAGAGCGCTGATTTACACAAGGGTTCCACCAATATTTGCTGGTGTCCCCTTTGGTGTCCCCAAATTAAATTAATGAAATCATATGTTTATAAGAATAGTTCCACAGTTCCACTAGGGACACCTGTATATATGTATGTATGTGCGCGAGCGCATACGTGTGGCTATTTGGGTGTCCCCGTGGAACTTTTGGACTAATCGTCTGATTTCATTTGTTGAATTTGGGGACACTAGGTGTCCCCAAGGTGTCCCCCGTGGAACTTTTAGTGTCCCCAATGCCCCCGGACCCGTCAGGAAGCAGGGACAGCTCCGCAGCAAGTTTGACCATACGGCCGTTCACTCCTGGTCAACTGTCCGCTAGCCCGGCAGGGCTTTTGCTCCCTTGCAAAAGCCGTGACGTGGCGCGGTCCATCTGGACAGTTAAGGGTCTGGGAAACAGAGATAAATTTTTTAGAGATCATTGGTTATCTCCATGGGGCGTCATTTTTTGGCTAAGAGGGTCGGGGAGTAGGAACTAGATGGGTTTCATCCTTCCTCCGATAGCTGATCAAAGGCGGTCAGATTGACGAGCGTACATCGCCTTGAAATGCCGCCAATCTTCATCTTGTTGACTTCTTTGCTGAAATTGATGACCTCAGATGGCCCTTGCCGTAGCGCATCGACCCAAACCTCTTTGGCCCAGCGCTCGCCTTCAAACAGTTCGTTGAGGGCAGGGCCTTTGTTTGGAATAGCAAGGTATTCACTGTTGGGGTCCAGATAGGGCTGGCCATACTGGTCTGTCTTTTTGCGTTTTTCCTTTGGCAAAAAGCCAAGATCAACTTGCGCCAGCATCTCTCTTGTTTCGCTCAGTGACATGAAAGTGTTGTTGCTATCTCGATATGCTTCCAGCACAGCTCCAATTGAATGCTGTTTGCCATTGCGCCAGGTGTTCACGCGGCTGGTCAGCAAATGCTCAAGGCAATCTCTCCAGTTCTCACTGGATGTTTCTTTTTCACTCAGGTTTGCAGCAGCCAAAAGCTCAGACCAACCGGACAAATCGTCAGATCGATAGCCAAGGTCTTCCAGTCCGTCATCCCCCAGCATCAAATGGGCGCATGCCAGCAAAGTGCCAAACGTGTCTTGCCCTCGTCCTGCATGACCACCCTGTTTGAGGACTTGGCTATATGCGTCCCAGGTCTCATCAAAACGTGCCCACTGGTCGGCCAGTCTTCTCAGGATTTTCGCACCCGCATGTGGGGGCAATGGGGGAGGAGCCTTGGCTTTGTTGAAGTCGAGCTTGCCAATGGAGAGAAACGCCATTCTGGATTTGTCCGCCGGTGTCATTGGTGGTGGATTGATGGCAGAAAAGAGAAAGCAGGATCTGGCATTGAATTCAGCAGAGGAATGATCTTGTGCCCCGCGTAGCTTCGCAGCGCCGCTAGCGGCAAGACGCGCCAGATCGACAACAGCCGACACTTTCCGGTTATCGGCCGTGGCTTCCAGTTCATCAATGGCGACAGGCAAAGAGCCGCTACCAACCCGCGAGTAAATCCCGGCTGCAGATGCATCGGCCGACTTGACAAGAGTGCTTCCCAGAATTTCGGCCATCAAACCATGCAGTGTAGATTTGCCAACAGCCATATCACCAACGAGAAACACGGACGGACGCCACACCAGGGCACCGCCAATCATGGCAGCGCCAAGCCAGCCGAGAAACAGAAATGGATCCACGTCTGGCCGTTGCCAGTTCCAGGTCTTCAAGCTTCGAAACAGATCGATGGCCGGATTGTTCTCTAGAGTGATTTCTTCATGCCACGGTTTGCCGATGGGCGGCCGTCGAGGATAGAAAAACTCCCCCACCTCGCCGGTCTCGTGCCGCTCACCATTCATCCAAAGGCAATCCCCACAATGAAGGATCAGCTTGCCATCTTCACCCTTCCAGGCTCCCAGTCCGCGCACCTTGTCGACAGCATTCCATAGGCCTTTATTCGCCGCAGCTGTATAGAAGGTTTCCTTGATTAGTTCACCATTCCAGTTCTTAATCTCATTGCTTTTCAGGGTCTTTTGCGGCCATGCCCAATAGGCATAGTTGATCCTGTTGGCGAACAAGCGCTGAATATATCCGCGTCCAAAGCTTGATGGAGTAACGGCTGCCAATTGCCCCATGGCATCGATCATATAGATGATATCGCCATCCATGCCCAAAGGCTCTACCGGACAATCTGGCGGCAAGCCCAGTTCGTCCGGCTCCCAGTCTCCCGGTGGCACGTCATTGCGATATCCGCCCGGTTTCGGGTCAGGGATAGCCGCCTGCCGCCGACCGGCAACATTTGTCACCCTGTCTATTGCCGGTTGAACCAGATCTTTTATTCTTTCAGCGCCTGCACTCACGCTTCACCTCAATTCTTGTCTTTTTGAGTGCGAGGGATCGAAGGTGTCCGTGCACCGCCGCGCTTTGGTTTGCCCTGGTGCTTTACCGGTTGCTCGCCAATGCTCATCGGCTCATTGTCCGGCGTTGGTTCTTTCGCCTGGGCCGGAGCTTTGGGTGCTGGCATGGACTTGATGGCGTCTGCCGCAGCTTCAAAGACAGGGTCTTTCGCCAGCGGTCCTTCTTCCATCGTGATGGCCCGGTCCTCTTCCGGAATTGGCTTGCGCTCGCTTGATGTGGCGCGTCGCAGTTTGGCTGAAATTTCCCGTTGCTCAATCTCGATATCAATGAAGACAAGGCGACAGACGCGAGCAAACAGCGTGTAAGCCAGGCAAATCTCGAATGCCTGGTCAAAATAGCTCGATGCTGGCTGATTGTGTAGGTTCAACTCAGCCGCTTTGCGCCATAGCTGCTCACCAGACACATTCTCATGTCGATGACAGACATATTTGGCCAACTGATAAAGGTCATCCGCTTGGTCTTGGGCTTCTGTATCTGCCGGAAGCATATACAGGCTGTACCAGCGCTCTTTGTCCTGGCCTTCTTCCGCGTCCACCCCGGCCACCTTGGCAATCAGGCTGAAGGCCGCCATATGTGCCACATCGCTTGCATAATCCACGACATCGATGTCCAGGAGTGAAAGTTTTTCAGTTATGTTTTCAGACATAGCTTTTCCTTTTCTCAGACGGGTCAACACGCTGCGGATTTCGGGTTGAACAGATGATTGGAATTTGCGGGGATCTGCCCTAATTGCGAATTGGGTGTGTTTGCTCTATAGCTGCAACTTAGCGTTTCTTTGTGTTTTGGGGCGACTGGATGATGGATGGCCGCTTGATATTGGCGTTTGCTTTGGGTGCTGGCTCTGTGCTGGCTGTGCTGCTTTGGTTCTTTCTGGGTGATTTTGGTATCACCTGGCCTGCCGGTTTGGAGAGTCAGGAAAGCTTGTCTGCAATCGTTCGTAACTGGGGTCTTCTGCCTCTGGCGCTCATTGGTATGGGGTTGGCTGTCTGGCGCTCCAAAATTGCAAGTGATCAACGTAATATAGCGCAACAAGCCCAGTTCGCAGATCGCTATGCGAAGGCTGCATCCATGTTGAGTGACAGCGCACTTTCTATACGAGAAGCTGGAATTTTCGCTTTGAAGGAACTCGCGTTGGCAGATCCAGAGGGCCACTATATTCCAGCACAAAGCCTTCTCTGTTCTTTCATTCGTGATAGAAGCAAAGTCTACCAGCCAGACAATCAAACCTTGCCCCCTGTCCCGAAGAGTGGCTATGATTCCACTCAATGTGAAAGTGATATCAAGGAAGCTCTGCGCGCTTTCTTGATGTTGCGAACGCCTGAGACTAAAAATATCGAAGATCGTCAAAAGTGGAGGCCTGACCTGAATGGATCCCATCTTGTCGGAATTGATGTTCGGTATGCTCGACCTGATCGTTGGAAGAGAATTCGCGTGCCCAATGAGGTAATTCCTGCTGAGGGAATTCCCATTCGCCTGGAATTTGTTGGGGCAGATCCCGTTAGGGTAGATCTTAGCGGGGTAAACCTCATGGAGGTAAACCTCAGTGGGGCAAAGCTCGAGGGTGCAGACCTTAGTGAGGCAAATCTTGGTAGAGCAGACCTTCGTGAGGCAAGCCTCTTTGATGCAAATCTCAGGGAGGCAAATCTCGTTGGGGCAAACCTCGGGGAGGCAACCCTCAGCGGCGCGGATCTTAGCGATGCAGACCTTAGTGAGGCAAACCTTGTTGAGGCAAAACTCGAGAGTGCAAACCTCGGGGAGGCACGCCTTGTTAGAGCCGACCTTCGGAAGGTAAATTTCGTTGGGGCAAAGCTCAATAGTGCAAGCCTCTGGGAGGCAAATCTTTTTGGCGCGTGTCTCAATGATGCCGAGCTTGGGAGGGCAGTGTTGAATGAGGTAGACCTTAGTGAGGCATATCTCTACAGGGCTAATCTTAGTGGCGCACGACTCTGCGGGGCAAACCTCAGAAGGGCACAGCTCGACGGAGCAAATCTTAGTAATGCATGTATGTGTCGAACAAGTCTCAGCGATGCAAACTTCAATGGAGCAGACCTTAGTAAGACATGCATGTGTGATGCAAGTCTCAGTGGGGCAAACTTCAGTGGGGCGAACCTGAATGGGATATGTCCCAATGGAGCTAGGCTCATTCAAGCAATCACTGAAGGCACACAAGGATCTAATGTACAGATAGATAGAAAGGACATCCCTGAAACTTGAGTTGCCCGGCGCGGCAAACCCTTCCAATTCCCCCCACTCTTGACTCCAATTCCGTTCAAAATCTAAAATAGAACATAAAATGAACAAATTGGAATTTGAGCCATGTCCCAGCGCAAGAAATGGAAGAGGGAGATTTTCCCGCCGCATAAGGTTGAGGTGATCGATGAGCTGAACGAGCTGCACAAATATTGGCTTCAGCGACGCGTTGAGCTTGGTGTCCATCCAACCAGCGAACACCACAAGATCCTGGACCGCCTCGTCGACGATATTCGTCGGACGGTTTTGGATCTGGGGGGCGAGCTGCCTAAAAACCATCCTTGCCAACGGTGGGAAGAATATCGGTAAAGCCTTTGGTGGTGTTTTGTCTGATTGCACGCGCTTGGGAATCCAGCTAAGACTGCTTGTATGAGTGACCAACGCAATACAAATTACTGGCTGTTCTTCTGGCCAACGGCAATCACTGTCTCCCTGTTTAGTCTGAACCTTATGCTGAATGGCTGGCCCGACTGGAGCGACTGGTTGGACAAGTTGGCCAAGCATGAAAAAGCGACCGCTGCTTTGCGCAATATCGGTCTGATTTTTCTTGGAATAATTGGTTTGGGTTTGGCCATTTGGCGTACCAAAACAGCCAGTGATCAGCGCGATATTGCTAACAAGCAAGCGCAAACGAGCATTGATCAGATTCGGATTGCACAGCAAGGGCAGTTTGCTGATAGATACGCCAAAGCTGCTGCCATGTTGAGTGAAAGTGAGCTTTCGGTAAGAGAAGCGGGTATTTTTGCTTTGAGAGAGCTTGGCTTTGCAGATCCAAGAGGGCACTACTTTCCAGTCCAAAGCCTTCTTTGCTCCTTCATCCGAGATAGAAGCAAGAGTATGCGGGGGGATACTGGATCTCCACCTCTCGTCAAAGATTATGGTAAGGACCACAATCAGTGTGAGGGTGATGTAAAAGAAGCTTTGAGAGCTTTTATTGATCTGAGAACTAGTGAGAATAAAGCTCGCGAAAAAAGTAAAATGTGGACACCAGATTTGAGTGGTGCGTACTTTGCTCAACTCGATCTGTCGCTGGTGGATATTGATTTGTCGGGGGTAAATCTCCAAGGTGCAAATTTCATTGATGCCCAACTTTTTAGGGCTGACTTTAGTTACTCTAATTTTTCTGATGCAAACTTTAGGGGTGCAGACCTTGATCTTGCAGAGTTTAAAGGGGCAGACCTCTTTCGTACAGATTTCAGCAAGGCAAGTTTTCTGTCGACTGTTTTTACACGGGCGAGCTTGGATGAAGTAAATTTCGGCTCGGCTAACCTTGAAGGAGCTCAACTCAATGATGCAGAACTCGTTGAAGTAGATTTTAGGGATGCGCGACTTAAAGATGCTGATTTTAGTAGGGCGCATGTCAGCAATGTAAACCTCAGTGAGGCAGACCTTACGGACGCTATTTGGGCCGGTGCAATAATAAGAAATACAGACTTCAGCGAGGCAATTACTGATGGGATAGATTGGAGTGAAGTTAGCATAGCCTCCGAAGACATCCCCAAACCATGAAATATTAAACTCCCCCATCACACACCTCCCAACAAATCATTCATGTCTTTTCCGCAATTGCTGCTGACGACTTCGACCGGATATCCGGCCCGTTTGACTCTCTGAAAAGCGCGGTCAAACAGCGCCTGTGCTTCCGGCTTGTTCCAATCATTGTCCTTCAGCAGGACAAAGGAATTGAAGCAGGGATGCAGGGGAAAGGTTAGCAAATTGGGCAAAGATCCAGCAGCCAAAACACGCGCTTCCGGAACACCGAGGGCAACAGAAAGCCCGTCTTCTATTCCCTCGCCAATAACGCCAGGCGCGGCCAGTTTTCGGGCAACCATGGTGTCAGGGTTCAAATTGCCCTTGCCACGGGTCATCCAAATGGCCGCGCCTGCCGTGCGGGGAAACATGAGCTTTGCTTTGCTCTGGTCTTCAATGGGGGCTTTGCCGCACCCGTCCGGGGCAATGAAGGTGTAATGCAGCGCCTGAAGGTGACCGTCAATATTGTCCATGCGTGAGACAATGGCCGGGAAAGTGGGGCCAGCCTTCACCTTTTTGCGCTTGCCGCCCTCAAACTCATAGTCTGCTAGCAACCAATATTCAGCTTCAGGCAGGAAATGACAGAAGTCTGTTCTGTTGCGGATCTCATCAAGCGGAATGCCGCGATGCTTGAAATAGACCTCTCCCAGACTGCCCTCGATGGGCAAGGTCTTGTTCCAGGTCTTTTGTGCCTGCTGGATGAGATATTGCTGACGCCGGTCATCTTTCGCTTTTTCCAGCTTTTCCCGTTTCTTGATCTCTTTGATATATTTGGCCCGGTCGGCCTTGCTCATCTTTTTCCAGCCCAGCCAATCTTCTGCCCAGGCAAGCGCGGCCGACCGGTCTTTTCCCATGCCCTTGCAAAGCGCGATCAGATCGATGATATCGCCCTTTGCGCTGTCATCGGCATAGTCCTTGAAGCAGCCTTTGGCTGGTCCAGTCAGCCAGACAACAAAGCTACCCGCTCGCCGGTCATGGCGCACAGGACTTTTGACGGTATAATTGCCGCCCGATCGCTTGCCACCGGGCAACAGATCCAGGACCAATCTGTCGACGCTATCCTGCAGGGCAGATTTCACTTCCAGAAGACGACTAGCCATGATCCCCTCCAAACAACATGACGGCCGCATGTTTCAGCAATTCATCGATATCGGGATTGTCCCGGCTGTCTTCGATAGAGCGCAGCGCTTTGCTGACCGCCTGTTTTGAAATTCCGGCCAATCCAGCCGCCACCACAAGCGGCACATCCATTTCAGTGACGATCAGATAAAGCGCACGTTGCCGGCACTGGCTTGCTTTGGCTTTGAACGGGCTTTGTTTGTCTTGTGTCTGCGGGTCATCCTTCAGCACGTCCATAATGTTCAGATTGGCCCATGCGGCCATCCAGCCAAGCAAAAGATGATAGACACTCTGATGCGCATTGCGGGATCGTGCATCCAGTTCCTGTTCTTTGCCAAGGATCTGCAAAGCTCGATCCAGGGCGCGAAGACTGGATGGTTTGGGATCTGTTACACCATTCATCCAGCGATACCATTGCCGTTCACGAATGCTTGCCACGGCGCACAATTCAGAGATTGAAATATTTTTTTTGGATCGAATGCGCTCAATGCGCTCCAATTTGTGGACAAATGGGAATTTTGACGCACTTTGTGCGCCATCGGTTGACAAAAGACATGTCTTTTTGTTTGCCCTAAATCGTCGTTTTTGCCGCCGCCGCTCGTTCATGGCCTATTTCAGTCTCCCTTTTGCCGGGTGACTGGCCCGTAATTGCTCCAATGCCTGACTGATCTGTTCCAGTCCGTCGATTGCCTGTTGCTCGACCTCGGTGCGTTGCAATCGCTCCACCCAGTCAAAGCCATCGCGCTCCATGCGCCGTATGCCGTCGTCATCCAGCGCTGCCTTCAGCAGGGCAGGGCCATAGGCAACGAGCAGCGCAATGAAATGCTCCAACCGGGGGGCAGACAAGCCAGCCAACCATCGCTCGACCGTGCGGGGCGGTATCTTGGCTCGCCCCGCCACCTGTTTTGCGGTGTGGACCGGGTGCTGCCTCCGCAGAAAATCCGCCAGTCGGTCGCGCACCAATGCCTCATGGGCGCAATGCAGCGTGTTGCGATGCGTAGTTTTGACCGGCAGAAAGATGGGAAGCTTGGTCATGACTGGCACCGGATATGTTCTGGAAGCCAGTCATTAGGTGTGACTTGTCGCTTGGTGACCTTCACGATCTCCAGCATTGCGGGCCATTCGGGAATGCGCCCTTGTTCATAGCGGCTGACAGAGGCCTTGGTAACGCCAATCAGCTTGCCAAACGCCTCTTGTGACAGCCCGCGCGCCTTGCGCCAATTTTTGAGCGGGTGATTTGCCATGAATAGATTGGTCACATATATTGTGACTTTGGTCAATCCAGAAAGTCACATATACGCACAACGACATATTTGCAAAAAGTTGCAATATTGGTGACATGACCAAAAGATTCGGGAAAAGTGCTGGGGAACGCCAAAAGTGGTATTTGCGCGAATGGCGCAAATACAGGGGGTTGACCCAGGAGCAACTAGCAGAAGCTATCGAGAGTACAAAGCAGACGGTGTCTAGAATGGAAAGTGGGTATTCTCCCTACAATCAACCATTCTTAGAGGCATGTGCTGACGCGCTTGACGTGAAGGCTTACGAGCTTTTGCTTGGCGCACCTTCTTCAAATGCTACCGTTGAGGAACTTTGCTCGAGTCTTCGCGCTCAACCGACAGCAAAGCTTGAGAAAATCAAGTCGTTTCTCGAATTGCTGGATGATTGATTTAAGCGATCTGGATTCTCGTCAAATACCAGAAGAGCGTTAGAATAATAAAAATGAACGCCAAACCACTTGTGGTATAAATGGCGGGTGAGACAACAGAGAGCCATGTTGCAAAAGTGCTGTTCCACCAGTTGCTCCCCTTCTTGTTGTCTGGGAATAGGTCTGGTTCTAATCTAATCGTGAGGTAGTAGTCGCAACGATCATGATTCATGTCGTAGTTCGATAGGACTTCTTCATACAGCTCAAGTGCTTGCGCATGCTCAAGCCTATCATTTAGCAATTTTGTGTATATTTTGCTGATCTCTCGTCCGCATTCGTGCGCATTAAATGCGCCTTCTGCTAGTCTGGAGACCGGATCAGTGTGTGACAGATAAATTGATAGTGCTGATACTCCGATTACAAAGCCTCCAACTAGTTTGGCCATGTCCGCACTAATTTCAACGCTATAGGCTAAAGATAAGACACCTGCGAACAGAGTGAACATCGACAGCACGTTCATAGAGTTGGATTTTACATCCGCTTTCTTCTCTAGGCGCTTTGCCATTTGGAAACGGGTGCTTCTTGTGACGCGCATTCTTCTTAGTGCTTTTGTTTTTTGGGCTTCTGAGTTCATGGCTCTGCGGACGGTTTGAGTTTGGTTTTGATTAATCTACCTATGGATTTATAAACTAGCAATGCAATTATGTAGTTAAGTTTAGTCACAATATATGTGACTTATAGTTTGACATTGATGTCACATATATTGTAACAATCGGTCATCATTCACCACCGGATGTATGGCTATGTTACCCAATCAGACCCAATCAGCACCGCTTGAGCGGTTGCAGCCTTTAACACTGGACCGCTTTCAATTGGTCCAGTTGTTGGGCACCAGCGAGAGTGCCTTTGACCGCGCTCGTCGCAAGCTCGAAGACAATCACTTTCCTTTAAAACTCCCTGGAATGCACAAATGGTCTCGCCCGGCCGTCGTTGCCTGGATCAAGGCCAGTGGCAACAAAGACCTGATGCATCGCATCCTCATTGGCGAGCCGCTCGATGATGTTGTCGAGAGTGAGGAAGTCGATATCCCGGGCATTCCTGAGGATCTTGCCAATCGCTATGGAGGGGATGCCGCATGAAGGTCACTCTGCCAGCAGAATTGCGCATCACCTTCTTCCCCACGCCAGGGGATGATAACCGCAACAGTCATTCTCTTCTCTCCAATATTGGAGAGATCAGCCTCAATCAGCGTGATCGGGTGAAAGTTCTCATGTCATCCAATGGGCGCGAGATCGATCTGCATCACAGCAATGACGCCATCGCCATTGTCGATATGCAGGAGATCATCGCCGCCATCGTCAACGCCACATTCAACCGCATTGCGGGTCCGGAAATTCTGGAACCAACCAAAGGCCATTACCATGCTCAAGAAATATAACAGTGAAAATCCGAACCCGAATGATATCAAACTAGGCGCACGCCTGAAGCTGGCCCGCAGTCTAGCTGGCATGAGCCAGGAGAAACTGGGATCGGAGCTGAAAATCACCTTTCAGCAGATCCAGAAATACGAGAAGGGCACAAACCGGATCAGTGCCAGCCGCCTGATCGATTGCGCCCGTATCCTCAATCAGCCGATCACCTTCTTCTATGAGATAGAAGAGGAGGCCAAGAGTGAGCAAAGCCAAAGCTGGCTGGATGTCGTGCAATCAGACCATGGCCTGAGAGTTATGAAGATTCTTGGCAATGCCAGCGAAGCCCAAAAAGACAAAATCCTTCGCACCGCCAGGATCATTGCAGAGCCGGGTTAGGATTAATTACGGCCCCTAGACATAGTTGGGAAAACATTCTTACAGCGGGGACAACTATGCGTTCGAATTTTGTATCCCTTAAGTTGACCAGGCTGCAAGATCGACTTCTTGCCATCAGTATAGCAGTTAGCGCACAGATAATGCTCTGGTTCTTCGCCTTTCATCGATGGCTTCAACGCATAAGCGAACGCCCCGGTGAAAATCTCCTGCATCTCATAGCGCTCTTTGTCAGCTTCCCAGTGTTCCATCTTTCCCAGCCGTTCTTCAAGCTCACCTTTTTCCTTCAGCGCTTGCGCATAGAGAGATTGAAGCGAAATCAATTCTTTTGAAACGGAATATAGGCTGTCGTTGAGAGCGACAACGGCAGCGTTATATTCCTGATTTTCTTTGATTTCCTTGACAGTTTTAAGCAGCTCGATGGAAGTGGCAGTGCCACTGAGTAAAGCCATTACATCCATGATCGAATCCCCTTCTTCAGGGGGAATTATATCGGGATCTACAACTTATAAGAATATTTGGTTTTCAATTTCTCCTATTCATACACGTCAAAACCGGGGAATGGAGACCGCAGCAAAAGGGCAGGGCCCGAACTAGGATTGTCCCATGGCCAAAGTCACGATCAAAATCCCTCATGTTGTCTGGAGAGACGGCCGTCCACGCTTCGTGCCGGGGCCGGGCGTGCGCAAGCTTGGCTTGCAGGGACAGGATCTGAAAAAGCCTGATGGTTGCTGGCTGGATCTGAATGAGACCATTGCCTGGTCTAAGGCCAAATGCACGGAAATAGCAGAACTGCGCAAACCAAAGGAAGAGGACAAGCCAAAGACCCGAAGAAGAAAAGCCAATCTGTCTGGCTTTCTGTCATTGGGCGAGCTGTTGGTGAGCTGGCGCAAGAACCAGAATGTGAAAGCCAAACAGACCGGCAAGCCAGCCAGGAAGACAAGAGAGTGGTACGACAACAATATCGCTGTGCTGGAAAAATATGATCCCGATTTATGGCTGCTTCCGGCCATCTCTGTCACGCCGGTCTTTGCCTATAACTTCTATGAGAAGCTTCGTCAGGATAAGGGCGTGCATATGTCCAAGGCGATTATCTCCACCATCCGGCCTGCCTATGCCTGGGGCGTGTTGAAGGGATATGTGAAAATCAATCCCTTTGGCAATCTGAGAGTACAGACACCACCGCCAAGGGTGCGTGTGGGCAGCATAGAGGAAATGAAGCATCTCATTGCCACGGCCGATAAAGAGGGCAGGGCGGATATTGGGGATGCAATCTTGCTTGGCCTTTGCACCGCGCAACGCCAGAATGACCGGTTGCTGCTGAAACTGGAAAAGCGCATCGAGGGATATTTCCTGTTCCGGCAATCAAAGACTGGTGTCATCGTGCAGATCCCGGAAATCCCGGATTTGATCAAACGGCAACAGCAGGCTATGGAGAGGCGCACCAGAGCGCAAAAGCAGATCCCGCAGTTCCTGATCAATGAAAAGCAGAGCAGGAAATGGGGAGCCGATGGAGACACCTATCGAAAGGCGTTTCGCAAGATCTGTGACAAAGCAACCGAGACCATGCCAAGCCTGAAAGGCTTCAGGGATCAGGATCTGCGTGATACATCGGTGACCTGGCTCGCCAATGCTGGCTGCACGGTGCCGGAAATCAGCTCCATCACGGGCCATAGCATCGAAAATGCCAACAAGATTTTGCGTCACTATCTGGCCCAGACACCGGAACAGGCCAATAGTGCGATTGGGAAGCTGACATCCTACTTGCAAGAAAAAGGCGGCTTGCTTTGATTTTTAGCAATAAATTCAATTGGTTGTAAACAAAATTGGATTTTATTTGTAGTTGCATAAAACTTGAATCTTCCCAGAAAAAAGTCCAGAAAAATGCATGATTTACTTATCTCAGAATTACAGGATCAGATCAGCACCCTGACCGGGTTGAACACGGCAGCCATCTTGCTGGATGGATATCCGGCCTCTCAATATCAGCTTATGCCTGCCATTCATTCTTTGCACAATGCAATGAATACGTGTCTGTTGACGACGCAAGCAAGCCTTGAAAAACTTGAGCAAATCAGCCCTTAATCAGAAACGCGTTTCTGCCATTCTCAAGACCCAAGTCTCATATGAGACGTGAGACGCACTAAAAAGGCCTCACAGGGTCTCACAAGCTAGCCCTTTGGCGCGAAAGAGAAAATAGCGCCAAGGGAAAAAGAATAGATATTTCCTTGACATAGGGGATATTAAAAAATAGAAACACGCCGGACGGCCCCTTAGCTCAGTTGGATAGAGCAGCTGACTTCTAATCAGCAGGTCGAGGGTTCGAATCCTTCAGGGGTCGCCAATATTTTCCATGTTTTCTGCGTGAAATTTCATATCGCTGTATTGTGCCGTTGATCAAACAAGTTCCAGTCGAGGTCTTGCCTGTTTGGTTACAGAGCCAAAGCTTCTGTGAGACTTTGAGTACGCTCCCAGCACCAATAGAGAGACAGGCCTATTGCTATGCTGGCGCTGATATAGGCCAGCCCTTTCGGTAGAACAGGATTGAGCTTCTTCGTTATCCAGAGCAGGGCAAAAACAGCCAATACAATCGCTATCTGCCCAATTTCGACGCCGATATTGAAGCCGATGAGGGCCAGCCAGAGTTGATTGGTTCCACCACCCAACAGATCGCCTAGTACGAACGAGAACCCATAACCATGAATGAGACCGATGAATGCAGCCATCAGGAAGAGGTTTCTTTTGATTGATGTCCGGCTACTCGCCTCGGATGGAGATCGTTTCAAAACGAGGATTGCAGCATAGAGAATTGACAGGGCGATGGCCGTTTCAACAGCTGGGATAAACCATGCCCCTTGCGGAGAATAGCCGAGATTTCCCAAAAAGAGGGTGACACTATGACCGAGTGTGAAGCCAGTGACAGACCAGAGAATTGATGTGGAAATACCCGATGCCAACGCAAGACAGACTACGAATAGCACATGATCAAGGCCGATGAAGATATGCCAAATTCCTTGCCAGGTGAAGTTGCCGAGAGAAGAAAGCCATGACCCATCATATTGGACAGGTACAAGCATCTGACCGGTGAATTGTGTGGTACGTGGTGGATCGAACCGATGATCCATCGCTGCATTATTGATGGTGATTTGGGGTGGTAAGCGGATTTCAGGTAGTATGGATTGAATACTCAGAGTGCTATCTGGTTGATCGGTCGGTATAAAGATCTCTACATCCAACAAAGCATCAACGATATAGATTGGCTCGTCACTTGTACCATCTGGTTGCCTTTGGAAATCTGCCAATGCTTTTGAGGCTCCAGCAGGTGTTACAAAGTCCGGATGTTCTGCTTGAGAGAAAAAGGCGGCTCTTCGGGCTTGGCCTGCAATTGCTTCGCCATTGATGGTGAAGGCGTAACCTTTGGCCAGAAAATCTGCCAATTCTGCTGTCTTCTTTCTCGTGCTATCCTGATTCAGTTGGAAATAAGGGACGCCATCTATCACTTCCTTTTTCAGGAAGGGGGGAATTTGATCATTGTTTTGATCTTGGGGGCGCACCAGGAAGTTTCCATAGGCTAGGGGACCGGGAATTCGCAGATAGATCAGTAAACCTGCCTCACCATCCTCTGCTTTGGTTTTTGTAATATGAATCAGTCGTGCTCCTGCATCAGTTGTAAAATGTGCTTGAGCGTGGGCTCCGAATAAACCAGATAAAGAGAATGCAAGACAGATAAGCAAGGCGATGCGGGTGACAAGAGACATGGTTTTTTCCAGAATGAGGTAGTAGCAATCAGCTTACAAGCTGAAGGTAAAATGTGGAGCGAAGATGTGGGTGTCACATATAGCTTGTTCTACAATATCATTTGCATCTAGCACAATTGATCCCTTGTCAAAATCGTGGGCAAGAATTTTGGAGAGAGGAATGCCATGGTATGTATTCTGGTATTGGTACTGCTGGATACGTTTTATTACAAAACTCCGATTGCTGCGATGTAGGCTTTACTTCTATATTTTAGAAAAAACAAATATAAGAGATGTTTGATGGATAATAAAGTTCTCTCCGCTCTGCCGCTAGAAGATGCTGGCATTGATAAACAGGGATCCAGCCGTCCGGCCAAGCGCCGGTATGGGCGCTATATCTTGCTGCTTCCTGTTGCCATGCTTTTGATGTTTACCGGCGCGGTAGTGGGGATGTACTTTCAGCCCCCAGGATTGCAGATTTTTTATCGGGCGACAGGACTTGAGCCAGGTGGCGGCACAGAGAACAAGTTGGCGGCACCAATCAATTCTGTTGTGACCGAGCAAGATATTCAAGCCTTGCGGGATGGTACCATTGTTGCTTTGGGGAAATTGCAGCCCAAGGGTGAGGTCTCCACTATTGGCATGCCTTATGGGGCAGGGGATGCCCGGGTGGAGAGCTTATCTGTCTCCAATGGTGATTTTGCGAAGAAGGGCACCATTCTTGCGGTTTTGGATAATCGGCTGGCGCTTGAAAATAGCGTGAAATCTGCTGAAGCCGAGGTTCTGGTGTCTGAAGCTTCATTGGAACAAGTCAAACTGTCCATTGCTGCCAGCCGGGCCGAGAATGAAGCAGAGTTGTGGCGGGCTGAGGCCAATTCAGAGCTGGCATCCGCAGAACTCACTCGGACCAAGGCTCTCTATGAGCGTAAAGTCGCAACACTTGCGCAATATGACAGGGCAAAGGCCGAGGCACAGCGAGCGGAGCTGGATATTGCTCGCAAACTTGCGACCGTGAAGCGTTTTGAAACCAATGGTGTGATCAGTCAGGCAGATGTGGAGCTGGCGTCGCGCAAACTTGTGTCAGCGCGGACTGCCTTGGAGACTGCTAAAAACAACCTTGAAAAGTCACTTGTACGCGCGCCGTTTGATGGGGTTGTGCTGGAAGTTCTTGTGCAGGCCGGAGAACGCCCGACTAGTGCAGGGGTTCTGGATTTTGGCCAGACCCAGACCATGACGGCAGAGCTGGAGGTTTACCAGAACCAGATTGGTCGAATTGCTCTTGGGGATTCGGTGCTTCTGAAGGCTGAAGCCTTGCCTGAGGATTTGAAAGGCGAGGTTATGGAAATTGGTTTGCAGATTGGCCGCCAGAGTCTTTTGACCTCTGATCCAGCTGCCAATACCGATGCGCGAGTGGTCAAGGTACAGGTGAAACTGGATGATGCGTCTTCCAAACTCGCCTCTCGTTTCACCAATCTGGAAGTTTATGGTTATGTCACCTCTGCCACCCAGAGTGCGGGTAAGGCTGAAGGGGCAGGCCAATGACTGCTTTTCTGACATGGTTGCTCGGCCGTATTCCCATCGGCTGGCTGCAACTGACCCATAACAAAGGGCGCTTTTGGGTGGCTTTATTTGGTGTGGCCTTTGCCAATGTGTTGGTATTTGTTCAATTGGGCATGCTGGGGGCGCTTAACAATTCTACCATTCAGCCCTATCAGTTGCTTGATGCGGATATCATTATCTCGGCATCCGATTCCAATACCTTGCTGGATGGGGGCAATGTTGCCCGGCAGCATATGCTGCAGGCCTTGGCAATTGCAGATGTAAAATCAGGCGCTTCAGTTTACTTTGGTAAGGTCGACTGGCGGGTGACAAATGATCAGATCTCCGCCATGCAAGTGGTGGGTATGCCGATTGAGAGCGTTGATTTCATTGCACCAGCATTGCGACCTTCCTTCCTGCATTTGTCTCTGGCGGATACCGCTCTGGTGGACCGAAAAACGCGTGGTGGTACGAAGGAATTTTTTGACAATCTCTCACCTTTAACTCCTGCCATTTATGAGCTGAATAACAGGCAGGTTAAACTGCTTGGGGCCATGGAGATCGGAGCGGGATTCAGTGCTGATGGCAACTTGTTGATGTCTGATCAGAGCTTTCTACGCCTTTCTCAGCAACGAAGTTCAGCTGCACCCAATCATATTCTTTTGAAGGTCAAGCAAGGAGCCTCCATCGAGCGGGTCGTGACTTTGCTGAAAAACCTGCTGCCTGAAGAGGATCTTCTGATCAGGAGTTTCAATCAGGCAGCTGCAGATGAGCAAGCATATCAGACCTCGGTCAAACCGGTAGGCATCATCTTTGGTTTTGGCACCATCATTGGCGTTTTGGTCGGTATTGTGATCGTCTACCAGATCCTCTCGACAGATGTTGCCGATCATCTGAAGGAATATGCGACCTTCAAAGCCATAGGCTATAAGCAGGCTTTTTTCCTCGGTATTGTCTTCGAGGAAGCTTTGATCCTGGCGGTGCTGGGTTTTATACCCGGAACGTTGGCTGCCATGGGGATTTACAAGTTGCTTGCCTTGAAATCGGGATTGCCTGTAGGACTTACCCTGGGGCGGGCCTTGATGGTGTTCATCGGCACCATAGTTGCCTGTTCCATATCAGGAGCGATTGCTACACGGCGTTTGTCTCAGGCTGATCCTGCGGATCTATTTTGAGGGTGATCATGCTTCAAGCTGCAAAACAAAAATCACCAATCTTACTCACGGGCGTCAATCATTGGTTTGGCATTGGTGAAGCGCGCAAGCAGGTCATCTTCGATGTTGATCTGGAGATCAATCCCGGGGAATTGACCATTCTCATGGGGCCATCTGGCTCTGGCAAGACAACTTTGCTGACCCTGATGGGATGTTTGCGAGAGGTGCAAAAGGGAGATTTATTCCTGCTGGGGCATCAATTGCGCGGCGCTGAAGAAGAGGAGAAGGAGTTCTTGCGCAGGCAGTTGGGCTTCATCTTTCAGGCTCATAATCTGCATGAGAGTTTGACTGCGACCCAGAATGTTCTGATGGGGCTTGCGGTTCATCCAGCTTCAGATCGTGTTGAGCGACAGGTAGAAGCTGCTCACCATATTTTGTCGTCGCTCGGATTGGAGGATCGACTGGACTATCTGCCTGCCAACCTTTCTGGTGGGCAGAAGCAACGTGTTGCGGTAGCGCGGGCTCTGGTCTCGCGTCCTGATATCGTCTTTGCAGATGAGCCGACGGCTGCGCTCGATAAGGAAAGTGGTCTGGCGGTGGTCAGAATGCTCAAAGGCATGGGAGAGGCATTTGGTACCACGACGCTTATGGTTACCCATGACAATCGCATTCTTGAGCTGGCCGACCGGATCATCACCATGGAGGAAGGGGCTATCGTCAGTGATAACGTTAACCGGAAGATTTAGGGCGTTAAGTAGTTCTCGTTACAATTTTTTATTAAAATTGCGCAAAAATCACGGCTTGTTCTGATGCTGCAGCTTTGAAAGGTGCTGAGATTTTGCGTTTTGTCAATCCCCTTCGCGAGATTTTCGTAGTGGTGATGCTGGGCGCATTGTGTCTTTTGCCTCTAACCAACTTTGCACTGTCCCATGCTGACTTGTCTGCCTCGCTCGACCATGTTGCGCTTGATGATAATAATGATCATCATCATCATGAGCATGCGGGTGACGAGCATGTGGATCACGATCTTGGTTCTGGTTCAGCCAAACATGTCCATCATTCCGGTGATCAGAACCATTGGCCGGGAATGAGCATTGGCCGCATTCATCTTTCAACGCCGCTCTTTGTCGATATCCAGTTTTCAGTGCGAGGGGATCTGCCTCTCGCTATCCTTCAGTCCCTTCCTGATCGACCTCCCAGGATTGTGAGTTTGTCTTGAAACATAGATCGAATAACAGTGATTTGTAGCACTGATGTTTGATCCTTCATCCGATTGCCTGGATCCGTTTTACGATGATCATCAGAGCAATTGGTTTGCTTTGCCTCTTTTTACAAAGGGCTTCGAGATGAAACATCTGGTGGGATCTTTACCAACCTTTGATCGGTTCTGTCATGGACGGGATAACAATTTCAATCTACTTCGCCTGATTGCAGCCTTTGCGGTTGCGGTCAGTCACTCTTCCCTGTTGACTTATGGCACTGGTGTTCCGCAGCCATTGTTAGAGCTGACCGGTTATACTCTGGGCCATCATGCGGTCAATATTTTCTTCATGATCAGCGGGTTCCTGATCTATCAAAGCTATCTATCCAGCGAGCATTTGCGCTCATTCGTCATGGCTCGTCTGTTGCGGATTTTTCCGGCGCTGATTGTTGCAGGCCTTTTGGTGGTCATTATCGGTGGCTTGCTCTTCTCAAGTGCTTCACCCTCCGATTATTGGACCTATTCTGACACCTGGATTTATCTGGTTGGGACGTCCAGCGCCTTTTTTTCCAGTCTGAGATTGCCCGGCCTGTTTGAACAATTGATCGTCTCTGGTGAGGTGAATGGATCTCTATGGACCCTGAAATGGGAGCTGATGGCTTATATGGCAGTGCCGATACTTGGATTGATCGGTGGCTATAAAATACAAGGTCGCTTTGCACTGGTGCTCGTTGGTTTTGTTATTGTCAATCTGGCGATCAGTCTGCAGACCGACTGGCGCAAGGATCTGATGATGCTGGATGATGCCTTGCGGTTGGGGCTGTGTTTCCTGCTCGGGATGGGCGTTTATCACTATCGCCAGAAAATTCCCGTCTCATTGGGGAGCGCATTTCTGCTCTGGGTTCTTGTCTGGTTGGTGCGGGAGAGTGGGTTTTATGAAATCAGCCTGATGGTGGCAATGGCTTATACGGTCTTCTGGTTCGCCTTCATACCTGCAGGGTGGCTTCGTTGCTATAATCGCCTTGGGGACTATTCCTACGGGATCTATATCTTCCATTTTCCAGTCATGCAGATGGTGATGCAGATTTACGCGCCGTCTTCCGCCAATGAGACATTGATGCTGGCCTTCCTTGTCTTTTTACCGTTGTCCATCCTGTCTTTCCATCTCATCGAAAAGCCTGCATTGAGATTGAGGCGTCGTTGGAGCAGGATACCGCTCAAGCCACTTGAAGCTGGCACATGACAGAAAATGAGCACGAGATCCAATTTAATACCCTTTCTGTGTAGTATGTTCCGGTCGCACCATAGCCAGCCATGATTGCCGTGAAAGGTGGCCGTCAGCTGGCTATCTGCGAATATGCCGAAAAACTCAGCGACAATTCGTGCATTCATCCGAGGATTAGATTTATTCTTCTGGCAAAATGGTGGTCGCCATTGAGAGGCTCTTGTGACATTTTGTAAAATGACTTAAATCGGAAAGCAGAAAGTGTTTCCTGTTTGATCCAGAGTGATACGACCTGTTCATCTGGAATGCCAAGGACCAATATTGCATGCTGTTGCTTGCCTCAGAATTCAGGATACTTGGTTTTATGCTGATTGCTTTCAGCATGATCTTGCTTGCACTCGTGGGCGGTACCTTCAGTCATGCCCATGAGGTGAGTGTGGAGTATTCTCATAAAGGCCCTGTTCATTCGCATGCGGAGGATAAACACCATGATGGGGCTCAATTGGATGATAATCCTCTTCATTGTGGGGCGCAGATTTTGACCTTGGCTTTGAGTCCAGATGGTTATTTTGGCTTGCCTAAAGATCTTCATGACCGGACCAAAAGCCCGAACCTGATGTCGCTTTCCTTTACGCTTGATCCTCCTCCACCTCGATCTGCCTGAGTGAACTTCATTATTTGGAAATTCAACTCAAAAGGTAGATGAAATGAACAAGTTTCTTATTTACACCGCTGTTGCCCTGATGGTTTCAGCGAGCGCATACGCACCTGTTCCTGTTCTGGCGCATGGTGGGGCGACTGGAATTGTCAAAGAACGCATGGATGCCATGGGTATGATGGGCAAGGCTGTGAAAGCCTTGAAAGGCATGATGCAAGGAAAAGCTGCTTATAATGCCGATTTGGTACGTAAACAGTCTGCTGTCATCAAGCAGCATTCGGGCGAGGCTTTGATCAAGGGGTTTCCTGAAGGATCAACCCAAATGCCGTCGGAAGCCAAAAACGAGATCTGGATGGATTGGGAGCGTTTCTCAAGCCTTGCCGAGCAATTGGGAACCTATGCTGGGGCATTGGAAATGGCGGCAGACAATGGTTTGATGAAGGATGCTGCCAAAGGTCAATCCATGGGAACCATGATGGGGGTGGCTGCTTCCGCCAGCATGGGCAAGGATATGATGGGCAAAGCCATGGGTGTGATGGGCGGTGGTGCAATGGATGCTGCTGCTCTTGCCAAGATGCCTGCCGATGCCGTCTTTACCAAGATGGTGCAGGTTTGTTCGGCCTGTCATACTGACTTCCGTCTTGAGAAGAAGAAATAACCATGAGGCGCATGATTTATGGTGCAATTTCAGCTCTGGTATTTACCGGGGCTGTCTTTGTGATGCTGTCTTTCTGGCCCATTGGCAAAAAGGTCGAACTGACTTCCTTGAAAGGCGTGCCGGAACGTGGTGCTTATCTTGCAAGAATAGCGGGTTGTATCGCCTGTCATAGCAATTTCAAGGAAGGTGGAGCTCCGCTCGCTGGTGGTGTTGCGTTCAAGACCGAGTTTGGCACCTTCTATTCTCCCAATATCACCACCGATGGTGAGCTTGGTATGGGAGAATGGAGCCTTGCTGATTTTGAGCGTGCTGTTCGGCAGGGTGTTTCGCCAGATGGAGAGGCCTATTATCCAGCCTTTCCCTATCCTTTCTATGCCAAACTAAGCGATCAGGATATTGCCGATCTTTGGGCTGCCTTTCAAACGGTGGTGCCGGTTACGCAGGCTTCCAAGTTGCATGAGGTTCCGTTTCCTTTCAATCTGAGGGAAGGGCTGAAAGTCTGGCGCGGCTTGTTTCTTGATCAATCAAGTGATGCATCTGTTTCGAACAAGAGCGAGCAATGGCAACGGGGGCAATATCTCGTTGAAGGGCCTGGTCATTGCGGGGCTTGTCATACGCCACGCAATTTGCTTGGGGCAAGGAAGACAGATCTTGCTTTGCAAGGAGCAGATAAATTGCCTGATGGCAGCAAATCTCCTTCAATCACTGCTGAAGCCCTTCAAAAAGGCGGATGGGACAAAGATAATCTTGCCTATGCCTTTCAGACCGGGCTGATACCTGATGGAGATGTCTTTGGTGGCTCCATGGGGGAGGTCGTGCGTGACGGCATGGCTTTCCTCAGTCAGGAAGATCGAGAGGCAATTGCTATCTATCTGCTTGACCTGAGAGAATGATATTTGCCCTTTGATGA
This sequence comes from Cohaesibacter gelatinilyticus, assembly GCF_900215605.1. Taxonomy (NCBI): domain Bacteria; kingdom Pseudomonadati; phylum Pseudomonadota; class Alphaproteobacteria; order Hyphomicrobiales; family Cohaesibacteraceae; genus Cohaesibacter; species Cohaesibacter gelatinilyticus. The sequence continues at coordinate 105,918 of NZ_OBEL01000006.1, read as the reverse complement.
GGAGAGGTGGTTGCCTGGTCTTGTGACCATCTCTTCTTAATGATGTATTTGAAGCTCACTTGCCAATCTGCTTGCATTTGATATAGAATGTTCACTTAATGTTCTTATTGTGGGTATTGGTGATGGATCGCGATTTTGGCAATTGTTATCCTCCTGAAAAGAGCCGTATGCATGAAGTTTGTGGGCCGGGGGCCTATTTCTTTGCCTTTGCGCTGGCGGCACGTCTTGGTGGGCAGGTGATCTGGGTGCAGGAGAAATGGCGGTCTGAGCAGATCAACCCATCTGGCTTTGCACGTTTCATCTCGCCTGACAAATTGCTTCTGGTTACGACAAAGGATCAGAAGGAACTGATGGCCGTCTCGGAAGAGGCGTTGCGCTCCAGTGCCATTGCCTTTGTGGTGATGGAGGCCAGTCAACCTCTGACTCTGACAACCGGGCGGCGCTTGCAATTGGCTGCGCGTGATGGGGGAACAATGGCTCTGGCCATCATCCCCGAAGGGGTGGGGAGCAATGTTGCCGAGACACGTTGGCATTGTGCGCCCATATTTGATGGCAATTTTTACAGCGCAGACTCGACACTTCAGCGTTGGCAACTTATAAAGAACAAAAAAGGAACATTTGGAGTTTGGCATGTTCGATGGGACAGGGAAGCGCATCGTGTCGCTATGGTTTCCTCGATTGGCGAGCGAACGGGTTCTTCGAACTTGTCCGCATGACGGGGCCTTTGCGCTTACATTCAATGAGAAGAATGCCAATCGTCTTTACTGCCTGAATGGGCAAGCTGAGGCGCAAGGGCTCTATCGTGGCATGGCCTATTCTGATGCCCGAGCCTTTTGTCCAACTCTGCAAACCATTCCTGTGGATTTTCGGGCTGACCAACGTTTTTTGGAAATTCTGCGCCGTTGGGCCACACGTTATTGCCCATGGGTGGGGTTTGAGGGTGTGGACGGTCTTGTGCTCGATATCACCGGCTCTGCTCATTTGATGGGGGGAGAAGAGGCCATGCTGGCTGATATATCGGCGCGGTTGAATAGAACTGGTTTGAGCGTGCGTATGGGACTGGGAAATACAAGGGGGGCTGCCTGGGCTTTGGCGCATCATGGGGAAGAAGGCAAGCAAATTGTCAAGGCCGGGGAGGAGCTCTCAAGTCTGGCTACGTTGCCTGTTTCGGCTCTGCGATTGGATGAAGAGACATGCGTGACGCTGCAACGGTTGGGTTTGCGTTATATCGGAGATCTGGTTGAGACAGAACGTGCACCTCTCTTACGTCGTTTCGGGCCAAGCCTGTTGAAACGATTGGATCAGACTTTGGGCTGGCAGCCCGAGCCGGTTACACCGTTGGAAGACCCTATCCATTATGGGGTGCGGATGACCTTGCCGGAACCCATCGGGCTTTTGAGCGATGTGATGGCTGGAACAGAGCGCCTCTTGGAGCGTCTCTGTGATAAGCTCAAAAAACAGGAAGCGGGGGTGAAAGAGCTGTGTCTGACTGCGCGAAGAGTGGATCAGGAGAGTCAGCAAGCGACCTTGCGTCTTGCGCGCCCTTTGAGAGACCCACATCGGATCTTGCCCTTGTTTGAGCGCGGTTTATCAGAGATTGAAGCAGGTTTCGGAATTGATCAGTTGCGGCTGCAAGCTGTGCATGTAGAGGCATTGCCAAATCAGCAAACGAGTTATCTTTCTTCTGGCTGCAAGGATCAATTGGATGATCTGATCACGCGCCTCGGAACCCGGATCGGATTGGAAAATATCCAGCGCTTCCTACCCGCTGATAGTCATATTCCGGAGCGTAGCTTTTCTGTTGCTCCAGCCGCTTTTTGTGAACCGGATAGCAAATGGAAGGCACCAAGGCCGCGGCCCATTCGATTGTTTGGGCCAGATCCGGTTGAAGGTGAAGATGCGCGTCCACCCAGACGTTTTCGTTGGCGGGGGCTGTTTCTGACCGTGCGTAATTGTGTGGGCCCCGAACGCATCGCACCGGAATGGTGGCAGCAGGATGGTAATTGGAGTTCTGGCTTACGGGATTATTGGCAAGTGGAGACAGCAGAAGGGCGGCGGCTCTGGATGTTTTATACGCCGCAAGAGCCGGGCTGGTTCGTGCAGGGAGAGTTTGCATGACGCAATCGAATCCAGGTCATGCGCTGACCGAGGATGAAAAACTGCAACAGGTGATTGAGGAGCATCTGGCGCCTAATTATGCTGAATTGTGCGTGACCTCCAATTTTACCTTTTTGACAGGGGCCTCTCATCCTGAGGAATTGATGAGGCGTGCCTTTGAGTTGGATTTGGAAGCCATTGCCATCACTGATCATAACTCGCTAGCCGGGGTGGTGCGGGCTTATTCGGCACTCAAGGAATTGAAGCGGGAAGCAGAGGCTGCGCTCAAGGATGGATCAATCACTGAAATAGAGCTGCCCAAATTGATCATTGGGTGTCGCTTGATTTTGCAGGATAGCCCAGTCCATTGGGTGGCCTTGCCGACGAACCGTGATGCTTATGCCCGGTTGACCCGACTTTTGACTCTCGGCAAGCGCCGGGCTGAAAAAGGACAATGCGATCTGCACCATGATGATGTGGTCAAGGGTGCGACAGGCATGATCCTGATTGCCCTGCCGCAGATAAGGCCAGGAGACCGACAGGTTTTGACGCATGTTCAGGCCATGGTTCGCCAATTTCCCGGTTGTGTCTTTACCGGAGCTGCACCGCGTTATGATGGTAGTGATCAGGTCTATTTCAATATTTGTGCCCAGTTGGCGCTCAAGGCCTGTGCACCCATGGTGGCAATTGGGGATGTGATGATGCATCGGGCAGGCCGTCGCCAGCTGGCCGATGTTCTGACCTGTATGCGAGAGCATATTACTATTGATGAGATTGGTACTCGTGCTTTGCCAAATGGAGAGCGCCGTTTGAAAAGTGCTCAGGATATGGCTCGATTGTTTCGCAATCACCCGGCAGCGATCCGGCGCAGCGTGGAAATTGCCACCCGCTGTAGCTTCTGTTTGGGTGAATTGTCTTATGAATATCCCGATGAGATTGTGAATGGGTCTGAGGCACGACAAGAGCGCCTTGCACGACTGGCGTGGGAAGGGCTGAAAGATCGATGTCCGGAGGGCATTTCGGATCGCAACCATGCCTTGGCGCAGAAGGAACTCAAGTTGGTTGAAGAATTGGGGTTTGCGGCCTATTTTCTCACCGTTCATGACATTGTGCATTACGCGAAGGGCAAGAATATTCTTTGTCAGGGACGTGGGTCGGCAGCCAATTCCATTTTGTGTTGGGCGCTGGGAATTACTGATGTCAGCCCGGATCAAATTGCCATGGTCTTTGAGCGCTTCGTGTCAAAGCATCGCGGAGAACCACCGGATATTGATGTGGATTTCGAGCATGAACGGCGTGAAGAGGTTATTCAGCATATCTATGAGAAATATGGACGCCATCGGGCGGGGCTTTGTGCAACGGTGATCCATTTTCGCACCCGCGCTGCCATTCGAGAAGTAGGTAAAGTCATGGGCCTGTCGCAGGATGTGACAGCCAGTCTGTCTGGGCAGATTTGGGGCACTTCCAGTGGAGGGGCATCGAAGGATCGGATCCGGGAATTGGGACTGGATCCAACAGACCGGCGCTTGACCCAGACCATTCGCCTGATTGCTGAAATTATCGGCTTTCCACGCCATCTCTCGCAGCATGTTGGTGGATTTGTCATCACCAAAGGACGATTGGATGAGTTGTGTCCCATTGAGAATGCAGCGATGGAAGATCGAACGATCATTGAATGGGACAAGGATGATATTGATGCCTTGAATATTCTCAAGGTTGATGTGTTGAGTCTTGGCATGCTGACTTGCATCCATAAGAGCTTTGAGCTTTTGGAGCATCATGAAAAGCTGGACTATAGCATTGCCACGGTCCCGCAAGAGGATAAGGCTACCTATGATATGCTATGTGTTGCTGATGCCATCGGAGTCTTTCAGGTCGAAAGCCGTGCGCAGATGAATTTCCTGCCACGGATGAAGCCACGTACCTTTTATGATCTGGTGATCGAAGTGGCCATCGTTCGTCCAGGACCTATTCAGGGTGGGATGGTGCAGCCCTTTATCAGACGGCGGCAGGGGTTGGAGAAACCAGAACCATTTGGCAAGGCTTTGGAAGATGTGACCAAACGCACTTTGGGCGTGCCGCTCTTTCAGGAGCAGGCAATGCAAATTGCCGTGGTAGGTGCCGGGTTTTCAGCTGAAGAGGCTGACCATTTGCGCCGATCATTGGCCTCGTTCCGCCGTATGGGAACCATCGGATCATTCCGGGATAAATTCATCAATGGCATGCTGAATAATGGCTATAGTCAGGAGGTGGCAGATCGCTGTTTTTCTCAGATTGAGGGCTTTGCCGATTATGGTTTTCCGGAAAGTCATGCTGCCGCCTTTGCCATGCTGGCTTATGTTTCCGCCTGGTTGAAGTGCCATCACCCGGCTATCTTTGCCTGTGCCTTACTGAATTCCCAACCCATGGGTTTTTATGCGCCTGCCCAGATTGTGCGCGATGCGCGGGAACACCAGATTGAGGTGCGACCGATTTGTGTCAATTTCAGTGAATGGGACAATGTTTTGGAGCGCCGGGTGGATGGGGAGTTGGCTTTGCGTCTGGGCTTCCGTCAGATCAAGGGCTTACGGGAAGAAGAAGTGGACTGGATTGTTGCTGCTCGTGGCAATGGCTATCATGATCCAGAGAGTTTGTGGCTGCGCGCTGGTCTGGAGCCACGTCTCTTGGAAAAACTGGCTGAAGCGGATGCATTTGCTGGCATGGGATTATCCCGGCGAGATGCCTTTTGGCAAGTGAAGGCCATTCGCGGGAAAGAACCACTGCCGTTATTCCACGATCCGCTTGATGGTGAGATGGTCTATGAGCCCAAGGTTACATTGCCGACCATGCATCTGGGAGAGGAAGTTGTTGATGACTATCTCTCCATGCGGCTGACTTTGCGTGCTCATCCCATGGAATTGTTGCGTCCTGCCATGCCTGGATTGCTTACCCATGATCGATTGAGTGAAGTACCATTGGGGCGCTACTCCGTTTGCGGTCTGGTCATCACCCGCCAGCGTCCGGGAACGGCTTCTGGTGTTATCTTTGTCACATTGGAAGACGAAACGGGTGTTTCCAATATTGTTGTCTGGCCAAAGGTCTATCAGAAGTTCCGCCGCACAGTCATGGGGGGACGCTTGTTGCGAGTTTCCGGTTATTTGCAACGAGAAGGGATTGTAGTGCATCTGATTGCTGAAGATGTAGCAGATATGTCTCACAAATTGTCGGAACTTGGCCATCCACTGAATGATGTGGTCGGGCTCACCAATCCCGTAACGGATGAAGCGCCAAGGTCTTCTTGTCCGCCGGCTCGCGCCCGTCATCCTCGTGAGCAAGCCAAGCGTTTGTTCCCAAGTCGGGATTTTCATTAGCAATCTAATCGTAGGAGAGGGGGGGCGTGATATTTGTATTCTGCCTTATCCTGAACGGCCTTTGAAAAGATGTTGTCTGTAAAATTTGAATAAATAATTGTGATATTCACAATTTACTTTGATATATTGTTTATATAGCATTTTATGGCAATATCAAGGATGTTTGCTATGACAATCTCTTCAGAAATAAATAAATCCGGCCCTTATGTCGGGAATGGTGTGGTCATCCAATTTGACTTTGATTTCAAAATTGATGAAGCAGCGCACCTTCACGTAATTCGAACCAGTGTGAGCGGTGTTGAAGCCGTTCTTACAGAGAATGAGTATCAGGTGTCACTTGACGCTGACCGGACCGGATCAGTGACACTTTCGGATCCATTACCAACGGGAGAGAAGATCACACTTCTTCTGAATCCACCTTTCAACCAACTTGTTGATCTTCCAAATCAGGGGGCATGGAATCCTGAAGTTCTGGAAAGTGCTTTGGACAAGTTGACCTCTTGCTTGTTGAAGCTTCGCGAAGAAGTTTCCCGTGCAGTGAAAATCAAGGCGTCAACTGATCTTGCTGACTTGGATGATTTGTTGGCGGATATTGAACGGCTGGCTGATGTTGCTTCTGAAGTGAAATCTTTGGTTGGGGTAAAGGCAGATATTATCACATGTGCTGCGAACATTGCTGCAATCCTCGCTGCAGATGATGAAGCAGTCAATGCGGCCTCAAGCGCACAGACTACATCAAATTTGCGGGATGAAGTTGCAACCATGAAGCAATTGGTTGAGGCAGCCAAGGATCAAGCGATTGCGGCAAGGGATGCAGCGCAAGCAGCAAACCCTATTCCAGCGAGCGACAAAGGCCGCGAACTGGTTGCCAAAGATACAGCCGCAGAAATGCGAACTGTCCTTGGTGCAATGGCTGTGGAGGAGGTTCCTTCAGGTGTGCCCGTTGGAGCACTGATTGATTGGCCTGTAGATGCCGTTCCTGCTTTTTGGGCAAGAGCTGATGGGTCGGCTTTTAGCCGGTCCACCTATTCCGATTTGCATGATGCCCTTGCTCCTGAGTTCACGGTGACGATTACAAATGGCTCGGCGATCATGACTAGTATCGGCTCGGCTCAAGGCTTCAGGGCTGGAATGGCCATTGAAGGCGCTGGAATTCCTGTTGGTACAACCATTCAATCGGTTGATGGTGCGAACCAAATCACCCTTTCCGCAAATGCGACGGCCAACGGAACGAAATGCCGGGTCTATCGCTATGGCAATGGCGATGGCTCAACTACCTTCAACCTGCCTAACTTTGCTGGCCGCGTGTCTCGGACTTGGGATCCATCCGGGGCAATCAACCCAGACGAAGCAGCGCTTGGTGTGAGCCAAGAGGATGCATTACAGGGGCATTGGCATGACCATTTTGCTCATGGCAGCAACATTGGTCAGGGTTCTGGGGGGAGTGCGATCAATGACAGAACAGATAGTACTTGGACACAAAAAGTAACAGCAAGTGACGGGAAGACGTCTGTTCGAACAGCGATTGCTGATGGCATCAATGGCCAGCCACGTATTGCTTCTGAAACTCGTTCCAAATCCCTGATCGTCAACAAGATTATCAAGGTATCAGGTGGGGTGGATGACTCGGGGGTCTTGGCTGCTGCAGGTGCATTGGCAGATATTGCGTCTGCCGTTGCAAAGGCAGATGAGGTTGAGCGGGTCGCCAAAAACAAAGTGGCAAACATCACCAACACGCATGCCACTTATCTTGCACCTACATGGACCGAAGCCAAAGGTGTTGAAGTTGCTGTTCTTTCGACGACAATTGAAAATATTGCAGTCGGGAACAAAGTGAAGGGGGCAGTTCATATATTTTGTGAAAGTGAAAACAACGTTACTTATTACATTACTCGCAATGGTGTAGATCTCATTCGTGGTACAGGTGGGGGAGACAACGGGGCGAATGGTTATATCGCCACCATCTCTGATGTACAAATTTCAAATACTCCCTCGTTGCTTTCCTTCAACTTCTTTGATGAAGCCCCGGGTGCCGGGGAGAATATTTACAAGATCATGACCCAATCATCGGGTGGATCAGCACAAACCGTTGCTATCAACCATACTATCAGCGGTGGTACTGGTGCGAACGCAGAATATGGTGTTTCTAGTGTCATTTTGGAGGAAGTACAGGCATGATGATGTTTGCAAATTACAATGCTGATACTGGCGAAGTTTATGCTATTTGCGGCGAGCTTCACGGACTACCAGACAAAGAGAATTTTGTTCAAGTGGATGCAGATATGACGGTGGGTTGGCGGATTATAGATGGTGCGGCCGTTTCTCCACCAGAATCTGCACTGGAACCATTGAAGCCAGTCACACGAAAGCAGCTCATCGATGCTCTGATTGATCATGACCTGGATGAACAGGTAGAGCCAGCACTAAACGTCATCCCGGATGTAAAGGCCAAAAAGAAGGCGCTGAACGCTTGGCAGAATGCCAGCCAGTACGAACCTGATCATCCATTGGTCTTGCGACTCAAGGGCGTTCTGAATTTGAGTAATGATCAATTTGATGCGCTTTGGCGGGAGGCCATGGCAGCATGATCCGGGACTACTTCTTCGCCCAAGGTGATACATCTTCAATACCACAATCGGTCTAGATCAGCTTTTGAGCGCTATTCTGGTTGATGATCCAGACGAGACATTTCCTCTCGTCTGGACAAGATGCTGCTTGGTGACTACGATCTTTTATGGTTAGCATTTTGAATGCTGGTTCATTTGATCACGGACTCTCTGTTTTCCCTTTTGATGGCTGGGGCCACTGCTGGAACTTGAGTTAAGAAGATGCAGGTGGGGAGTAGCTATATCGCTCATAACCTGCAACAGTTTAAGAGGTAATCATGTTGGACAAAGGTGCGGAAAAAGCCTTGGAGCCTGATGATTTTTCAAACTTTGCAAGAAAGCTATCTCGTCGTGATACTGGCCATCAGCGTCGTTGGTTTCCATTCTATGCTACGATCATGGGTGATGATTATGGTAGAAACGATAAGAGAATGTTCCTGCGCCATCGAGAGGATCTTCGGCGGTTTACAACGGAACGAAAATGAGCTTGATGGGAAAGTAGACCAACAGTTCTGAAAATATGATCGAATTTACTTCAACTACCTTCGGATTTACATTTATGATATTAGCGCATCAGTTTTATTTTTGAAACTATCTTGGAGTAGCCCTGCCTGTTTGGGTGAACTCCATCGTCTGTATCAGATTTTGTCCAAAATGAATCAACATCAATGTACCCACTTGTGCAAAGCTGGCTAATCTTCTTATTTATTGATGTAATTCTTGAGTTACTGATTTTTTTCCTGCAGGATACCAAATGTCAGACTTGGAATGAACGATAGGTGGTACTCCGACGCATATATAATGATCGGTCACCAACTTGATACGTTCTAACATACGAGTGTAATCCTCGATAACATCCTGTTCTGATTTATCGAGCTTTTTGATACTATTGAAACCAGCAAAAACAATAATGGTCTCCGACATTTTTGGAATTAGCTTCCAAGATATTACGTTTAAAGGTGCGCCAGATAGGCCGTGGATAGAAGCGTCTTTGAAGTCCTCGCGCCAATCGTAAACCACATCTACTTTTTGGGTTTTCATATTGTAGTTAATCCCAGCGACCATAGAGTCACCTTCAAACCTTATGGTGTCTGTTTCTGAGTATAATAATCTATTAATTAGAGATTTTGACTTAAAATATAAATTTGTTCTTAATAACCTCCCTTCAAGTTTTGAAACAATCTTCGGTTTTACAGAAATTAATATAATGGAAGATAAAATAATAAAGAGAATTAATATTCTATAATTAAATTTATTTCGATAAAGCATTTTTCTCACGTAAAATATTCCAGATGTAATGCATTTCCTCAATGGAAATCTAGGGCACGTTTGAGGTTTTTGGATTGTCCAAGTTTAAACGTCGCAAAATTTAATTTTTGAAAGTCATTGTTCTTAGATGACATGTACATTGACTGATTTCAAGTACTTAAATCCGTACGGCAAAATAGGTGTGGTGGCTTCACATTTCAAGTGTAACATCGAAGTTTTCCGTGAGTGCTTTGAATGTGAGGCATTTACGCGAGGTTGAGTTGATGATGAGTGTTAGGAGACCTGTGCACGGTTTATTTATAGTATTGTTTTAGCGTCGTTTTCTGTGATGAGAAAGTACTCAGTTGGAATGGATGACGTCTTGCGCTCCGGCTATTATTTGACCTCCTTAACTCAAAACTTTCTGTGACAAAACTGATGCTGTTCTACACTTGCCGCATTCAAACAGTGGTTTCACGATGCGCTGTATTTTATGGGAAATTTGGCAGTGGAGGAGGAGGAACTTGAACTCCAGATACGTGGATCCTGCCTCAATATAGAGGAGCTTGGGGTGTGCTAGGTTCTGTTGACAAACTGTTTGATCCAAAGCCTTGCTGATACGATGTGAATGAAGCCCAGATAGCTTTTTGCTGTTTTGTCATATCGGGTTGCCAGTCGCCTGGCATTCTTGAGTTTGTTGAAGCAGCGCTCGGTCTGATTGCGCAATGCATAGACGAAAGGGTCGAGAAAGGGCTGTTTCGTGCGATTTGATCTTCCAGGAATAATGGCAATACCTCCCTTGCCCTCAACATCCTCTCTGATTGCATTCGCATCATAGCCCTTGTCAGCAATGAAGACCTTTGGATCTGGCAAATCCTCATCCTGCAACAGATCGTAACCGGTATAGTCGGAACACTGCCCCGGTGATATCTCGGCCTTGATGGGTAAGCCATGTGCATTCGTAATCAGGTGAATTTTCGTCGTGAAACCACCTTTTGAACGGCCAAAACCTTCTTTTGGAGTCCCCCTTTTGCGCCCGCTGCCTGATGATGAGCGCGGATGACGGTACTATCGATCATTTGAACCTGATTTGGTGCGATACCACTCTCGTTCAGCACCTCAAGAACCATGTCCCAGAGACCCGCCAACGTCCAGCGTCGGAACTGGCGATAGACCGACGACCATTTGCCGAACTCCTCTGGAAGGTCACGCCACTGTGCTCCAGTACGAGCAATCCAGAAGACACCGTCTAGCACCAAGCGATGATCTCCCGCCGGGCGACCGCCACGACCACGGATCGAGTTGATGAAAGGTTCGAAAAATGCCCATTCGGCATCGCTCATAGTCAATCGCGCCAAGATAGCCTCCTTGAAAGCTATCTTGAATCATATCTCAGTTGATTTGGGAATCCAGTTTGTCAACAGAACCTAGGTAATTTGCTGTGATGAAGGGTCCCTGTCTTCGCCCGCGTGTGGTGTCTTTATTTTATCGAGAGACATAATATATCTTGCAGCACTTTCTTTACACCGAGGGTTGATGAAGTGCCTTTGTATTCTTCATGGTTCTTGTGAAGAAGGCGATAGCAGGTCATATAGGTCAGCCAAAGCTTGTCTGGTGCAAGGCGTTCATCGTGGGATGCCAGAAAGTCTTCTACCGTTACGACAACCAATTCCAACAGTTCAGTATCTAGATGCTGAGATTGTTCATTTTCAGATATGTTTTCTTCCAAAGACGGCTCGAAACCGGGGTACGAATAGGGGCTTGCCTGTTGCGGTTCACCGAACCCTTCATATTTGGGATTGGTACTGTGATTGCCGGTCAGTACCCAGCCAGGGTCTGCACCAAATTTTTCGAACTGCAGAAGTGTATCCGCCCCTGGCAAGCTCTCATTTCGCTCAATTTTCTGCCATCCTGTGGTGGATATACCCAGAATTCTTGCGGCTTGGTCCTGCCTCAAGCCTTTGTCTTTGCGAATTTTTTTGACGCGAGCGCCGATGGATCGGTCATCCATAGGTTGAAATAGCAACTCTGGTTATTGAAAAAAATAACTTAAGTTGTTATTCTTTTCATGAATTTGGAACACATATCACAACAAGGAGATCCTGCCCGGTTTCCTTGTTACGGGGAGGTAGTATGCATGGTGATGGGAACGACGACAAGCCGAACAAGATAGTCTGAAGAAAAGAAAAAGTGTCCGTACACAGTTTGCATAGCGAGCTGCGGCCCTTTTCGTTATCAATGACAGTACTGCTTTGATAAAAGCGTCTGTTTGAGATCTGTGCAGGCACCCAGTGTTTTGACAATGACTGATATTGTGCCAGTCTTGCAAACCGGAATTTTTTCGGAATTGCGAAGACGAAACAATATATTCGAGCTTTAGCTCATAGATATGGCATATTGGGTGGTCGCAACTTTTCTGCAACTAAATGTAAGGATTTGCTTCTGAGCTAGTTAACTCGTGATGTTGTTCTGGCTGATTATTGTCTGCTTCTTGATGGTCTCACATAGAAAATCATTTCTTTGTCTCTCAGCGTGTTTTTTACCAGCACATCTTCGTAAATAATCAAGGCCCCGATGATCAGGAGTTGCTCTCGGGGAACCTGGAGCCGCCCGCACCTCTGGCTTCGTAGCAGCGTCTGAATTTCTTGCTGCAAGGGGACATACGATGCTGGAGGTGCGGGTAGCTACCATATGGGTGTGCCGATTTGATCGATTGTTCCATGCAATAAGTGCTGTGACATTGCTTGAGGCGTCGAAACAGGCCTCAGGTGATTTCTTTGCTATGTTTTCATAATTGTTTTGCGAATTGGGTGGTCAGAGTTTGGCTATTGATTTTGCTGCCAGTGAGCGACCTGCCAGTTCTGGACTTGGACACATAAACCGCATCACCACGACATCTTATCTCAAAATTGTTGTAGCCAAAGGGGACGTTCGTTTGCATCACCCATTCATGGGTGATTGGCTTCAGATAGATCCAATAAAACTTGCTCAATATGCTTCAGGAGACCCAGGAAATCGGAAAGCCTGCGATAGCGCACCATATTGATCAAGTTCGACATCTTGATATGTTCAAGAAGAAGATCGCATCATATTCAATTTTTGGGGAAATTTGGTAGCGGAGGAGGGACTTGAACCCCCGACACGCGGATTATGATTCCGCTGCTCTAACCAACTGAGCTACTCCGCCAAACCAATGATATGCTCTCTTGAGCGAGGCTGATGTGGCTTATAGGGTTCCCATACTTCTCTGTCAAGCGAGGTTTGGAGCGGGATGTGAGAATCCACTGCTTTGTGAATAAAGCTTTTGTGGGCGTTGGTTACGTGGGTTCGGCAAGGAAAGTTATCAGATGGATTTTTTGCCTATGGGATTGACCAGTTATCATAAAAGAACTGGGAATGATTGTGGACTTGTGCGGGGCTGACAAATGATTTGAAGTGAGATAGGACTTAACTCATGCCTGTTGGCATACCGATAGAAGAGATTATCTGACAGGAAGTGATTGCATGTCCAGAGCACCCGGATCGAGCGGGGAGAAGACCCTCAAGGCAATTTATGAAGCAGGTATCGAGCTGATTTATCAACATGGCTATGAGGCGGTTTCCTTGCGCCAACTGGCAGGGGCAGTGGGCATTCAAGCTGGGTCACTTTATAACCATATCGCTTCCAAGCAGGACTTGCTGTTCAAACTGCTCCATTCCATCGTTCTGGAGCTGAACGAAGAGTTGGATGCGGCGCTTGCTGATATTGATGATCCAGAAGAAGCAATGCGGGCTTTTGTGCGGTATCACATCACCTGGTATACGGCGAGCAAGCAAAAGGTCTTCATTGGCAATATGGAGTTGCGCAGCCTGAAGGCTGAAAATTACACCAAGATTGTCGCTTTGCGTCGTCGCTATGAAATGCGTTTGAAGGATATTCTGGATCGTGGAATCGAGCAAAACCGCTGGTCGATGCCAGATAGCAAGGTCTCCGCCCGAGCGCTTATCGCCATGCTCAGTGGAATTTGTGGATGGTACAATCCTGATGGACCTTATTCGATTGAGGAACTGGTTGAGATGTACACCCAAATTGTCTTTAACGGGCTTGGACCGTCGTCCTGATTGGTGTTGCTTTGGGATGAGGTAGAAATGCCGGATACAAACCCAGTGTCTTGTTGGCTAGCCACAGCATCATGATGCTTTGTGTGATGGTGCCGATTGTGGTTGCTATGGCGGCACCTTGAATGCCCCAAATAGGAATAAGCAGCAGATTCAAAGCGATATTGATAGCCATTGCGGCGAATGCGGATTTAGCGGACATTTTCTGTTGGCCTGCCATATTCAGAACATTCTGAACCGGCCCAACAGCTCCTTGAAAAATCAATCCGATTGTCAGGATGGTTATGACGCTTTGACCTTGCATGTAATTGGAGCCGAACAATCGCAGAATATATGGTGCCAGAACTATAATGGCCAAGGCTGTGATTATGGATGGCCACAATGTCCAATGTGTCATTTTGCGATAGAGCGCATTGATCTCACGCATATCGGCTTTGCTGGCAAACAGGTTTGCAAAAGGCCTGGCTGCGACGAGACTGGTGGCAAAATGAATATAGGCGACCAGTGCCAAGGTTTTGACCGCAGCATAATAGATGGCGATTGGCTCAGGCCCCACCAATAGTCCGAGCAAGATGATGTCTGCGTTGAGCGTGATAAGGTAAAAGCCATCCAGCAGGACAAGTGGACCGGATGTTTGAAACCAGAACAGTTGCTGATGATCTGATGTGCCATTGACTGATTGCTCAGAAGAATCAATGAGAGCGGATTTCAGTATGCGATTGGCACCAAGCACTTGAATGGTTGTTGCCAGTGCAGTTGCCAGGAGTGCGGCCTGCATGGCTGTTGTTGCATTGCTGGGAAGGCCGAGAAGATAAGCTGCGAGCAGAAAGATGAAAACCAGCAAGGGACGCAGAATAAAGGATGGCAGCAAGGCGGTCAGAATGTGTGATCGCGCCAGTGCTGCGCCTTCATAAATCTCTCCCAATGCAAAGAGTGGCAGGCATGCCATTCCAAGATAAATAGGCCAGAGATGGTTTTGCTCCAGCCAGCTTGAAAATGCAAAGGTTCCCACGAGGCCGATGATGGCGAAGAGGGAAGCAAAGCCGAGCGCTGTGTTGCGGGCTGTCAGAAGAAAGTCATGGGCGGTACTTGCTTTGTCATGAAGGAGATATTGCGGCAGGAAACGTAAGATTGCGGTATTGAAACCCATGCAGGAAATCTGGCTGAGAACAATGACCCAGACCCAGACTAGCGCATAAAGTCCATAATCCTGCTCTCCCAGCAGGCGAGCTAGGAAAATCTGCAATAGGTAGAGCAAGCCAGCCCCGGCCAGACGAATGGCAAAGGTCAGAATGGCTTGCTTTTTAATGGCAGTGCTGAAGACTGTTTGCTCATCTGATTGGTAGGTCGGTTGTGCCATCTGGGCTCGCTTGTTTGTGCATGCCCGGTAAAGCTATCAGTAAAGCTTTAATGTCTGGTTGTCCTGTTCGCCGCAAAAAAGATCTGGAAAGGGCTGTGAAGTTTTGGAACTTCGCAAACAGCCACTTGCTAATCCCTCTGTGGCGTGCCTTGCTGTTGCCAAGTCAAATCGGGAGTGAAGAAGAATGGCACAAACACAGCTCAATCATGTTCAAATGGGCCCGGAAGAAGGGGAGTTGGTTGTTTTTATCCATGGATTTGCCGGAGATTTGACGGGATGGGGCAATCTTCAGGTTGGCCTTTCTTCTTCCATTCGATCCATCGCTTTTGATTTGCCAGGGCATGGCGGATCCCTTGATTATCCAGAGAGCTGCAACGCCATGGTAGCGGCCAAAGCGATCATGGCAGATCTGGAGGCCCTTGGTGAACAAAGGGTGCATCTGGTTGGTCATTCGCTGGGTGGTGCTACGGCGTCCCTGATTGCGTTCAAAAAACCAGAGCTTGTGGCATCGCTGACGCTTTTGGCACCTGGCGGATTTGGTCCCGAAATTAATCACAATTTACTCCGGCATTATTCCAAGGCTAAGGATGTGGATCAGATCCATATCCTGCTGGAACAATTCTTTGGCTGGGAATTTGAAGTGCCAAAAGCATTGGCTGAGCAGGTGGCAAAATATCGTGAAAATCCAGGTGCGCTGGATGCGGTTCAGGCAACTGCGGAAGCCATCATCGATGGCAATGTTCAAAAATGCCTGCCGACCGCACAATTTGCTGACTTCTCCTTTCCGGTGAAGGTGATCTGGGGCACGCAGGATCGAGTGCTGCCAACCCGTCAAAGTCATAAATTGCCGGGCGTGATTGCAACCCATGTCTTTGAGCGGGTTGGACATATGCCACATATCGAAATTCCGCGTGAAGTGCTGGCACTGATCCGTCAGAATGTAGCAACGGGCTCATAAGTTTCTTTCCCTGAGGGCACATCATGTCGAAAAATGAATGTTGGAAACTCGGTGAAGAGGTGATTAAAACCTGCCTTGCCATGAATGATAGCGGTCTCAACCATGGCAAGTCGGGCAATGTCAGCGTTCGCTATCAAGATGGCTTTCTGATCACACCATCTGGTGTGGCTTATGATCAGTTGGCGCCGGATGATCTGGTCTTCATGGATCTGGAAGGGCGTTATCGCGGTGATTATCTGCCCTCCAGTGAATGGCGCTTTCATTTGGCCATCTATCAAGCCAGGCTGGATGCCCAGGCTGTCGTGCATGTGCATTCCAGCTATGCAGCTGCACTTGCGTGTTTGCGTCAATCCATTCCAGCCTTTCATTATATGGTGGCGGTGGCTGGCGGTAAGAATATTCGTTGTGCAGAATATGCACTTTTTGGAACGGATGTTCTATCCGAAACCATGATGATCGCTCTTGAGGATAGAAAAGCTTGTTTGCTGGCCAATCATGGGCAAGTGGCGTATGGCGATTCTCTTGCCAATGCATATTGGCTCGCGGGTGAGGTGGAAGGTCTGGCGCGAGATTATTGTCGCGCAAAAGCCGTTGGAGAGCCCCATATACTATCCGACGAGCAGATGGATGACGTACTCACCAAATTTCGTTTCTATGGCAAACAGATAGAGGACGTGCCCCTTGAGGAGCATGTTTTCATGGATTTGCCACTAAAGCTGATTTCATAAGCGCTAGAGCGCAAGTGCCACTGATATTCAATCGGTTAATAACCTGTTAACCAAACTCTGGCCTTTGCTTGGATAGGTGCTGGATCTTGTCTCATTTCGGTCCGAATTGGGACATTGTGCCTGCTTTTCGCCGTAAATGATGTTAAGACTTTGTTTAGCTTTTGAGTGGCCGTGCTTGGAAATGAAACTTGGTCACTTAACCTGTTGTTTGATGTTTGTCATGTCAGCAACGGGGATCAGAATTGCGGCAAGGGTGAAGAGGTGTCCATCATGGATGAGCAGAAGAAAGCGTCGCCAAAACGCAGTTTGGAGAAGGCTATCCGTGATGTGCGCCTGAATGATGTCGATCAGGATAGTGTCGTGGTGGAACTGGGAGATACGGAACGGGCAAGACTTGAGCTGCTGAACGAAGCGCTTGAGGAGGTCCGGGCGGAGCTTCCAGAGGATATGGACCAAGCTATCTTGCAGATCATACCTGGCCGGAAGCAGCGTTTCTGGGTAGATCTTCTCGCTTTTGTGGAAATGGGCCGGGATAAACGCACCTATCGCTTTGTCAAGGATACTCGCATGGGTCGTGTCGTCATCAGGGAAGGCTCGGATGTTGATGATATCGCTGATCAGGTGACGCATTATCTGGCCCGCCGGATCATCGAGCGTGAGAAGGCGCTGGAAAGTGATGATCTGATGGATAAGCTGGGTAAGACGGCCGCAGAACCCGTTACAGACTTGGCGCAATCTCAGCGCGCGCCTGCAGCGAAAAGCAGTGGTGGTTTGATGATGTTCCTGATCGGGATCTTGTTTGGTGCCGCTGGCCTGTTGGCTTACGCCTGGTATGCACCATCCCCATTCTAGAACAGCATTTAGTTTTCTTTTCCAAGCAACTGATGGTGACCTAGATCCTTGATTGGCTCGCCTGGTGTGCTGAAACCACGTTGGGTCATGTGGCAATTCCAGTCACCAGCTTCTCCTGAAATCCTGAACAGATTATAGGCCGAGGACGGTTTGTGTCCTCCGGGACTTTGTGATGCGCTGGGCACACAAATGACCGGAACGCTTCTGTCAGGTCCCTTGATTGTCGTACGTGTCGCCAGATGGGTATGGCCATGCAGGATTAATTCTGCGCCATGCTGCTGAATGACGCGTCGGAAGAGAGAGGCACCAATCAGGCGCTTGTGCCAATAGGTGGCTTTCGGGGCAGGAGGATGATGGATCATGACCACGCGGAACTGGCCCAGACTTTTGGCATGATCCAATTGTTCAGCCAGCTTGTGCGCCTGTTTGGCAAGGAAATAGCCAGTGGCCATGAAGGGCATTGTGGCTCGGGCCGAATTTACTCCGATCAAGGCGACTTGGTCGCGCACACGCAAAGTGGGAAAGCTGATTTGATCTGCCAGATGCTTGTCTGTCGCCATATAATCCAACCAAGCTTGTTCGGCTTTGAGGCGTGAGCCTGGCACATAGGCATCGTGATTGCCTTGCACAACCGAGATCCAGTCGGCAGGACCGAGACTTCTCAGCCACTTCTGAGCATTCAGGATTTCTTGTGGTAAAGCCAGATTGACCAAATCGCCTGTGATGGCCAGATGATCAGGTTTGGCAGCCTTCAAATCCTCTAGCAAATTGTCCAGAACAGAAGAGGTCATCACCCCTTTGCGGTTCCGACGCCAATTGACATAGCCAAAGATACGCTTGTTGGCCAATTGCAGATTGGTCGGCTCCGGTAGTGGGCCAAGATGAGGGTCGGATATATGGGCAAGCTCAAACATACCATAGCGATTAGCTGCTGGCGTGAACGAGGTCCAGCCTTCTTTTGAAGCTTTGCCAAGTTATGCGGAAAAATTGCCGGATATGATCGGGCAATGAGGCATGGGAGAGTTTTATAGGGGAGATGGTGACCAGTTGGCAGGGAGGGGATTGAAATATGCTGGGAGGATCATATTCCAAAAGTTCCCAAATTAGCTGGCTGGGAACCGGGCTCAAGATCGGGGGGAGGAAAGCCCTATATTCCTGTCCAACTGGTCATCATTTCTTGATGCAGCTTACCTGCATCTTATCGGGATCATCTCAATCCCGCCCTGGCCAGTCACACCACGTTATTCCGGCCGGAGCTTCATTCTCTTGAGCATTTCGATCGGTATCGAGACGCTCAAAAGACTGTCTTAATTCATTGGATTCAACAGGGTGTTGACAACGCGACGGTCTGCCATGTCAACAGCTGGACGCCAATGGAAACGTTCTGCTTTGCGTGCTTTTTTGAAGAATTTCAACATAACTCTCTCCCATTTCATCAGGGGTGGTCTGGTCCGCTCTTGACCAGTTCTGAATTTAATTTGGTGTCTTATCTGTAATTTTCTATAAATTGAGTAGTGCTAAATTCGCAGAGCTTGCATGTCAAAACTGCATAGGTCGAAAAAGATAATGATTTTAAAGTGGTTAGCGCAAAAAAGGCGCTCTTTACCTCTCTCGCCAAAGCTGTTCCGGCCCCTTGTTTGGTTACGTGGTTGCCTTAATGGTGCCAGCCTAGGTGTGCGTTTGATCGTGCAAGATGAATTCGATCGGGTGCTTTTGGTCCGTCATACCTACATAAAGGGATGGTATTTACCCGGTGGTGCCATCACGCCTGGGGAGCCTCCACTGGAAGCAGCAAAGCGGGAGTTGTTTGAAGAAACGGGTGTCGAAGCTATCAGTCAGCCAGATCTGTTTGGTTATTATCTCAATAGCCGTGGCTTCATGCGGGACTATGTGAGTTGTTATCGGATTGCCGATTGGAAAGCACCGGATAAGCTGGGGCCGAGCGATGATGGTGAAATTGCAGAGACAGGATTTTATGCTTTTTCCGATCTGCCGGATGATGTGAGCCCTTCAACCCGCGCACGGGTTGAAGAATTGTTCGGACTACGGCCTCTTTCAGATCGATGGTGATAGATATATGTGCTGAATTATTTCTCTTATCAGCATTATGTTTTAAATAAATAAACTGAAAATCATAAAATACTGCATAGACAGGCTTTGGTCTTCATGTTAGGGGAAAGATCACTAACAAATGGACTGAACGCATGTTGCGACGATAAAGATATATCCAATTGACCAGACGAGTGGGCGGGGAATTTATCCTGTCTTGAAATATGTCTGCAGATCCCGCGCTATCAAGTGGGGCCCTTTCTCTTTCCTCAACAATCATAATGACCCGGTTTCCGGGCGAGAGAATTTGCCATGTGTCAGTCCGAATTTCAGCTTACACCTGAACTACCACTTCATTTTGACGCCATTGAGCAACTGCATCGTGACGCCTTTGGGCCTGGCCGTTTTGCCCGGACCGCCTTTCGTGTGCGAGAGGCTGTTGGGCCACTGCCAGAGCTGAGCTATGTGGCTCTCAGCGGTGGGTATTTGGCTGGGTCTGTGCGGCTCTCTCCTGTTAAGGTCGGAATCTGCAAAGCTTTGCTTCTCGGGCCGTTGGCCGTGCATCCTGATTTCAAGAACAAAGGTGCCGGACAGCTTTTGATGCAAAAAGCGATTGAAGAGGCCAAGAGCCTGTCTTTCTGCGCCATCCTGCTGGTCGGCGATTACGACTATTACAAGCGGTTTGGTTTTCAACGTGTGCCAATGGGTCAGATCACCATGCCTGGGCCGGTCGATCCTGGGCGCCTTCTGGTTTTACCGCTGGGTGAGGATGTAAGTCAGTGTCTGGGCGTTGTTCAGGCTGACACTTCTGCGCTTCTCTCATAGAAAATGTCTCTATTCGTTCTGCTTGTTCGGATGACTGCTGCTTCCTATATTGAAAAGATAGCAATGATCCGGGATGAGGATAAATGAGCAAAATAGAACAACAAGCTAAGGCTGACGGTGCAAAGGGTGATCCATCTGCGATGAAAGATATGCCAGATGGATTGAAAGCCCTGATGAGCCGTGCTGGCAAAGACAAAGGCAAGCCACCTGTTCATTTATGGAATCCTGATTTCTGTGGCGATCTGGATATGCGGATCGCCAGTGATGGCACATGGTTCTATCTCGGCTCACCAATCGGGCGAGAGGCCTTGGTGCGATTGTTTGCTTCTGTTTTGCGTAAGGATGACGATGGCAAGACTTATCTCGTCACGCCAGTCGAGAAGATTGGCATTACGGTCGATGATGCTCATTTCCAAGCCGTGGAAATGGCTAGGAAGCCATCTGATCAGGGAGAAGTTCTGACCTTCCGTACCAATGTCGGGGATCTGATCAGTGTGGATCAGGATCATCCATTCCGCTTTGAACTGGAAGAAGGTACAGCTGGTCTGAAAGCCTATATCAATGTGCGTGGCAATCTAGAGGCCAGACTGACGCGGGCACTGATGTATGATCTTGTCGCAATTGCCGAGGAAGGTGAGGGTGAGCATGAAGGGTATTTTGGTGTGATCAGTTCCGGCATCTTCTTTCCGATCTGTTCCATGGCAGCCTTGAATGCCTTTGAGGCCGCATTGGCATGAAAGATGACAGTATTTCTTCGTTGATTGGGCAGACAGAACATCCCCCGTTCAGCGCGCATGGGTTTCGTGACCTGGCTCAATGGGCTTTGTCGCACCATCTGGATCAGGAAGGCGTCTCTCACGCGCATCATCAGACGCCGGTAAAAGATCTGGCATGGCATGACGGGGAAGTGTTGCATCTAAAGGATGCTGCGGTTCTGATCCCTGTCATTGATCGTGGCAGCGAGGCGAGCGTTATGCTTACTCAACGCACCAATCATTTGCCATCCCATGCAGGGCAGGTTGCCTTTCCAGGTGGCAAGGTTGATGAGCGGGATGGAACAGCTGAAATGGCGGCTCTTCGAGAGACTGATGAAGAAACTGGACTGACTTCCGACTTCATTGATGTTTTTGGCCAGCTACGACCCTATATCTCTTCAACCGGATATCGGATATTTCCGGTTCTGTCTGTTGTGAAGCCCGGGTTTGAACTGAAACCAAACCCCGGAGAAGTCGCTGATATTTTTGAAGTTCCCTTACGATTTTTAATGGATCCTTCCAACCATTTGAGAAAAACAGCCGAGTGGCGCGGAAAAACACGCGGATATTTTGCAATGCCTTATGGGGAGCACTATATTTGGGGGGTAACAGCAGGCATCCTGCGCAATTTATATGAAACGGTTTATCAATCATGATCCGCGTAATTATTACTCAGCTTCTCCTTTTTTTGTTGCCGTTTCTGGCCTATGCAGCCTATTTGTTCCTGACCAAAAAGCTACATCGCAAGGTCTGGATCGACGCTCCTCGCTATTGGCTGGTGATTGCTGGATTTGTTTGTAGTCTGGTTGGGTTTGGTGTTCTGGCCTTGATCAATAACAACCCCACTGGCGGCACCTATATTCCTGCCCATTATAAAGACGGGGTGTTGATCCCCGGTCAGATTGTCAAGGATGTGGAGCCGGATGCAAATCCGGGTAAGAAGGCACCTTCCAACCGTCAAAGTGATAGCAAAACCAGCGACAAGAATTGAGACAACAATGACATCCATTCTTGATGTTTGCGAGGAACCTCATTTTTCCTGGCGAGAGGATGCATGCCTGAAGGCGCTTTTTGCCGCGCTGAACCGGGATGGTGATGAAGTGCGCGTGGTGGGGGGCGCCGTGCGCAACTCGCTGATTGGTTTGCCAATCGGAGATATCGACTGCGCGACGACAGCCTTGCCGAGCGAGACCATGGAGCGCGGTCGCGAGGCTGGTTTCAAAATTGTTCCGACGGGACTGGAGCATGGTACCCTCACATTGGTGAAAGATGGCCAATCTTATGAAGTGACCAGCCTTCGTGCGGATGTGGAAACGGATGGGCGCCGTGCCAAGGTGGCGTTTGGTCGGGACTGGACCGAGGATGCCGCGCGTCGCGATTTCACCATGAATGCGCTTTATCTGGATGCAGATGGTCAGCTTTATGATTATCTGGGATCCGGAATATCTGATACCAAGGCGCGTCGTGTGCGCTTCATTGGGAAGGCAGAAGAGCGCATTCGCGAAGACTATTTACGCATTCTGCGTTTCTTTCGTTTCTATGCCCAATATGGCCATGCCTTTCATTGCACGGACTATGATGCTTGTGTTGCCCTGCAAGACGGAATGAAGCAATTGTCAGCTGAACGTGTGGGCGTTGAAATGATCAAGCTGGTGCAGGGTGAGTTCGGCTATTCTGCGCTGGAAGCGATGTTTGATGGTGGATTCTTGGGTCAGATTGGCTTGAAAGTGCCAATGATCAAACGCTTTGGTTATTATCAGAGCCAGTCAGTTATGCTTGGCATTCCTCTGTCTTCGACCGGTGCTTTGATGGCCGTGAATGGTCATTGCCGGGAAAGCGTTGAGGGGTTGATGCAAGCCTGGCGACAGCCCAACCGCCTGCGTGATGCCTTGGTAAGGCGTTCTGCTCTTTTGGAACAGATTTCCACGTCGGATTTCCAAACGGCGGAGCTGCAGACTTTGAAGCAATGGGCCTATCGCTATGGCAAGGATACGGTTCTTGACTGTCTTGCCCTGCAGCGCCTGGATCGGGATGCGGAAGATCTTCGTGAGTTATGTCAGCACCTGCAGCAATGGGACCTTCCGGCTTTTCCTGTGAAAGGAAAGGATCTGATTGCTGCTGGTGTCACGCCAGGGCCAGAAATGGGCGTCAGATTGTCTGATTGTGAAGCGCGTTGGGTAGAGAGCGGTTTTAGCCTCGGTAAAGCAGATCTGCTGGATGGTATAAGTTCAGATTAGGAGTTTTGGGATGCGGCCTGACTTGGTCATTTTTGATTGCGATGGTGTGCTGGTCGACAGCGAGATTGTGTCCAATGAAGTATTGGTTGATAATCTGGCAGGGTACGGACTGGTCTTGAGCCTTGAACAGGCCATGAGCATGTTTGTTGGTGGCACCATGCGAGGCGTCGGAGAAAAAGCTCGTCAGATGGGTGCTGATCTTCCGAAGGATTGGGTCGATGAAATTTATTCCCAGACCTATGCGCGTCTCGAGCTTGGTGTGGATGTGATCAAGGGAATCCCAGAGCTATTGGATGATCTGGATGCAGCTGGCATCAAATATTGTGTGGCTTCCAACGGATCTGATGACAAAATGAAGATCACGTTAGGGCAGAACGGGCTTTGGGATCGGTTCAATGGCAAGCGCTTTTCTGCGCATAGTGTTGGTATTTCCAAGCCTGACCCGGGATTGTTTTTGCTTGCTGCCGAGAAGGCTGGTGTTTCACCGGATGCTTGCGTTGTAATCGAAGACAGCCTTAGTGGCGTGATGGCTGCAAAGCGTGCTGGCATGCGCTGTTTTGGCTATGCACCGCATGGCGGCGGGGCTGCTTTGGCAGAGCATGGCGCCCATATCTTTGATGATATGGGTGCTCTGACAACTTTAATCGGCTTGAAGGAAATGGCTTAGTGCCCGTTTTAAAAGCCTCTGAATGAGACTTTTAGGCTTCATATCCAGCTCTCTCCCCCTCCCAAACCGCCCACTAGGATACCATGACGGGTGGTTTGGGAGGGGGAGAGGGCTTGGTCAGGACTTGTAAATCAGCTTCTTAAGGCCATTTCACTTCTGGTGGCATGGAAGAGAGGATTGAGGCAACATTGCCGCCTGTCTTCAGGCCAAAGATCGTGCCGCGATCATGAAGCAGATTGAACTCGACATACCGTCCACGGCGCACCAATTGTTCCTCACGCTGAGCATCGGTCCAGCTTTGGTTCATATTGCGGCGCACCAGCTCCGGATAGATGTCGCGGAATGCACGACCTACATCCTGCGTGAAGGCAAAGTCTGCGTCCCAGTCTCCGGAATTGTGCCGATCATAGAAGATGCCGCCAATGCCGCGTGGCTCATCCCGGTGTGGCAGATAGAAATAGTGGTCGCACCAGTCTTTATAGTGCCCGTAATCCGCCACTTCATGATTATCGCACGGAGCCTGCATGGCTTTGTGAAAGTCGATGCTATCCGGGTCATCCTGTGTGCGACGAGCATCCAGTACTGGTGTCAAATCTGCGCCGCCGCCAAACCACTGGCGG
This sequence comes from Cohaesibacter gelatinilyticus, assembly GCF_900215605.1. Lineage (NCBI taxonomy): Bacteria > Pseudomonadati > Pseudomonadota > Alphaproteobacteria > Hyphomicrobiales > Cohaesibacteraceae > Cohaesibacter > Cohaesibacter gelatinilyticus. The sequence goes on along the minus strand of NZ_OBEL01000006.1, from coordinate 81,468 downwards.
GTGGTGATGACCATGCGCGTATTCATATGTACGGCTGGTATGTTGGGATTGCAAGGATGGGCAATCAGAGAAATACCGGAAGCCCAAAAGTGCGGATCTTCGGATGCACCCGGGATCTGATTGCGAAACTGCGGTGAGAATTCCCCATGAACGGCGGAGACATGAACACCTACTTTTTCAAAAACCCGGCCTTTCATGATGGACATCACACCGCCACCACCTTTTTCGCCGGTATGGTCGGTGCGCTCCCAAGGGGTGCGTTCAAAACGGCCTGCAGGCTTGTCGCTGTTAGGGCCTGAAAGCTCGTCCTCGAGCGTCTCGAAGGAAGCGCAGATTTCATCGCGCAATTGTGCGAACCAATTGGTGGCTTGTTCTTTCTTTGCTTCCAGATTGTCTGGAAGCGTGTCTGGCAATGTATGAAGGCCGAATGTCTTGGTCATGATGGAAAAGCTTTCAATTGACGCAAGGCCTCGGAAGCGACCATTGCAGTGGAAATAGCAAGATTGAGGGAGCGTTCGCCCTCTCGCATCGGGATAGTGATGCGCTCGTCTGCGCGTTCATGAACATTCTCTGGCACGCCGACCGACTCGCGGCCAAAGAGCAAGATATCATTTGGCAAATAATCAAGATCGGTGAAGGCATGGCTGGCTTTGGTGGTGGCCAGAACAAGACGGCGGCTCTCACTCTCGGTCCATTCCAGGAAATGGGACCAGGACAGATGCTTGGTATAGGTGGAGCGATCCAGATAATCCATGCCGGCACGGCGCAGGGTTCGGTCATTCAGGGCAAAACCACAGGGTTCAATGATATGGGCATGCAAATCCAGACAGGCGGCCATACGCAGGATGGTGCCGGTATTTTGTGGAATATCTGGCTGATAAAGCGCGATCGAGATGGCGCTTTTAGAAATTGTGTCATTCATGACAGAAGATTTGCCGCAGTTTCTTGTGAAAGGCAATGCCAATTTTGGCCAAGCTTTGTGACATTCATGTCTATGCAAATTTGTCACAGCTTTGGGAAGAATTTCCTTCTCATCAGATTGGTGAGGAGGTATCTCAAGTTTGTGATATTCTGGACAGCTGTTTGATTCTCAAACGGTGTCAGAACCTGCTTTTCTCCACTGGTTCTGTTCTCAAGCCCATATTTAGTATCTGGATAGAAGTGATGTTTTCCTTTTTTGAGAAACTGGTCAATCCATTCGCAAGTGGTGGTTTGGAACAACCGCCTAAAAGCTTTTGGGCTTTTTGCTGGCATTACACGAAGCCGGTTGCGCCTTATATGGTCGTCATGTCCGTTCTTAGCGCGATCATTGCCGTTATTGAGGTCAAGCTCTACGGATATGTCGGTGATCTGATCAATTGGTTTTCAGAGACCGAACGATCTCAATTTTTTACCGAACATGGTGATGCTCTGATCTGGATGGGTATTGTCTTGTTATTGATTTTTCCGCTTCTGGAATTCCTTTGGCAGTTTCTGTTTCATCAGACCATCATCGGCAACTATCCCATGTCGATCCGCTGGCGGGTGCATCGTTATTTGCTTCGTCAGTCCATGACATTCTATCAGGACGAATTTGCCGGACGTGTGGCGCAGAAGCTGATGCAAACAGCCCTTGCCGTGCGTGAAGTGATTTCACGCATTGCGGATGTCTTTGTGTTTGTCAGTGTATATTTCGTCTCCGCCCTGTTTCTGGTGGGTGAGACCCAATGGCAAATGGCTGTTCCTCTCTTCTTGTGGCTGCTGGCCTATCTGGCGACGCTGACATATTTCGTACCCAAGCTTCGCGATGTTTCGCGAGAGCAGGCGGATGCACGTTCCACAATGATGGGGAATATCGTTGATGCCTATTCGAATATTTCTGTTGTAAAGCTTTTTTCACACGCCGAAAGAGAAGAGACTTATGCCCGGCAATCGATGAAGGGTTTCATGGGAACCGTCTATCAACAGATGCGTCTTGTAACCAAGTTGCAAATTTGCCTGAAAGTCATCAACCAATTGCTGCTTGCTGGAACCGTTGCAGCGGCAATCTATTACTGGCAGGGGGAAATGGTCGGTCCTGGAGAGATTGCTGTTGCCACGGGTCTCGTTCTGCGTTTGCGCGGCATGTCCGAATGGATCTTGTGGGAAGTTGGCGGTCTGTTTGAGAATGTCGGTACCGTTCAGGACGGTATCAAGACGATTGCTCAGCCTCAGATTGTTTTGGATAAAGTTGATGCGAAGCCTTTGGCAGTTCAGCAAGGGGAGATCAACTTTGATCAGGTGTCCTTCAATTATGGCAAGGATGAGCCGGTCATTGATGGATTGAGCCTGACAATCAAACCGGGCGAGAAAGTAGGCTTGGTCGGTCGCTCCGGTGCGGGTAAGTCCACTCTCATCAATCTGTTGTTACGCTTCTATGATCTCGACAAGGGTCGTATCAGCGTGGATGGGCAGGATGTGACTGCCTTGCAACAGGATAGCCTTCGCTCTCAGATAGGTGTGGTGACGCAGGATACTTCGCTTTTGCATCGTTCTGTTCTGGATAACATAGTTTATGGTCGAGAAGGGGCTGAACTGGATGAAGCTGTTGAAGCTGCACGCAGAGCTCAGGCGCTTGACTTCATTGATAGTCTTGTCGATGCACAAGGTAACAAGGGCTTTGATGCACAGGTGGGTGAGCGCGGGGTGAAATTATCTGGTGGTCAACGTCAGCGAATCGCTATTGCCCGTGTGCTGTTGAAAAATGCGCCAATTCTGATTCTGGATGAAGCAACATCCGCTCTGGATTCGGAGGTTGAGGCGGCCATTCAGGACAGTCTGGACCATCTGATGGATGGGAAAACGGTTGTTGCCATAGCCCATCGTCTGTCGACCATCGCCAGTATGGACCGCTTGATCGTGATGGAAGATGGGAAGATTATCGAGCAAGGCAGCCACGAGGAATTGTTGGCTCAAGAAGGCCTTTATGCTTCACTTTGGCAACGGCAATCTGGTGGATTCATTGGATAAATCAGCATTTTCCCTTAGGTTTGCCTGGAGGGAATAGAAGTGCAATAAGAGAGATGCTGCTTCCGTTGATCTGGTTCACAGGTCCGGGAGCGGCATTTTTTGTTCCCGGCTCTTTGATTTCATGGTTTGTGTGGCAATGAGTAGCAGGCATTTATCTCCGATACCTGTGCACGAGCGATCCATTCTGTCTTCCAGTGACGTATTAAGACCAATGTGTGAGCTTGTTTTTGCGACAAATGGCCCAAGTTTCAACGGTCAGACTGGACAAGTGGACTTTTCAATGCAAAAAGAGACCCGCAAAGTTTCAGCATGTTTGAAACTGATTGAATTGGCTCGTCTGCCATTGAGGGGTTTGGCACTTCCCTCCAAGAAGATTGCCAGATGAGGTGACGAGCTGGGAATAGGACACTGGTTTCGAGAGGACCTAGCCTTGGCTACCAGCGAAAAGGCAGAACCAACCCGTCGCGACTTTTTGTATATTGCGACTGGAGCGTTTGGGGCCGTTGGCGCAGCTGCGCTTGCTTGGCCGTTTATTGACCAGATGAATCCCGATGCTTCCGCACTGGCGCTTGCTTCTATCGAAGTTGACCTTTCTTCCATCGAAGAAGGTCAAAGCGTAACTGTTAAATGGCGCGGCAAGCCGATTTTCATCCGGTATCGTACACCTAAAGATATCGAAGAAGCGAAAGCTGTTGATGTTGCGACCTTGATTGATCCGCAAACCGACGAAGAACGTACAAAACCAGGTAAAGAGCAGTGGCTGATTCAGATTGGTATCTGTACTCACCTGGGATGTGTTCCTTTGGGCGATGCTGGTGATTATGATGGCTGGTTCTGTCCATGCCATGGTTCTCACTATGATACCGCAGGCCGTATTCGCAAAGGTCCGGCTCCGCTGAACCTTGAACTCCCTCCCTATGAGTTCGTTTCCGATACCCTTATCAAAATCGGCTAACGTCCGACCAGACCTCTAAGGAGACCAGTCATGAGCGGACATTCTACGTACCAGCCGCAAAATGGCGTAATGAAGTGGATGGAGCGCCGTCTGCCAATCGCAGGCCTCGTGCATTCCTCTTTCATTGCTTACCCTGTACCAAAAAATCTGAACTATTGGTGGACCTTCGGTGGCATCCTGGCTATTTGCCTTGTCGCCCAGATCCTCACCGGTGTCGTTCTGGTTATGCATTATACCCCCAACACTGCCATGGCGTTCTCATCTGTTGAGCACATCATGCGCGATGTGAACTGGGGCTGGATGTTGCGTTACCTGCACGCCAATGGTGCTTCCATGTTCTTCATTGCCGTCTACATCCATATCATGCGTGGCATCTACTATGGTTCCTACAAGGAGCCACGTGAAGTTGTCTGGATTTTGGGTGTTGTCATCTTCCTGCTGATGATGGCTACCGGCTTCATGGGTTACGTTCTGCCATGGGGACAGATGTCCTTCTGGGGTGCGACCGTTATTACCAACCTGTTCTCAGCTTTCCCAATCGTTGGTGATCCAATTGTTGAATTGCTGTGGGGTGGTTTTGCGGTAGATAACCCGACCCTCAACCGTTTCTTCTCTCTGCATTATCTGCTGCCATTCATGCTGGCCGCGATTGTTGGTCTGCATATCTGGGCGTTCCATGAAGCAGGCAACAACAACCCGACCGGTGTTGAGCCAAAAGACAAGCAGGATTCGGTTGCTTTCACGCCTTACTACACCATCAAAGATCTGTATGCGATCATCCTGTTCCTGATCTTCTTTGCATGGATGACCTTCATGGTGCCTAACTTCATGGGTCACCCTGACAACTACATCCCTGCTGATCCGCTGGTAACGCCTGCACATATCGTTCCTGAGTGGTATTTCCTTCCATTCTACGCGATCCTGCGCGCTGTACCGGATAAACTGGGTGGCGTTCTGCTGATGTTCGGTGCGATTGCCGTGTTGTTCGTTCTGCCTTGGCTGGATACATCCAAGGTTCGTTCCAACACCTATCGTCCGCTTGGCAAGCAGTTCTTCTGGATTTTCGTCTTTGTCTGTCTGACACTGGGTTGGCTGGGTGCCAAGCCTGCAGAAGGCGGCTATGTTACCGCGTCTCGTATCGCAACAGTTTGGTACTTTGCTCACTTCCTGATCATTCTTCCTGTTCTGGGCCTGATCGAGAAGCCGAAGCCATTGCCGAATTCGATTTCCGAGGCTGTTTTGGCTAAAAAAGGCGGATCTTCCGCTGCAGCCGAATAACGAGCGAGGAAAGGGAAACCGATGATTACGCTGACCAAAAATACGGTTCGCGCGCTCGTTGCAGCTTGTGCACTGACAGTTTCTGCTGGTGGTGCCATGGCTGCAGGTGGCGGCAAACACTTTGAAAAGCAGGACTGGTCTTTCTCTGGCCCATTGGGCAAGTATGACAAGGCTCAACTGCAGCGTGGCTTCCAGGTCTATAAAGAGGTTTGTTCCTCTTGCCATTCACTTGAATATATTGCGTTCCGCAATCTGGGTGAAGATGGTGCTTTGGGGTATAACCCTGATCAGATCAAGGCTCTGGCAGCTGAATATGAAGTAGAAGATGGCCCGGATGATGAGGGTGAAATGTTCACCCGTGCAGCCAAGCCATTTGATACCTTCCCATCTCCATATCCAAACGTTCAGGCTGCCAAGTCTGCAAATGGTGGTGCTTATCCACCTGATTTGTCCCTGATCGCGAAAGCCCGTGCAGGTTCCATGGGACCAGATACCGGTATTGAACCTCTGACCGATCTGGTCCGCATGGTTTGGCACACGGTGACGGCTTATCAGGAATATGGGCCAGATTATCTTTATGCTCTGTTGACTGGTTATGAAGAGGCGCCGGAAGGCGTTGATGTAGGGGATTTGAACTATAATCCCAACTTCATTGCAGGCAATGCATTGGCTATGGCTCCACCGCTTGATGATGAGTTGGTGGAATATACCGATGGGTCTCCAATGACCAAAGAGCAGTATGCCAAAGACGTTTCTGCCTTTCTGATGTGGGCCGCCGAGCCCAAGCTGGAACAGCGCAAGCGCGTTGGTGTGAATGCTCTGATCTTCCTGGTGATCTTTGCAGGTCTGCTGTATTTTACCAAGAAGCGTGTCTGGTCTGATGTAGATCACTAATGGCAAGCCATTATAAGAATAGCGAAAAGGGCTCTTCATGAGCCCTTTTTTTATGGAAAGTGCTGTTCTGGTCTTTTGCTGAGGGTGCCGAGATGATTTAACCCAATAGAGACTGAAATTTGCCAGGAGATATGATCATCTGGCAGAAGTATGTTGGGGATTTATCGATGGATCCGGTCTTTATGATCTGCAAGTTTTGCAAGATGCTTTGAAATTTGCACATCATGACTGTGCCGGAAAAGCGTGATCCAGATCTGGCAGCGAGGCCTCATGTCATCGTTGGCCGTGTATTGTAAGAAAAGGACTCAGCTATGAGTGAAGCTGCTGTGATGGATCTTAAAAAGATCATCCGTTCCATTCCGGATTATCCCAAAACCGGTATCATCTTTCGTGATATTTCCACCCTCATTGCCCACGGTCCGGGGTTCCGGCAAGCCGTGCGACAATTGGCTGCTCCCTTTCTTGATCAGAAGATTGATAAAGTTGTCGGTATCGAGGCTCGTGGCTTCATTTTTGGTGGCGCTGTTGCGGATCTGTTGGGTGTTGGTTTTGTGCCAATACGCAAGCAAGGTAAATTGCCCGGTGAGGTGGTTGGTCAGGATTATGAGCTGGAATATGGCACTGATCGGATCGAATTGCACAAGGATGCGATTCAACCAGGTGAGCGGGTTTTGTTGTTGGATGATTTGATCGCAACAGGCGGTACCGCGTCTGCAGGTGTTGATCTGGTCAATCATGTCGGTGGTGAAATTATCGCTGCTGCTTTTGTCATCGATCTACCGGATTTGAGGGGGGCTGATTTGTTGCGTGAAAAAGACGTTCAGGTCCACACTCTGGTGGCATTTGAAGGCTTGTAAGGGTTGACGATTGAGAACCATTGAATAGGCTCTTGATGCACGCACAGTATGAATAGGAGAGGGCATTATGGGACAGAGGAGCTTGGAGCAATTTTATCCTGCACTGTCCAAACTGGAACCTGAGGCGAGGACTTTACTCTCAACCAAGGCCATGCCCTTTGTGATTGCAAAAGGAACGGAAGTTTTTGCACCGGGACAGAGTTGCCGGGGTTATCTCTTGCTCAGTCGTGGTGTGGTGCGTGTTCAATCTGTCTCCAAAGAAGGTAGAGAAGCGCTCCTTTATCGTGTTTGCCCTGGAGAGATATGCATTCAGACCAGCCTGAATTTGCTGGGAGAAGAGACTTATTCTGCAGAAGCTATATCGGAAGATGAAATTGAAGGGGTGCTTCTGGACCCAGCCAGTTTCGACAGGCTTCTGGCCACTTCCCCTGTTTTTCGCAAGTTTGTTTTCTCGTCTATATCCAAACGACTGAAGGATATAACCCAGACGGTTGAGCGCATTGCTTTTGAACCGATTGAGGTGCGTCTTGCCGATAACCTTCTCATGCGCAAAGATGATACTGGTCGGGTTGAAGCTACGCATCTGGATCTGGCACGTGATTTGGGGACAGCTCGTGAAGTCGTGTCACGCCACTTGGAGCGTATGGCGCAAAAGGGTGTTGTTCGGACAAGCCGCGGTGTCGTGCTGATTGTTGATGAAACTGCTTTGGAACGACTGTGCCGATGAAATTTTTGGTACATCGCAATTCAGTGTTCGCTCTGTACCTATTGTGACAAGGTCACCGGACTCTCCTGATCTTCTGGTTTATTGTGTTATCAGATTTCCAAGCCGTGACTTATAGGCTCTAAAAGGAGTTTCCCATGTCTGTTAATGTTGGTGGTCTTGACCGCATTCTTCGCATTATTGTTGGTATCGTACTGATCGCGCTGGTCTTTGTTGGGCCGCAGACACCTTGGGGTTGGATTGGCATTGTGCCATTGGCAACTGGTCTGTTCAAATTCTGTCCATTCTATCCTTTGCTTGGATTGAATACCTGCCCGATCAGCAAGGAATGACTTTCCGATTCATACGGTTGCATGATTATTTGTCATGAAAATAATAGAGACATAAGAAAAGGCCATGCTAATCTGGGCATGGCCTTTTCTTATGTCTCTATTCAATCTTTGGCGGAGATCTATGTTTGTTAAATGTGCCCTTTGGAGTTCATCATGTGTTGAACTTGAAAAGCATAACGTCGCCGTCCTGAACAATATATTCCTTGCCTTCATCGCGAGCTTTGCCGGCTTCTTTGGCCGCACTTTCACCACCGAGTTCTACATAATCGTTATATGCAATGGTTTGGGCGCGAATAAAGCCGCGTTCAAAGTCAGTATGAATGACCCCTGCAGCCTGAGGGGCCTTGGAGCCGCTGGTTACCGTCCAGGCGCGCGTTTCTTTTGGTCCGGCGGTGAAGTATGTGATTAGATGAAGAAGGTCATAGCCTGCCCGGATCATGCGATCGAGACCAGGCTCTTCCAAGCCCAATGTCTCCAGGAATTCTTCCTGTTCTTCGTTGTCCAGCTGTGAGATTTCTGCTTCAATTGCAGCAGAAATAACCACGGTGCCTGCGCCTTGTTCCTTTGCCATTTCTTCAACAGCAGCAGAGAATTCGTTGCCGGTGCCTGAGCTTTCCTCATCCACGTTACAAATATAGAGGACTGGCTTGGTGGTGAGCAGGTTCAGATCGCGAACTGCCTTCAGCTCTTCTCCGGATACATCAAGCATGCGGGCAGGTTTGCCGTCATGCAGGAGTTCTAGAATGCGATCCATCAGCTCGGCTTGAACCTTGGCTTCCTTGTCGCCTGTCTGACCTTTTTTACGAAGAGGTGTGACACGGCGTTCAAGGCTTTCCAGATCTGAAATCATCAATTCTGTTTCCACGGTCTCCGCATCTGTAACCGGATCGATCTTGCCTTCAACATGAGTGATGTCGTCATCTTCAAAGCAACGCAAAACATGAACGATTGCATCGACTTCGCGAATGTTGGCCAGGAACTGGTTGCCAAGGCCTTCACCTTTGGAGGCACCACGAACGAGACCGGCAATATCCACAAAGGTCAGACGGGTTGGGATGATTTCCTTGGAGCCAGCAATCTTCGCAATTGCGGTCATGCGGGGGTCGGGAACAGCCACATCGCCAGTATTTGGCTCAATGGTGCAGAAAGGATAGTTGGCGGCCTGAGCGGCTGCCGTTTTGGTCAGGGCGTTGAACAGGGTGGATTTGCCAACATTGGGCAGGCCCACAATTCCGCATTTGAAACCCATGGGGTTAGTCCTTCTGCTTTGAGACCAGCTTCATCAGCGCTTCTGCCATGGCGTTTTTCGGGGCCTTGTCAGACTTTTCTTTTGATGAGGCGTTGGTTTGCTTGTTCGAATTAGAGGATTTATCAGCTGCTGCTTCTGCTTTCGCGTCATTTTCGCCAGCGAGCGCAGCATTTTGTTGTGGTTTGCTTTTTGTTGCCTTCGGAGTGGGTGGATTCAGGCGCTTGGAGAAGTCTGTCATATAACGCCCCATGTCTCCACTGAGCATGCTTGGAGCCGTGAAAGCCAGCGCATCAAGCAGAGGATCCAGCCATTCCTGATCAGCCTTTGCAAAATCGCCAAGTACCCATTGGGTAACGCGATCCTTGCCAGGATGACCAATTCCAAGGCGAAGCCGATGATAATCGTTGCCGATGTGATTGCAGGTTGAGCGTAAGCCATTGTGGCCAGCAGCACCGCCACCAAGCTTCGCTTTTACCTTGCCCGGTTTCAGATCAAGCTCGTCGTGAAAGACAAACACATCTTTGGGAGGGATTTTGTAGAAACGACAGGCTTCCGCAACCGCACGACCGGATTCGTTCATATAGGTTGTCGGCTTGAGCAAGAGTGTCTTTTTGCCAGCGATCAGGCCTTCGGAAATCTCGCTCTGGAATTTTTTTCGCCAAGGTCCGAAACTGTGCTGGCGTGCAATCTCGTCAATGGCCATGAAGCCGATATTGTGACGGTTGCCAGCATATTTGAGCCCGGGATTTCCAAGTCCGACAAGCAGATACATGGGTAAACCTCCCGGGCCCTAAGGGTCAAAGCAGCTTATTCAGCAGACTCTTCTTCGCCTTCACTTTCGCCTTCATCGGCGTCATCATTGTAACCAGCTGGAGCTGCGATGGTTGCAATGGTGAAGTCACGATCGGTGATGGTCGGATTCACGCCTGCTGGCAGTTTCACTGCAGACACGTGAATGGAATCGCCGATGTCTGCTTCAGCCAGATCCACAGTGATGGATTCCGGAATTTCGAGAGCCGGGCACTCAACTTCGACTTCACGACGAACGATGTTCAGCGCACCACCACGTTTCAGGCCTGGGCTGGTCTCTTCGTTGATGAAGTTCACATGTACACCAACGGTGATTTTGGTGGACTTGGAAACGCGCAGGAAGTCGACATGCATTGGGAAGTCGCGAACGACATCCAGCTGGTAGTCGCGTGGGATCACGCGAGTTTTCTCGCCATCAACATCAATGGTGAGAATGTGGGACAGAAAGCCACCTTTCTGGATCTGCAGCTCGGTTTCCTTGTAAGGAAGAGAGATGGATACAGGGTCTTTCTTGTCACCATAGATGACAGCTGGGACGCGACCAGCGCGACGCAGTGCACGGGCAGCCCCCTTACCGGCTCGTTCACGGCGTTCAGCTTTGAATTCAAATTCAGCCATAGGAGTTCTCCTAAAAAGATCAAAAAAAGGGCCGCAAAACGACCCATCTGCTGCAACTCCTCCAAGGGTGTAGAGGCAGCAAGCAGGCTTATAGGGCAGATTTGGAAGAATGGCAAGCGTAAGGCAGGCTCAAATGGGCTGTTTTTCGCGCTTTTCGAGACAATTTTTGCCTCAATTTGGTAAAGAAAAACCCGGCTCGATGAGCCGGGCTTTGAAAATCGATATATCGGATGCCTTAGTCGAACAGGGAGGAAACAGATTGTTCGTTGGCTGTGCGTGAGATTGCTTCGCCCAGCAGGTTGGCAACGCTGAGCACACGAATATTTGGTGCGTCGAGAACGGCTTGAGTTGGCTCGATGGAATCTGTGATCACCAATTCGCGCAGTTTGGATTTGACAATACGATTTACCGCGCCACCGGACAGAACACCGTGGGTAATGTAAGCGGTGACGGAGGCCGCACCTTTGGCGAGCAGGGCGTCAGCTGCATTGCACAGAGTGCCGCCGGAATCGATGATGTCATCGACGAGAATGCAGTTGAAACCCGCTACATCACCAATGATGTTCATGACTTCAGATTCGCCTGCGCGTTCACGACGTTTGTCGACGATGGACAATGGTGCGCCAATGCGTTTTGCCAGAGAGCGGGCACGAACCACGCCACCAACATCAGGGGAAACAACCATGACATTCTCGGATTCGTTGCGCTCCAGAATGTCGCGAGAGAGAACCGGAGCAGCATAAAGGTTATCAGCCGGAATATCAAAGAAACCTTGAATCTGAGCAGCATGCAAATCCAACGTCATGACCCGGTCTGCGCCAGCATGGGAAATCAGATTGGCAACCAATTTTGCCGAGATCGGGGTTCTGGGGGCGCTACGGCGGTCCTGACGGGCATAACCGAAGTAAGGAATAACAGCTGTGATGCGACGCGCTGAAGAACGGCGCAGAGCATCGATAAGGATCAAAAGCTCCATGAGGTTGTCGTTGGCCGGAAAAGAAGTCGGCTGAACGACAAAAACGTCCGAACCTCGAACGTTTTCATGAACTTCAACAAAGATTTCCTCGTCCGCAAAACGGCGAACCGAGCAGTCGCTCTTTTCGATGCCAAGATATTCGGCGATCCGCTTGGTGAGGGTAGGATTGGAGTTGCCGGCTAGGAGTTTCATGAACCTATTGCCCTGTAATTTCGCAAGATGGAGGAGCCGCTGGTCGGGGTTGGCTCCTTAGCGCCCCTGAGATGAGGGCGTTGTAAGCATGGAATCCTGTGAAAGTAAAGTTCGGGCAGGGAGAGTCCGGGAGATTCTTTTTGCTTTTTTACAAAATGCTGTCAATGCGCAGCAAAAGTGCAACAAGTGCGCAATGTGGCATGTGACTAAAGGGGAAAACACAGTTCCTATAGACTGGAATGCCAGGTCTTGAGTTGTGCTGCTGTATCAACCGCCACCTTGTCAAGAATCGGTCCTGTGACAGCATCCCAGGGGTCAGATCCTGTCATAGGAGTTTGCTGACTGCCCATGATGCGATTGAGGCGTTTTCCATCCTTGTCGAAAATATCCCAGACATAGGAAATTTGGACTTGCCCCTGGTTTTCACTGGCAGAGAAATATCCCTTTACGCGATGTGTGACTTTTGTATCGGAACGGGCAACAACAGGTAATGCCTGTTGCGCGACACGTTGACCCAGACTTCCGGAAAGTTCACGTGCGACTCTGGTCGGTGCTCCAACCATGGGTTCAAAGGTTAGAACTGCATTTGAAACTGGTGCCGTATAGTTCTTAACCAGACGCGATTGTGAGGGTTGATTGGTCTGAGGCTGAGTTGTTGCGGTCTGATTGACCGTACCAAGGCTGCTTGCAGGTGGCAGGCCGGTATTGTTTGGTGCTTGCTGCTGGGTGGCGTTGTTCTGTTGGGTTCCGTCAGGTGGTACGGAAGTCATGATGGACTGAGGTTGTTCTGTTGGCAGGCTTGCTTGGCCAGACGGTTCAATCACCCCTGGAGGGGTGGGAACACCAGAGCCTGAACAGCCAACAACAATGCTGGTGCACAGGGCGATAAGCGTTGCTTTTTCAAACTTTGCCATCAGATTTGCCATCGTCAGTCCACTCCAAAACTTCACTCTCCCGCACCCTCGCATATCCATGATGGATGCGAGTTCGAACCGTGCGGGAGAATTGTATTGGCATCAGTTTAATACAGGACGGTTTTCTATTTCTTAACCAGCATCTCAATTGGTAATTTTGAGAGTGGCTCTGGTGCAGATTCTGTTGTGATGTAGCTATGACCCGGGCACATGGCGATGTTGTTGTCGCTGTCCATCAGGATCATATGGGTAAAGAGCGTCATGTTGGGGCTGATGACTGCGTCATTGTTACGATAGAACATGGGCCATTCCATCCAGCTGGGTGAAAAGCGGGCTCCAACAGAATATCCGCAGGCATTCAGGCGATGGGCTTGTTCACCTGCAGCATCTACCACGCCAGCATGGGCATCAAAAACATCGCCAAATGTGTTTCCCTGGCGCATGGCTTCTTCAACCGCATTCAAGGCCTCTTTGGCGGTTTCGAATAATTTTTCATGACGAGTCGTTGGCTGTCCCACAATCACGGTTCGCATCATTGGGACGTGATAGTGGCGATAGGCTGCGGCCCATTCCAGAGTGATCTGGTCTTGTGAATCGAGTTTTCTGCGTCCTGCTTTATAGCGGCAGAGCAATGCATCAGGGCCGGAACCCATAATGAACTCGTTGGCTGGATAGTCGCCGCCGCCTTCAAAAATCACGCCTTGCATGGTTGCGAGAATCTTGCCTTCATCTGCACCAGCGGTAATCAGGGGTAGAGCTTCGGTCAAGGCGAGATCCGACAGTTCCCCGGCTATGCGGACATAAGCCAGCTCGTCGACCGATTTTATGGCTCGAAGAGGTGGAATGAGATTGGAGGCGTCTTTGCAATCGGCGAATGTTCTGAGCGCTTCATCCAGTGCTCTTCCATTGGCTGCTGTCAGACCATGGGTGTCATATTCGATGCCAAATGTGGCGCCGAGCAGGCCCAGATCATCCAGCATTTCACGCAATTGAATGGCTGGTGAGGCATTGCCGCGATCAACCCATGTGCGAATATCTTCGATATTGGAAGTAAGCTGTGCCTGACGCAGATCTGCCGAACGGGTGAGCAGTGTCATCTCGCCGTTTTTTTGCAGAACCAGGCATTGAAAGAAACAATAACCGAAAGTGTCATAGCCGGATAGCCAATACATGCTTTCCTGCGCGAAAAGCAGCATGGCATCAAGTTTCTGATCGGACATTTTGGCCATGGTAGCGGCCTTTCGTCGGTCGAACTCTTCCTGAGAGAAATGCAATGCCATTTTGATGTCCTCCAATAGAGCGTGGCTTATTATTATGAATGAATTCAGTCTGTTATTGCGATTGCGGTGATCTGGCGACCATAATCAGGTTCATTTTTGTGGGTGGCACGGCGATAGGAGAAGAATTCATCGGGCTCGCCATAGGTGCATCGATCCAGATTGATCGCGGTTCCCACACCTTCCTTTGTCAGTTTGCTCATGATGAAAGCTGGCAGATCGAATTGATGATGACCATCTCGTTGACCAGCTGAGAAAAAACCGGAATATTCAGGTTCCAAGTTGACAAAGCGGGTTTTGAAAGCATCGTCCACTTCATAGTTGGGTCGAGAGATGGTAGGGCCAAGTATGGCGGTGATGTGTGCTCGCTCTGCGCCCATGTCTTCCATTTGAGACAGGGTATTTTCGATTACCCCTCCAACGGCGCCTTTCCAACCAGCATGAGCAGCACCCACGACCTGATTTTTCTGATCTGCAAACAATAATGGTCCGCAATCGGCTGTCAAAACAGCAACAGCCATACCAGGTGTTTTGGTGACCAAGGCGTCGACCCTGGGACGATTGTCATCGTCAAAAGGGGTATTTACAATCGCAGCATCTGGTGAATGGATCTGATGGGCAGTGAGCAGATTGGTGGGCGTGACACCCAGTTGCATTGCTACGCGTGCGCGATTGGCGGTGACATTGTCGCGGTCATCATCAGATCCATATCCACAATTCAAGCTATCATAGGTGTCATTGGACGTGCCGCCACGGCGTGTGAAAAAGCCATGATTGATAGCGCCTATTTGGCTCAGGGCAGGATGTTGCAATTGCATGGAGCATCTCCGGGCAGGCTGAAACAGGCAATATGGCCGGACATTCAAGGGACCAAATCACATGCTGGAGATGATAGCCTAGTTGGAAAATCCGGGTACGTCGATTCCCTGTGGAACGATTGCCAGAACTTTGAACAGATCCCCCATCTGGGCGGGTGCAGCCAGACGTTCCACTGCATCGCGAATGGCTTCCTGTTCTTCATGGGTTTTGCCTGCACCCAATTGTCCGGCGCGTTCAAGAATCCCCAAATTCAGTAGAAATTGCCCCTGATTGATCAAATGTGTTGTGATCGGCTGCATGGTGTCTTGTGCTTTGTTTGCCAGGCTGGCAGCTTCACCCATGATTTGGAAATTGACATGTGTTGTCAGATCCTGATCGCCGACATCATGCAGAATGTTGGCATAAATGTGGCCTTTCAGTGCCTGCAAACTGTCACCAAGAGCAGATTTGGCATAACCGTAATCGATCAGCAATGCTGCCCCGCCGTGTTGAGCTATGCGGGTGCCTAACTCTTGGCAAATGGCTTCTCCAAGTGGGTTCTGCTCCCATATTGCCCCGTCTTGTGGTGGTTCTGGCGACGTCAGACAGCCGATATCGCGGGTAGGCCCAAGGCCGAAAGCCAGCTTTCCTTCCTCATCAAGACCAATGATACGTTCATGCCAGCGATCTTTGTGATGGATCCATTGATGGATGGGGAGGGCATCCAAAAATTCATTGGCAGTTATGAAGAGCGGCTGGTTCGGCAGGGTATCGATGCTGGCGTGATGATTAAGCGGGCTGGAGCCAAGCGCGAGTTTTTTCTTCTGCTGCCTGGTCAGGATCGGGCTGGTTTCTACCATATGCAGGATCAGGGCATCGCGGGCTTGCTGGTCCTGTGAAATTGCGCGGACCATATCCTGCATCAAGGTGCCACGCCCGGGGCCCAACTCGACCAGATGAAAGGGGGCCGGACGACCAGCCTGATGCCATTGATGAAGCATCCAGACGCCCAGAATTTCACCAAACAGCTGACTCACTTCAGGAGCCGTGGTGAAATCGCCTTGTTCACCAAACGGATCTCGGGTCATATAATAACCCTGTTCAGGGTCCGCGAGCGCCAACGCCATGAAAGTGGCGATATCCATAGGTCCTTCAAGGGCAATCATGCGCTTGATGCGCTCGGTCAGAGAAGGGAGATTGCCCATTGTCTTGGTGATCCTGTCGAGAATGAAACTATTTGTCAGACGTTGCTGATTGTCGTGATGAACGTAGCGCATGGATCATCAGGCAAGCGCCTGCAATGACCATGGGGGCTGAGAGCCACATGCCCATCGTGGTTCCGGCAGTCAGAAAGCCGACTTGTTCATCTGGCATGCGGAAAAGCTCGACGAAGGATCGAAAAATTCCATAACCGAGTGCAAACGTCCCGGCGATGAAGCCTGGTTTGTGTAGCTTACCGGCGGAATGGCTCAAAATTCGCAAGATGACGAAGAGAAGAAGGCCTTCCAGAGCGGCTTCATAGAGTTGACTGGGATGGCGAGGCAATGGACCTCCATTGGGAAAGATGACACCCCATGGAACGTCCGTGACTCGGCCAAAAAGCTCGGCATTGATGAAATTGGCAATACGCCCGAAAAACAGACCGAACGGAGCACCAAGGGCGATCAGATCCAAACCGGATAGAAGGGGTATTTTCTTTTGGTTCGCGAAAATGATCAGTGCCAGCATCACTCCGGCAAATCCACCATGGAAGGACATGCCTCCATTCCAGATGGCAACGATCTCGGCTGGATTGGCGAGATACGCATCCAGATTATAGAAAAGCACATAACCCAGGCGGCCGCCAATGACGATACCCAGGGTAGCCCAAAGAACAAAATCATCAATCTGTTCTTCGGAGGCTGGGCTTTTGACATGGGGCCAAAGCTGCGCTTGGCGAGCGACCCGTTTCAAATAATGCCAAGCCAGTAATATGCCTGCGATATAGGCAAGTGCGTACCAGCGTATCTGGAGCGGTCCCAGCGATAGCAGGACTGGATCGATGGTTGGAAATGGAATGGCATAAAGCGTCACGAGCAGGCCCTTCGATGGGGAGTTGCTTTGGGAGCCGCACGAAACTGGTAGCTCTTGATCCTACGATTTGTGGTGATTGCGACCACAAGTCAAGAGAAAGTCGCAAAAATCAATTGTGAAATCGAGATTGACCATTATATCTGGGGGTAGATGAGAATGGCTGACCTGTTTTGGAGTGTCAGTCAAAAAACGATGGCAATGAAGGAGCCTGATTATGACCCATGTGAATAATCGTCTGTTTGATGAATTTGCCAAATTGATGAACGATGCTGCTGGTGTTGCTCAAGGTGTTCGTGGAGAGGCGGAGAATATGTTTCGCGCCCAGATAGAGCGTTTTATTGGCGATATGGATCTTGTAACCCGTGATGAGTTCGAGGCAGTCAAAGCCATGGCAATTGCCGCGCGTGATGAGAATGAAGCCCTGAAAGCGCGTCTTGTTGCTTTGGAAAGCAAAATATCTAACGGTGATGAAGCTTAAGGATCCTTCCTTGGACGTAAACTCATAAATGCGGTGAATTTGGTAGAGGCAAGTTTTTTCGATCACAAGGAGTGAGGATGCAGACAATGTGTTGTATTTTCAAATCCTTGCGACGTGGTGATCGGAAAAAATCGCCCTATCCTTCGGACGACAAAATGGTCAAAATCTGACGTCGGCAAAGAGCTTGAATGGGTAACCAGTCCATCCTTCCCTCTTTTTCTAGCTATATCAGACCATTTTGACGCCAAATACAGCTCATCTATGAGTCTACGTCCTGAGCTTTCGCCCTTGGAATAGCCATTTTGTGTTACAATACTGATCTGGCGTCGAATGATTGGCGTACAGCAATAAGTTGAGATAGCAGGAGGGCCTAGTTGTGACGCAGGACATACGCAATCGCCTATTTGATCAATTCGAAATGTCGGTCGTTGATCATGGATGGACTGAGATATCCTGCGCTCGATTGGCTCATCGGGCCAATGTCGATTTGCATGAGGCCTATGCAGAATATCCCACTCGCTTTTCCTATGTGAGTGATTTGATACGCCGGATTGATCGCACCATGCTGGATGACTTTGATACTGCGCTTGCGGATGAGCCCGCGCGGGATCGTTTGTTCGATGTGTTGATGGGGCGCTTTGACGCCATGCAAGACCATCGGGCTCTTATTGTCAGTCTCAGTAAAGCAGCCAAGTATGATCCGATGTTGGCAATGCATTTATGTGCATTGTCGGCTCTGACTGGTGAATGGATTATGGAAATGGCTCATATTTCTTCCGCCGGGATGATGGGGCAAGTGCGCAACAAAGGTGCTTTGCTGGCTTATGGCCGTGCTTTTGCGATCTGGCTGGAAGATGAAAGTGAAGATCTGTCTCGTACTATGGCGGTGCTGGACAAGATTTTGCACCGAGGCGAACGGGCTTTATGCAAAACTGAAAAACTGCTTTGTCGCATGAACAAGTTGCGTAAATGTTGTTCTAGGTCTTCGTTTCGTGATCGTAGATCCGGTCGCAGAACTTCCGAACCTGTCTCTTCTGTGGATGAGAGCGAAGGGTTGGCGACAGTCTCTTGAGTTTGTAATCGTAATTCCGGACCATTCTCTGAACTTAAAGCACTTCTCACAATCGTTGAATCGTGAGTAGTGCTTTAACCTTTTGATCCAAAGCGAGTTCTTATCCGAAAAGTGCTTCAACTTTTCGGGAACACGCTCTAAGGAGAAGATATGTCCGAGATTTCATTCGATGACTTTTTGAAAGTTGATATCCGTGTTGGAACAGTTGTTGAGGCTGTGCCATTTCCCGAAGCTCGCAAACCTGCCTATAAGCTGAAAATTGATTTTGGTGGCGAGATTGGCGTCAAGAAAAGTTCTGCGCAGATCACGGTTCACTATAGTTGCGAAGATTTAGTCGGTCGTCAGGTCATGGCAGTGGTGAATTTTCCACGTCGTCAGATCGGTCCTT
Source organism: Cohaesibacter gelatinilyticus (assembly GCF_900215605.1). NCBI lineage: Bacteria > Pseudomonadati > Pseudomonadota > Alphaproteobacteria > Hyphomicrobiales > Cohaesibacteraceae > Cohaesibacter > Cohaesibacter gelatinilyticus. Next base: position 62,595 of record NZ_OBEL01000006.1, on the reverse strand, counting down.
TCATGTCCGAAGTTTTGACGCTTGGCTATAGTGATGACAATGCTGATATTGTTCTTGCTGCTGTTGAGCAGGCTGTGCCAAACGGCTCACGTCTTCATTGAGAGTTTCGTCAAATCTGGCGGTCTAGACGGGCAGGCGGATCGCTGCACGAAGGCCACCAGCCGGGCTTTCGCATAGTTTGATATCACCACCATGACCACGTGCAATATCGCGCGCAATGGCAAGGCCCAGACCTGTGCTTGAGATATCCTGATTGCGCGCCGTATCCAGCCGATAGAAAGGTTTGAAAACGGTTTCCCATTCTGGCTGCGGAATTCCCGGGCCGTCATCATCAATCGTGATGATCCACCAGTTGGTGGTCTGTTCCGATGTGAGTTCCACGGCATTCCCATAACGCAGGGCATTGCTGACCAGGTTGGTCAGGCATCGTTTCATGGTCTGAGGGCGGATGGAAACCTCTGCGCGACCATGATGGGTGACTTTCAGATTCTTTCCTGATCTTTCGGCGTCGTGGCTGAGTTCTTCCAGAAAATCGGGTATGGAAATAGTTGCAGATTTTTCGGCAGAGACACCACGCGCAAAAGCCAGATAATCTTCGAGCATATGCTGCATTTCATCAACATCACGCTGCATGTCCCGTGCTTCCGGCTCATCTTCAAACAATGCAAGTTGTAGCTTGAAACGCGTCAGAACAGTGCGAAGATCATGAGACACACCGGCCAGCATGGTAGTTCGCTGTTCGATTTGTCGTTCGATTCTGCGTTTCATTTCTATGAAGGCATGGGCGGCCTGTCGAACCTCTCGTGCGCCAGTTGGTCGGAAATTGGCCAGATCCTGACCTTTACCGAATTGTTCTGCGGCGTTAGCCAACCGTTGAATGGGGCGAATTTGATTGCGCAAGAACAGAATGGCGACGATTAGCAGTACCAGTGACGTCCCAATCATCCAGATCAGAAAGATATGAGAATTGGAGGCATAAGTCTGGCTGCGGCGTGTGAAAACGCGGAGAACCGAATCCTTCAATTTGATACGCACTTCAACCAGATTGGAGCGGCCAACGGTGTCAATCCAGAAAGGTTTACCGATTTGTGCAGTGATCTTTTGTGACAACGCACGATCAAGCAAGCTGAAGAAGGGTTTGGGGCCGGGAGGTGGCAATGGACCCGCCGGAAGCAATGCTACATTCAGATCCATCTGATCTTTGGCGATCTTGATGATGGTTTCATTTTCAGCATCTTGAGGATATTGTTCGATGACTGCAATGATAGCTGCAATGTCTCGGGTGACTGCCCCTGACAATCGATTGGTGACCGTCTGCCAGTGACGTTCCATGAAGACAAAAGCCAGAACTGATTGCAGGATGACCATTGGGGCTACAATGATGATAAGCGAGCGGCCATAGAGGCCTTTGGGCATCATTCTGGCGATAAAGCGCGTGAATTGCCGCCAAGCAGATCTGATGAGTGCGATCACTTGAATGAGAAAGATGATCGATGGTCTCAGCCAATTGGGGAGCCATGTCAACTTTGCCTCAACGGGTATGTCGGGCATATTTGCAAGCTTCTGTGTGTTTGGACCCGTGGCCTCCACGGTCTGCTTCAATTTTCGATCGTCTTTGTTCATGATGTGGCCATGGTCATTTGATCACGCTTAATCTGTCAATAGACGATAGCCAATACCACGAATTGTTTGCAAATAAATCGGGTTTGAGGGATCTGGTTCAATTTTCCGGCGAAGGCGATTGATTTGTACATCGACCGTGCGCTCGCCTGTGCCATCTTCTCCAGCCAGGGCGGCGCGCGTGACAGTCGCGCCCGGTTGGGAGGCGAACAGTGCCAGCAATTCCCGTTCACGATCAGTCAGGCGAATAACATCATCCCCACACAATAATTCCTGTCGCTCCAGTTTGAATTGGAAGGGGCCGAAATTGACTTCATTGATGGCAGCGGTAGCGTTTGCCATGTGATGTTTGAGAATGTTGCGAATACGCAGCAGCAATTCACGAGGTTCAAATGGTTTTGGCAAATAATCGTCAACACCAATCTCCAGTCCCTGGATACGGCTTTCGCTTTCTGCGCGGGCGGTAAGCATCAGAATAGGTATGCTGTCTGTTTCCCGTAAAGAGCTGGCAAACTCCATACCGGTTTCACCGGGCATCATTACATCCAGAATGAGCAGATCGAAGGAAAGGCCTGCCATTGTCTTGCGCGCTTCGGCTGCATTTTGCGCTGCGGAGACCCGATAGCCATTGTTGGTCAGGTATTTTTGCAGAAGTGAGCGGATGCGGCTGTCGTCGTCGATGACCAACAGATGCTGAGCATTATCCGGCAGGGATTTGTTTGAAGAGGCCATGATCGTCTTGAGCTTTGTTACTATAGTGGCCTGCCATGACCTCGGGTCACGGTTGCAGGATCGAACTGCATTCAGTTTAACATGTTTTGCTGCATCAGCGTCAAAGCACGAAACCTTACCTATTCTTACAATGCATGGTCCTGGCGATCTTGCTGACTGTTGAGCTGACGTACCAAAGGGCGATCATTCTGCTCAATCAAGGAATAGAGAAAGGCTTTGGCAGTTTCCTTGGTCTCTGGTGGCAGACTGATTAGGGCCTGTTCTATCCGTCGTGCCTGGCAGCGGGAGAGTTGCAATGCCAGATCACGGCCCTTTTGTGTCGGGAAAAGAAGGCGCTGGCGGCGATCTTTGTCACCTGTTTGTTGGGCAATATAGCCATCCTCGATCAATTGCTTGAGAACACGTGCCAGACTTTGCTTGGTGATTTTCAGAATTTCAAGCAGATGGGCCACCGGGATACCGGGACTGCGGTTGACAAAATGCAGAACTCTATGGTGAGCACGACCATATCCTATGCCTGCCAACATGGAATCGGGATCAGCGACGAAATCGCGATAGGCGAAGAAGAGGAGCTCGATGATTTCGAAGGAAATACCATCCTGCTCCGACATGGGAAAGGTGATCATCGGTAGGTTCTGATCATTTTTTTTGTCTGTCATCTTTATACTTCGAACTTCGTATTTTGAGATATTTTATCTGTTATGCGCTGAGACGGCGAATTAATTCTTCCTTATTCTCATTTGAATTGAGAATAATTTTGTAATTGAGATTCTGGTGTATGGTTCGCAAATATCAAAAAATAAGTCAGCATTATTGACTTATTTTTATTCATTTGTTACTTCTTTCTCAGATCTTGCGAAAGGAATGCAAATTTTCTTGCTAAAATCACTTCTTTTCGCAAAGGACCTGTTTTGGAATTTTAAAGGCCGGATAGACCATAGCGTGAGAAATTGTTCAGCGCAAAAGGCTTTGCCGGTCTTGCGCCCGTGATTGGGGGCAACTGTACCAGGAGACAAGAAAATGGCTGGACCATCATTTGATCAGCGTGAAGGACATATTTGGTACAATGGTGAGTATGTGGACTGGAAAGATGCGAAATTGCATGTTCTGTCTCATGGCTTGCATTATGCTTCCTCCGTGTTTGAGGGTGTGCGCGCTTATGGTGGAAAAATCTTCAAGCTCGAAGAACATACAGAGCGTCTTTACAAATCAGCGGAGCTTTTGGGGTTTGAAATTCCCTATTCTCAGCAAGAGTTGAACCGCATTCAGATTGAAATTCTGGAGAAGGAAGGTCTGACCGATGCTTATCTGCGTCCTGTTGCATGGCGTGGTTCCGAGATGATGGGCATCTCTGCTCAGGAGAATAAGATCAATGTCGCGATTGCGGCGTGGGAATGGCCATCCTATTTCTCGCCAGAGGATCGTTTGAAAGGTTTGCGTCTGAAAACCGCCGAGTGGCGCCGTCCGGATCCTCGTACAATTCCATGTGTAGCCAAGGCTGCGGGTCTTTATATGATCTGCACGCTCTCCAAGCATAAAGTGGAGAAAGAGGGATATCAGGATGCCATGATGCTGGATTTTGAGGGCTATGTTGCCGAGGCAACCGGCGCGAATATCTTCTTCATCAAGGATGGGGCTATCCATACTCCTACGCCAGACTGTTTTTTGAACGGTATTACCCGTCAAACAGTGGTCGATCTGGCCAAACGTCGCGGTATCAAGGTTATCGAGCGTAAAATTCGCCCTGAAGAATTGGGTGATTTCGAAGAATGTTTCCTGACCGGTACTGCAGTGGAGGTTACCCCGGTTTCTGCAATTGACAATTACAGCTTCACTCCGGGAACTATAACCAAAACTCTGATGGATGATTACACGGCAGAGGTGACCCCTACCGCCGCAGCAGCAGAATAAGTCAATCTCCTTTGTGCTTTGACAAGAAAGGCTGCTTCTTCGGGAAGTCGCCTTTCTCTTTGAAAATATTGGAAAAATCAGCGCTTCCAGCGTTCCAACGCTGCGTCATCCTTGTCTTTTGCCTCAACCCAGCCACTATCACCTTGTTCCAGCTTTTCCTTTTTCCAGAAGGGAGCTCGGGTTTTCAGAAAATCCATAATGAATTCTGCCGCTTCAAAAGCTGCTTGTCGGTGAGAGGAAGCCGTCACAACCAGAACGATTCGATCACCAGGTATCAGAGTACCAAAGCGGTGAATGATGCGAGTGCCGTTCAGAGGCCAACGCTTGTTGGCTTCTGCCTCAATTCGTTCCAGCTCAGTCCGGGCCATGGCTGGATAATGCTCCAACGTCATATCGATGATGCGTTCATCATCGACCATATCCCGGACAAGACCGGTGAAGGTGACGACAGCACCAATGCCGGTATCTCCTGAACTCAACGCATCAATTTCTGTTGCGATATCGAAATCGTTCTCTTGCAAGCTGACAGTCATGGTATTGGCTTTCTGATCAACCGCCGGTCATGGGAGGGAAAAAGGCAATCTCGGACGCACCTGCAACTGGATCGTCACGTTCTGCATGAAACTGATCCAATGCAACGCGAATTGTGTCCAGATCTGCAAAGGCTCCTTCATATTGGTCATCCCGGCCTTGTTGCCAGAGGAGCAGGTCCTGCACGGTGGTCACGCTGTTCGGTAAATCGATTTCTTCTTCTTCAATGCCAAGGCGTTCTCTAATCCAGGCGAAATAGATCAGTTTCATCGTCTGCTCCAATTCTCACAACGTCCGGGTTTTGCTGTTTACCAAGCTTCTAGACCGATTGGTCGGAGGTTGCCTTGAGATTAGTCATCCAGCAGATAATGAATTCCGGCACGGAAATAATCATAACCCGTATATAAGGTTAGCAAAGCAGAAATCCACATCAGTGTTAGACCAATCTCCGTATTGAAGGGGAGAACCTTGTCACCGGCTGGGCCTGCCAGAAGAAAGCCAAGGGCAACGAGTTGTGCTGTGGTCTTCCATTTGGCCAGGCGGGTTACCGGGACGCTGACCTGCAATTCCGCCAAAAATTCGCGCAAACCCGAAACGAGAATTTCACGGCAGACAATGATTACGCCGGCCCAGATATGAAAACCGTTGAGGGTATCTGCTGCCGCCAACATCAGAATGGAAATGGTGACGAGCAATTTGTCTGCAATTGGGTCCAGCATTCGGCCGAGAGCGGATTGGACATTGAGGATACGGGCAAGATAGCCATCAAAGAAGTCGGTGATAGCGGCTGCTGCGAAGATACCCAGGGCAGTCCAGCGAGCAGTGTCCGAATCTGGCCAAAGCATGCAGATAACCAATGCGGGAACGGCTAGAATACGGCCAAATGTCAAAAGGTTCGGCAAGCTGAACGTGGTTGACTTTTTCATGAAAGGCTTTGGTCCTCTCTGTCCGCCGGTCTGGCATGGAATTGGGGTGTTGCCCGATCTTGCTTCCTTCAAAGCATGATCCAAGGATCAGGTCAATGCGACTTGTCTCAAGCAATTGGACTGAGGTGTTTTTTTGCCAAATGACGTTGTATAACTTATCGTTATATCAGGGCGAGTGATGGAGATCGAGCCTAGTCATCTTGAAAATAGGCATGGATGGTGCGGGCCATTTGGTCGGAAATGCCCTCCACGGCCAGAAGATCTGAAAGAGCGGCCTTGGTTACAGCTTTGGCGGTTCCAAAATGATGTAACAGAGCCCGTTTTCTGGCGGGGCCGATGCCGGGAACATCGTCAAGGCCTGTTTTGCTGATCTGGTTTGAACGGCGGGTACGATGGCTGCCAATGGCATAGCGATGGGCTTCATCACGCAGACGCTGAATGTAATAAAGAACAGGGTCACGTAAGGGCAGCATGAAACTGTCCCGACCCGGCATGAAGAATTTTTCACGCCCTGCGTCCCTATCCGGACCTTTGGCAACGCCAACAAGTGGTAGATCCGTGATACCCAATTCCTCCAATGTTTCGCGCACTGCATTGAGCTGACCAAGACCGCCATCGATCAGTAGCAGGTCCGGCCATGGAGGAGCGTCATTGGATGGTTCTGAGTGTGGATCGGTATCGGAGCTCTCTCCCTTGGGACGTGGACCATTTTCTTTGAGAAGCCGGGAGAAGCGGCGGGTCATGACTTCGCGCATCATGCCATAATCATCACCCGGTGTAATGGTCTCCGATTTGATGTTGAACTTGCGATATTGGCTTTTCATGAAGCCTTCGGGGCCGGCAACAATCATACCACCTACGGCATTGGTGCCTTGTATATGACTGTTATCGTAGACTTCAATGCGGCTCGGAGCTTCCTGCAAGTTCAGAACTTCGGCCAGCCCTTCCAACAGGCGCTGTTGGGATGCTGTCTCTGCCAGCCGTCGTCCCAATGCTTCGCGTGCGTTGGTCATGGCGTGATCGACTAGCTCTTTCTTCTCTCCACGTTGTGGCGTTACGATCTGAACCTTGAAATCAGATCGCGAGGTTAGAGCATCTCTGATCAATTCGGCTTCCGGCAACTCATGAGAGAGCAGGATTTGACGTGGAATTGGCTTGTTGTCATAGAATTGTACCAGAAACGGGCTGAGAATGTCGACTTCATTCAGGCTTTTGTCTGCGCGTGGGAAATAGGCACGGTTGCCCCAGTTCTGGCCGGTTCGGAAGAAGAAAACCTGAATACAGGTCTGGCCGCCTTGCTGGTGACAGGCAAAGACATCGGCTTCCTGCAAGGTTTGCGGATTGATTCCTTGATGAGCCTGAATTTGTGTCAGGGCTGCGATACGATCGCGGAACATTGCAGCCTTCTCGAAATCCAATTCATCCGATGCCTGTTGCATCTGATCTGCCATGTCCTTCTGCAGATCCTGACTTTTACCTGAGAGAAATTGATGAGCCTGATCGACCAGTTCGGCATAATCTTCCAGAGAGATCTCTCCGGTACATGGGGCTGAACAGCGTTTGATCTGATATTGCAGGCAAGGCCGAGTTCGGCTCTCATACATGGAATCGGTGCAATTGCGGAGCAGAAATGCTTTTTCCAGTATATGAATGGTTTTGTTGACTGCACCAGCAGACGCGAATGGACCATAATATTTGGCATCTCGCTTACGAGCACCACGATGTTTGGCAATTTGTGGGGCTTCGTGATCCTTGCCAATCAGAATGTAGGGAAAGCTCTTGTCATCTCTCAGTAAAACGTTGAAGCGTGGTTTTAGCCGTTTTATGAGATTGGCTTCCAGCAACAGGGCTTCTGTTTCTGTTGCTGTATTGACAAATTCCATTGAGGCAGTGAGGTGAATCATCCTCAGGATGCGTGTGGATTGGTTGTTATGGCGTGCATAGTTTGACACGCGTCTTTTCAGATTACGAGCCTTGCCGACATAGAGAACATTCTCTTCTGAATCCAGCATGCGATAAACGCCTGGCGTATTGGGCAATCGGCGTACGAAATCTGCGATCACACCAAAGCCTGTAAGCTTCAGTTCTGAAGCACTTTCACCATTGTCAGGAATCTCGTCGGAAATTTCGCTCATAGCACCATTTTAGAATGCGTCCCTGAAAAGTAGAAGCACTTTTCGGATGAGGACTTGCTTCAATAGGAGGGCTTAAAAGACTTCTGACAATTGGGTCATCCAGAAATGCTTCAAGCGGGACAAGGCCGCCAGGACGATCCAAATGCAGCCGTAACAACACGGCCACATTGTGATCTACGAACGGACCTAGTGATCAAAGACCAGAATGATATAAACGGCATAAATTGCCAGCATTGCCAAACCTCTGATCTTGGTCAGGCGCATGCACCAAAGCGCCACAGGTAACATAAGTGCCGAGCTTGCCAACATGATCCATAGGTCAAATTCCAGAATTTCATCTGGTACCGGAATATCGATGACAGTTGCTGTCAGACCCATGATTGCCAGGATATTGAAAATATTGGAGCCAACCACATTGCCGATAGCGACCGCTGACTGGTTGCGGATCGCCGCGACCATGGTGGTAACCAATTCTGGTAAGGACGTGCCGATGGCGACGACTGTCAGGCCGATTGCAGCTTCCGAGACACCCCAGGTTCGGGCGATCGCGCTTGCTCCATCAATGGTGAAGTGACCGCCAATGGGCAGGCCAATCATGCCAACAATGGTAAAGAGAATGGCAAGGCCAAGGTTTTTTGGCGCTTCTTCCAGCATATCCTCATCCACAAGGTCACTTCCCTGGCAGTTTTTCGCTCGGCGAGACGTCCAGACTGTCCAGGATAAAAAGAAGCCCAGCAAGGCCAGAAGAATGATGCCTGCGGTGATGTCCAGGACCCCCTGCCAGCACAATGCAGTGAAGATGATGGAGACCGCCATCATGAAAACGGTGGAAGATCGAGTGCCACTTTCAGAACATTGCGTGACCCGGATCAAAGCTGGCATACCCAGAACGAGCAAGACATTGGCAATGTTGGAGCCGACCACGTTACCAATTGCAATGCCAGGGACACCTTCAAAGGCAGCTTTCATGGAAATGATCAATTCGGGTGCAGAGGTGCCAAAGGAGACAATGGTCAGGCCAATCACCAAAGGCGGGATTCCAAACCTGGTAGCAAGTGCGATTGCGCCTCTTACCAGAAGATCACCTGCGATGAGCAGCAGGATGAGCCCCCCAATCAAGCTAAAATACATGAGCATCTGTCAGCAATGGTCCATTTTTACCGGTTTTAGGAGCAATGGGTGATCTTGCGATCATGAAATGCTCCAGTTTTTGTTCGACGTGCTTCCTTATCCAAAAAATTGTGCAATTTTTTGAGAAGGTGCCTAGGCAGATGGGCTGGTTTTCTCCTCTGCCATGCTTTGCGGATTGTCGTTCATATATAGGAGGTAGGGTGCCGGTTTGAAACCGTCTGCGGACTACATCTGCATAATATTTAAAAAAATCACAGACTTTGGCGTTAACCGGCAAAGTCTGCTCTGATTGTTGCGTCGGTGAGGCCATGATTTTGCGGCTATTATCAATTGTCTCCATCCAGGATGTCACCAATGCCACCGAGAATCGAGCCTTCGCCCTGGCGGGAGCCGCCACCCTGAGGCATGGACATATACATGCGACCTGCCAACCGGGAGAAAGGTAAGGATTGCAGCCAGACCTTGCCGGGTCCACGCAGTTTGGCAAAGAAGACGCCTTCACCACCAAAGATCATGCTTTTGACCGACCCAGCCCGTTCGAGATCAAAATCGACGCCAGCAGTATAAGCCGCGATACAGCCTGTATCGACATGCAGTTCTTCACCGGGCGCCAATTCCTTTTCGATGATGGTGCCACCAGCATGGATGAAGGCCCAGCCATCACCTTCCAGTTTTTGCATGATGAAGCCTTCACCACCAAACAGACCGGTCATCACTTTTTGCTGAATGTGAATGCCAATGGATACACCCTTGGCGGCAGCAAGGAAACTGTCTTTCTGGGCAATGATCGTGCCGCCGAACTCGTCCAGCTTCAAAGGAACAATGTGACCTGCATAGGGAGCAGCAAAGGCTACACGCACCTTGCCGGAACCATTATGGGTGAAGACTGTGGTAAAGAGGCTTTCGCCGGTGATCAGACGTTTGCCCGCGCCGACAAGCTTGCCGAAAAAGCCACCACCCTGCGGCTCTGATCCATCACCAAAGACCGTGCTCATTTCGATGTCGGGATGCTTGAACATCATGGACCCGGCTTCAGAAATGGCAGATTCACCCGGGTCCAGTTCAATCTCGACAAATTGCATTTCGCTGCCTTTGATCTCGAAATCGATATCATCGGCGATCTGACCTGACTTTACATGGCGGTTGGACTGGATGGAGGGAATGCGGCTCAGTGACATGGGACAATCCTTATAAGATAAGAATGAGAGTTGGTTTTGCAGCTTTTCTTGTGTCAAGACCAGTTCTCAAATTCCATAGGTAAAACGTATCGTTTTTATGACGCGTCAGGATTGAGTTTGGTTTGCTCAAAAGCAGGAATTTTTGCTTCAAATTCATCTAACCAGCTTGCTAGCTTTGGGTGGCTATCACGCCAATGGCTTGAGAAGCGTAAATCACGATAGCCAAGAGCGCAGGCGAGAGCTATATGACCAATATTGATGCCGTTTTCCATGGATGGACAATTGTCTTCCAGCCAGATCATTGCGCGATCCACTTTCTCGGTCTGATAATCAACCCAATCCTGGCTGCGCTCATTTTCGGGCCGCAGGCGGCTTTCATAGACAATCAGGATTGAAGCATCCATGATTCCATCAGCCAGAGAGTGCAAAGTTTGAGCCTGACGGCGCGCTGCGCCACATGCGGGAATAACAGACTTTTCAGCAATCTCATCGAGATAGTCGATAATCACGCGGGAATCATAGATGGCTTCCCCATTGTCCAGAATGAGGATGGGAATTTTGCCCAATGGGTTTTGCTGACGCAGGCTGTCATCCGGGTCTTTGGTATCGCTATTCTCGACAGTGATCTGGTCATACAGACCCAGGATCTTGGCGGCGATTTTGACTTTGCGACCAAAGGGAGATGGGGGAGAGGAGCGAAGTTTCATAAAATCTCCAGTGGTTTGTGATGCCAGCTGATAAAGGTTCGGGAATTGGTGGGCTTGGGACGAAATACCTTGTGCGCTTTGTTTAGCGAACAGAACGGCAATAGGCTCCATGGATTTTCCATGGATCACGGCCGGAAATACAGGCTTCTACTCCGTAAGAAAAAGATGCGAACCCCGTATGTTGCTCGATCACATAATAGACGGTCTTTTTGCGGCCATGTTCTGTGTAACCTTTTGCACGACAATAGCGCTGAGCGATGGTCCGGGGACCATTTTCGCGAAGCTTTGTCTGGCGGGTTTTGGTGAGTTGAGTGATTGGGTCCCCTGATTGGACAACATTCTTCTCCCCGATAAATAACTGGTGACTGACTTTGGCGAGCACGCCTGAATCGTCGCAGGAGGGAAGGGCATGAGCATGGGCTGGGCTGCTGGTGATGAGTGCGCTTGAAATTGCAGCGCAAGCCAAGGTAGATAATTTGAAATTGGTCATGAAAAACTCCGATTATTCTCCCGTTTTATCTCAAGCACAGTGGGTGCTTCGCGATCATGCGTCAAGGCTCAATTCGCCTGCAACAAGGCAGAATTGGCAATTGAGGCCGTGAGATTAGCGAGCGGAGAGAATGCGCAGTTTGTCCTTGTTGCGGCACATGCCGCGCAGAGCTGAGCGACTACAGGATTTATAGTTGCCCTGTTTGTCCATACAGATGCGAATTTCGCGTAACTTTTGGCGTTTGCAGGTCACGACGATGCCATCCGATGGTATGTTCGGATTGGCTTCCAGCAGATCATTGCGGATCTGTCTGACAGTTTTCAGAATTGGGCGATCAAGGCTGACGAGGCTCTCCGGGCGCTTGAGCTTTTTGAAGCTTTTTACCGCCAGACGGAAATATTCCAGGGATGATAGGCCTGTGCAGGTACCATGCTTTTTCCATTCATGATGAATGAGACCACGGCTTGGTGAGAATTTCAGCATCTGGTCGACAAGTTTTCGTGATGGCTTCTTGAAGCTGGTATCGCAATATTCAGGGTAGCCTTTATCATATTGTGGCCAGAGACCATGCACCACAAATCCATAGCGCCGATCCGAATAGCATTGCAGCTTATCCCGTCCCTTCTTGCCATCATCCGCACAATAAGAAGGAGACCAAGACAGTGCGAGCAGATAATAGTCAAAATCGCCTGCTTTTTGTGCGCTGGCTGATGATCCAAGGGTCAAACCAACCAACAGGGTAGAGAAAAGGGATAGCAATCGGAGCATGGCGGCCTCTTATTGTCTGATACGAACCGTTATATGGATTTGTATTCAGCGATCAGGATCAGTCACACGCCTTGAGATTAGCTATTTTGGCTCTGAAATCCACTCAAGATGATGACGATTAGCGGTTTGCCCCAGTCTTTTTGCGAGGAAGGGCAGCAAAATCTGCAATTCATTGTAAAGCGAATAGGGGGGATTGATGATGAACAGGCCAGAACCATTCAGACGCTTTGCGGTATCCAGCTTGTTGATGACCAGCTCGGCTCGAAGTATATTTGGCTGGTCCATATCTTTCAGATATTGTACGGCTTCTTCGATCTCCCGGCGCGCCTTGATGGGATACCAAAGGCAGTAGATGCCAGTTGCGAAACGTTTGAACCCTCTTTGGAAGTGATGGATCATGCGCTGGTATTCATGTTCTTCCTCGAACGGGGGGTCGACCAGAACAATGCCCCGGCGCTCCTTGGGTGGAAGATCCGAGCGTAGTGATACCCAACCATCGTCTTCGCGGATATGAGCCCGACGATCACGGCCGATATTGATTTTCAAGGTTTCAACGTCATCTGGATGCTTCTCAATGAAGGTGAAGCGATCTTGTTCACGGGTCAATGACTGAATGAGGGCGGGAGATCCAGGATAAGTGGACAGGGATCCATCGGGATTAAAGCCTTTGACCTCATCCAGATAAGGGATCAGCAGTTCCATAACATCTGCCGGAATTGCTTCTGCCTGATCTCCGATGATACGACCCAAGCCGTCTTGCCATTCATTGGTTTTGCCTGCTTGCTCGCTTTTCAGATCGTAAAGGCCGATTCCAGCATGGCTATCCAATACATAGTAGGGTTTTTCCTTCTTGTTCATGTAAAGGAGGATTCGGGACAGGATGACATGCTTGAGAATGTCAGCGAAATTGCCGGCGTGGTAGATGTGGCGATAATTCATGGCTGACAGGTCCTTATCATAGCGATCGCAGCACTGCTTGGAGTTCGAGCGCCATGAGTTAGCATTCTCTCAATGGAATTCCAACAGAAATGAAGTGCCCAATGACCTTATTGTATATATTTGAATATACGTAATTTTCTATTTCTGCTTTATACTTGCTTTTATTTGAAACTATAAATTGATGTTCGTTAAGTATCAACTCGCCGATTTTGGGTTTTATATCATTTTATATTCAAGTTTTGCTCCAGCAAAAAAGGTGGATGGAATGCGGAAATCCGGAATTTTGGCAATGGGATTGGGCCTGATGATGTTGAATATGGGTTCAGCAATGGCCTGGACCGATAACATCAGACCTGATCAGGATGTGAATACAATCTGCGAGTTGAAAGCTGGCGGACAATGTACCGGTGCAGTTCGCATCGAAGCCAATCTGGAAGGTCAGGATCTGAGCTATGCGTCCATGCCGACCATGCGCTTGGATCGGGCAAACCTGAAGCGAGCCAATCTGTTTGGTACCATTTTGCAATTGTCCAATTTGAAGGAAGCCGATCTGACGCTGGCCAATCTGGAGCGTGCGCATTTGCATGCAGTGAATTTACAGCAGGCAAATTTGAGTTTTGCCAATTTGAGCCAAGCGAACTTTCTGGATGCAGATTTGCGCGGAGCGAATTTGACAGGCGCAAACTTGACCGGAGCGATCTTTACCAGTGCCAAGCTGGGTGGCGCGCTCTGGCCGGATGGTCGTGTCTGTTCAGATCAATCTGTTGGGACGTGCGACTGAGTGATAGAAAAACGAGACGAATGAAAGGGCCTCAATGGTTGATCCATTGGGGCCCCTTTTATCAAGTGATCTGAAAATTCTGATCAGAGTGTCAAAAAGTGCTTTGGCATGAAGGGCACATCCGTATCACTTGGTTTGACCCCCGCTGCTGTCAGCATGGCATGAACTTGACCGCGATGATGGGTCTGATGGTTGAAGAGCTGAATGACAAGCATGTTTTTGGGTTTTGTCACCTGACAACCCATTGCCCCCGAAAACCAGCTTAAATCTCCATCAAACCAACTTGCATCTACCTCGTGAGCCCATTGCAAGATACGCTCATCAAAGGTTTTGCGCTCTTCACGGAAGCTTTGCCAGTTCTTGATGTTTCTGGCGGATTCCGGAATACCTCCTGCTGGTTCCGGAGTGCCTGCGAAGCGGTGCATCCAAATTCTGTCAGCCCAATAAAGATGGGACAGGGTTTTCTCGATTGAACCGAAGAATGCACCCCGATCCAGCCGTCGGTCTGAGCTGGACAGACTGTCTGTGGTTGAGAGAAGGTTTTCATTCTGCCAGAGATTATATCTGGCCATCATCAATACATAGTCTTTGTTGGTCATGATTAATCCTTGGCTCGTAGTCGAGCGCCTTGGATGGTAATGGAAATGGTGAGCAGAGTTTGGTCAGATTTAACCTTCGGGGGCGGTTGCTTTTCCCGCAGCCTGACCTTTTTCGACTTCTTCTACGAATGGAAAGATGATCATGTCGCCTTCGCCGGTATTGTCCTCGCAATCACCAGACAAACCGACCTGAATGATATGGAAGTGGCCTTTTTTCCAGCCATACAGGGAGAATTGGCGGCAAGAACTGGCCTCGCCCTGTTTCGGGACTTCCGAGCGTAGATATTTGTTCTTTGGGTCCCAGACAGGTTTTTGCAATTGGGTAGAGGCGAACCAGCCCAGCTTTGTATCCAATTTGGGGAAAGATAGAAGCTTGGCCCATTTGGGGCGTTCATCTTCTACCTGATAGAAGCGATAGGAGTCGCCAGACAGGCCAGTGGAGCAGACGAAGCCATATAATTTATGAACGCCCAGATCAATGATGAGTGCTTTATCCAGAAGTTCGTCATTGTCGATATCGGCCAGCCAGCAACCCATGGTCTGGCGGTGACCATCCAGCAATGTTGCGGGAATTGTACTGTCCAAAGCTTGAGCAGAACCAACTGATGTCAAGCCTGTGAACAGGGCAAGAAGAGGTGCGATGTGGCGTTTCACCATGAAGTCTCTCCACCAGCGGAATGGCATATTCAGAGCCTATAGCCTAGAATCACTTCAACCCATGGTCGGTTATTCCTACTTGTGTGGCAAGAGCTTGCTGGGAATTTCTTGTTTGCTATGACGTCTTGGTCAGATCGTTGCTGCCATTATGACAAAGGAGACGAGAATTGGCAGGATGGACCATTCCAGCAGAGCGGTTTTGTCACCAAAAGAGCATGGGAGGACTGTTTGCTCTCTGGTGTCGTGGTTCTCTTGTTCTGTCATGATCATCCTGCCTCCTTCTTTGCTTTCATTCTTTAGACGATGCGAAGTGACTATTGGTTCACTGTCTTGTTTTCCGGTTTGCTTTTCTCTTTCACTGGGCTAAGCATGAGGTAATAGAAAAGGCCAAAAGCTGGTGAACGCGTATGTTTGCCTAAAGCTACTTGTCATTCATGAAGACAGGAAGACATTATGAAAGTTGCCATTATTCCCGTAACGCCGTTTCAGCAGAATTGTACCCTTGTTTGGGATGAAGAAACCGGCAAGGGCGTCGTGATTGATCCGGGTGGGGACATGGACAAGATCCTGTCGGTTCTGGAAGAGGAAAAGATCGATGTTGAACGGATCCTGATCACCCATGGCCATATTGATCATGTCGGTGGTGCTGTGGAGCTGCGCGATGCGCTGGATGTCGATGTGGAAGGTCCCCATGAAGCGGACCGGATGCTTATGGAACGCGTAGCAGATCAGGCTATTCAGTTCGGCCTGCCAAGTGCGAAACCATGTGAGCCTGATCGTTGGCTCAATGAGGGTGACCAGGTCGATATTGCTGGTATGTCCTTTGACGTATTACATTGTCCGGGCCATGCGCCGGGACATGTGGTGTTCGTCAACAAGGACGCCAACTTCGCTATCGTTGGCGATGTCTTGTTCAATGGCTCAATTGGCCGCACCGATTTGCCTGGTGGCGATCATCAGACCTTGTTGAACTCCATTCGCGACAAGTTACTCCCATTGGGAGATGATGTGACCTTTCTGTGTGGTCACGGCAATCATTCCACGATTGGTGAAGAACGGCGCAACAATCCATTCCTGCAGGGCTTGTAAGGGAATCCAAGCGGAAAATCCCGTAACCTTTCACCTGAAAAGGAGACGCTATATGAGCAAGATTGTTTTCTCCAAAGAGGAACGTGCCATATTGGTGGAGAAGCTGCAGGGCTATTTTCGTGAGGAAATGGATCAGGATTTGGGGCGATTTCCAGCAGAATTTCTGCTCGATTTCCTGATTGAGGAAATGGCTCCCTATTTCTATAATCGCGGGCTATATGACGCCCGTGCGGTGCTTATGAAGCAGATAGATGCCATCACGGATGGCATCTATGAAATCGAAAAGCCAACGGACTTTACGCCTCAATAAGAGCGCTCTCCGTTCAATATATCTTATTTGATAATTTGCAGGCAGACTTTGGTGGTGCCCGCATTGATGAAGCCGAGCTTGCCTGCAGCTGCCTTGGTCACGTCAATGATACGTCCTTTGATGAAGGGGCCACGGTCATTTATGCGCAAGGTCACGGCTTTGCCATTTCGCATATTCTTGACGCGTACCTTTGTGCCGAATTTCAGGCTGCGATGCGCTGCTGTCATCTTGGCTGGGTTGGCATATTCACCAGATGCGGTTTTGGATGTAAGAGCATACCAGGAAGCCTTGCCGCATTGCTCGGATGCCTTGGCATGACTTACGTCAGCAAGGACGGTCACAAAGAGGAGGCCGGCGCTCATCATCAGGGCAGCTATGGTCAGCATTTTCATTGCGGGTGTCCTTTTAGCTCGTTGTCTGCCTTCTTGATCGGGCAGAGCATTGGGCGTCGCAGAGACAGAGCTAGGGATACAAAATGGCGAGAGTGTGATGCGGTGCAACATCGTTCGATTGTTTGGTGATTGCCCGTCGGCTTGTTACACTCAAAGATAGATTGATTGTTCCATGAGAGGGGGAGAGATCATGGAAAGGAAAAGACAACTTTTGAGGTTGGGAGTGGCTACACTGATTGCAACGGCTTGTATTCTGCCTACTGGGGTGCAGGCCGCTGAACTGCGCTATGGATCAGATCAATGTTTCATACGCACCTATAATAAGGCGCATTTAGCGAAAAACCCTGCTCAGCAAGTGACGCAAATTCGCTTTGTGCATCGACCAAGCGCCTATAATTTCGATGAGGCTGCGCTGTCACAAGGCCAAGGCGGCCGAGTGAAAGAGCAGGTTGCCTTGGTTGACGTGAGATTCCGAAACCAACGTCGTCTGAAGCAAACTGTTTATTGCACCAATGAGAGTGGCGCACGATTGTGCGGTGTTGAATGTGATGGAGGCCGTTTCGCCTATCGCTTCAAGCCCAACGGATCAATGTTGATTGACTTGCGCAAGACTGGTGGCATGCTGCTTGGCAGTTTTTGTGGCGAAGAGAGTGCTGATCAATCCCATTGGTTTGGAACGAATAAGGATGATCAGCTCTTTCGGCTGGACCCGGCCGATATGTCTGCCTGTTCCGATTTGCAGTGATATCGAAAAAGGGTAGGGGGAGCGGTTATCCGCTCCTTGTTATTTTGTGGCAGTCAGGAAGAAGCCGCTTGGGCTATCTGAACTGTTTGAACGCGGCCATAGATTGGCAAAAACGTGATTCAGGCACATGCCCAGTGCTGCGTAGCGGAAGGATGTGGTGATGATATCCCAGATCACGTGGACGCGATTGCCATATCCTTCGATTGAGGTTTTGCTGAACTTTTCGAAGTGGGTTTTCAGGCCGCTTTTGGTGAAGCGGGTGAAGTCATATGGATCGCCGTGTACCCGAAACAGGAATGGGGTGGAGATCATTGCTTTGCCGCCAGGTTTAAGAACACGACGCACTTCCTCAGCTGCCTTGTGAGGGTATTGCAGATGCTCGAACACCTCAATTGCGATGATGGTGTCGTAGCTGTTGTCATCGAACGGAAGATCGTGCGCATCAGCAACCATATCAATATCATATTCATCTTCGATATCAGTACGGGTTACATCACATCCGTCCGGGATCAGATGACCATATGGATCATAGCCGGTACCCAGAACCAGAACTTTGCCGTGTGCTTTGGGAATTTCTGTGCGCAAGATGCGTTCCAACAGCAGTCGATGGCTGGTCGGAAAAATTCGCATTTTCAAGGATTGTGGTTTGCTTGGCATGGGTTCCTCCCCGACACGTTCAGTGGTGGGATGACCATAGCATATATTTTGGACTTTTCGGCTTTGACTTTGGAAATTGGTTAATGTCAACAAATGGTTAATGCGAATTTCGGGTTTTGTAATGATACAGGCTGAGGCCTGCGAGAAAGCATAAAAGCGCGCATCCCATGACTAATTCCGACAGGAGCACAAGCGGAATTTGGCTCCAGATATTGCTGTTGTTCGCAAACTGTAGAAGTTGCTTGCTGATTAGTGCGAGTGGGGTCAGTGTTACCAAGCATATAATAAAAAGAGATATGGCAGATGAAATTGGAATGTTCTTCCATTCCAATTTCCAAGGTCGATCTGGAATTTTATCCGTCGCTAAAGAGGGAAGGGTTGGCAGCCATTTACAGCTTGCGACCAATATGAAAAGCAATGTCGGCATCGTAATCAGTCGACTGGCGACCTTCTCTTCTTGCGAGACTAGCGGTGCCAGAGCTGCGGCCAAGGTGTTGGTGCCGAATAGAGCGATGGCAATGGTCATCAGGATACTGCCTGAGAGAAGCAGGCTATGCAGGGCATAGCGGCGGCTGGTTACATTCAGTTTGGGCGTCAGTGCCTGTTTCAGGCCCTCCTGGTTCAGTGTTGCCTTGTGCCAGGTAATGGCTACGGAACTGAAGGTGATGACATAAACCAGAATTTTGGCAAATGTGAAGAGGAAGAACTTGCCGGAAAATTTCATGTCCAGCCATTGGTCTTCAATTTCCAAGCTTATCCATTCAATCAGGCTGGCGCTGGTCAGGGTTGCGACAAGCCTGATCGTAGCCAATTTCCATAGGTGATGCAGATTGGTGAGCAGAAAGCGATAGCTTTCAAAGGCGAGCCGAAGTGGGGTGGTGAAGCTGGACATGGTCTGTTTGGCTCTGGCTGGAAACATGAACAAATTTAAGCCAAGACTTAGCCAGTCTGAGACGGGAATGAAAGTAGAATATGGTCAAAGCGGTCAGGCCCGCTTTGATGGATGTAATAGAGATTGAGGCTTACAGCGCTTTGTCGAGCAAGGCCTTGATCTGGCTCTGGCCGGTGCCTGCAACAATACGTCCCAGTTCTTCGTTGCCTTTGAGCAACAGTAAGGTGGAGCGGCGTGGGACATTGCGGGAAGTCGTAACTTCGTGATCGCCATATTGATCCCAATCGACATTGATGAAGGTGATGGCTTTATCATAGGCTGGGTCGCCTTTGCGCAGGCTCTCGATCACGCGTTCCTGACGAGCACAGGTGGAGCACCAGCTGGCTTTGTAATCTACCAGAACAGTTTTTCCGTCCGCGAGTGCTTGTTTGATCAGACCAGGTTTGTAATCAGTACCTTGCCCGGCAATGGCCATCGGTGCGAACGTGATGAGGGCAAGAAATGTGAGAAGAAAACGACGTGTCATCATGATGCTTTCCTTGAAGAATGAGCGAGAGTGAGTGTTTCTATAAGGCAACCGACAGATCCTGAAGCCAGATGGGTAATGCCTGAATTGCCCAGGCTTCCAGCACATGGTGGATCTTGAACAGGATCATCAGGCCAACCGTAATGAAGAGGATGCCCATAAGAGGTTTGGACTTTTCGGCGATGGTGCGTAGGGCATTGGTGCGGGAGCGGATTGCATTGCCAGCACCGAAGCCCAAGCCAAGAATGAGAGTGGAGATGCCAAGGGCGAAGAAAATCATGATCAAGGCAGCCCAAAGCAGACTTTCACCTTGAGACGCCAGTGCGATGGCACCGCCAAGTGTTGGACCGATACATGGTGACCAGACGGCGCCAAGCAACAGACCGCCAAGAAATTGACCTTTGAAGCCGGATAGATCCATCCCATGCAATTTGGCATCCGCACCAGATGCCATGCCAGCTGTGGCCAACTCGAAGCGGCGACCAAAGGTCGGGATCAGCAGGATAGCTCCAAAGACCAGCATCAGGAAGGCTCCTGCACGAGACAATGTGTCTTCGGTCAGACCAATGGAATGACCGAGTGTTGCAACCAGCATGCCGAGTGTAACAAAGGAGAGAGAAAGGCCAGCTGCAAGAGCAAGGGGGCCGCGTTTGTCTTTCGATAATGCCGAAGCCAGAACAATAGGCAGTACTGGCAGAACACAAGGATTGATGAGGGTAAGCAGGCCAGCGCCGTAGGCGAGCAGAAGTTCGGTCATTTCTATATTCAACGGAGTTGGGATGGTACGTGCCTCTGTATAGCATCCGATCTGATACACAGTGGAATCACATTCGCGCTATGTGAATGTGTTCAGGAAGTGAGTGGATAATTGATTTGCAATTGGTCAAAACCTCAGCTTCTAGATCAGTAGATGGGCATGGGAACGGAAAAGGTATGCGATTGACAGGTGTCAATTGCAGGAAATTCCGGCGCTCATATGGTGATACATGACACAGATTTACGACCTAATCTTGTGAAAGCAGGTGCAAGATGACCACTGATCGACAGAATGATCCAGAATTTGAAGCACTGTTGCAGACTTATCTTGAAATCTGCAATCATTCGCTTGCGCAAATCCAGTCGCCAGAAGTGAAAGCCATATTGGAGGCTGCTCTTTCTGAGGGAGAGGGGCAACAAACAGAGTTTTTGTTGCGGGATGATCGACCTCAAGCCAGCGTTGGCATTCATGTTGGTTCAGAGGGACTTATGGAAAGTCCAAGTAAGGGCGATAGGGATGAAAAAGCTGAACAAAAATGGGTATTTGATTATAGCTACCTGAAGTCTGTGATTGACCAGAAAGAGCTTTATATCAAAGAGCCTGAACGTCTTGACTGGTCCTGGCTCTATATGCTTGCCAAATCAGAGTGATCTGGTGAGTTAATCGCGCTCTTCGTCGTCACCATCACATGGGAAGAAACTTGAGCAAGCCTGACAAGAATAACTGGTGAGGGAATCAACATCATCGATATGGATCGTTGATTGTTTGACCGTGATATCCGTGTTTTTCTTCAGGGCTTTGAGCGCACGAGAGAAGGTTTCTGGGGTCATTCCCAAGCGTGTTGCCACCAATGCCTTGTTGTATGGCAGATTGATTGGTGGACAGGGTGTCTCACCATCCCATGCAGACTGGGGCACCAGTTTGAGCAGGAAACATCCGACCCGTTGTGGTGCGTTTTGCAGCATGAAACGCTCGATTTCACCATCCAGCTTGCGTCGATGTTCCGACATGGCCGTGATCATGTTGACGGCTACGCCCTGATGGTTCTTGATTGCTTCTTTCAGAATGCTGACAGGAATGGAGAACAGAGTGGTGTCTTCGACTGCTTCTGCGTACCAGCCATAGTCGCTCTTGCCAAAGAGGCTGTTTTCGCCAAACATTCCAAAGGTACTGAGGATATCCAGCACGGCTTCCTGACCGTCCTGTGTATCACGGAAAAGCTTTACCCAACCTGATTGTACGATGTAGAAATTGTGCGCGACATCATCCGGAGCACAAATCATTGTGCCCTTCTTGATCTGTCGTTGATTTGTATGAGCGCAGAAATGGTCAATTATCTGCTCATCAAGGCCATTGAACAATGGCACCTGATGCAACAGCTCAGATGTTTGCACTGGTCTACTCGCACTATGATCTTATGATCCCGAGATCGACCATATACGGCTTTCTGCTTAGAAAGCAAGTTATTGTTTTAAATTGCAAAGCTTTTATTTTGTTATTTTTCAGTCACTTAAATGACATAAAATAACAATCTATAGTTGTATTTTATGTTTTTCGTCTCTTGGGTTTTGGATAGGAGCGCCCACCTTTGGGTATAGTGCGGTCGGTACCAGGACCCATATCATCCAGATCAGGCTCCTGGATGCGGGTGCCTTTGGGCAGGTTGGCCGACTTGCCGTATTTTTTGTCGCCCTTGTAGCTACCTGCCTGATTTTCAATGGAAGATTGGCGAGCAAGGGGATCATCGGCAATGGCAAGTTCGGTTTCGCGCAGGCGCTTGACCTCGTCGCGCAAACGGGCCGCCTCTTCGAATTCCAGATTACCAGCGGCCTCTTTCATCCGATTTTCCAAGTCCTCGATATGGGCTTCCAGGTTATGGCCAATGGAGGCCGGGCCTTCTTCTGCCATGCCTTTGTCAACGGTGACATGATCGCCCTCATAGACCGAGCCAAGAATATCGCCGATATTTTTCTTCACTGTTTGCGGCGTGATTCCGTGTTCTTCGTTATAGGCTGTCTGCTTTTCACGACGGCGATTGGTTTCGCCAATGGCGCGCTCCATGGAGCCAGTCATGCGGTCGGCATAAAGAATGACCTTGCCGTCTGCGTTACGGGCTGCACGACCAATGGTCTGAATGAGGGAAGTTTCCGAGCGTAGGAACCCTTCCTTGTCTGCATCGAGAATGGCGACAAGACCACATTCGGGAATATCCAGACCCTCGCGTAGCAGGTTGATGCCGATGAGAACATCAAAGGCACCAAGGCGCAGGTCGCGTATGATTTCGATCCGCTCCAGCGTATCGACATCGGAGTGCATATAGCGCACGCGGACGCCTTGCTCATGCAGGTATTCAGTCAGGTCTTCTGCCATGCGCTTGGTCAGAGTTGTGACTAACGTTCGGAAACCAGCAGCGGCCTTTTCTTTCACTTCACCCAGTAGATCATCCACTTGCGTGGTGGCAGGGCGGATCTCAATGACTGGGTCAATCAAGCCAGTTGGACGAATGACCTGTTCGGCAAAGACGCCGCCTGTCTCTTCCATCTCCCATTTTCCCGGGGTGGCGGAAACGGCGACGGTTTGCGGGCGCATGGCATCCCATTCCTCAAAGCGCAAAGGACGATTGTCCATGCAGCTTGGAAGGCGGAAGCCGTATTCGGCCAAGGTTGCTTTTCGTCTGAAGTCACCCCGATACATGGCGCCGAGCTGGCCTATGGTGACATGGCTCTCATCGATGAAGATCAGAGCATTGTCGGGCAGATATTCAAACAAAGTGGGAGGTGGTTCACCTGGAAGACGTCCGGTGAGATAACGGGAATAGTTCTCAATGCCAGCACATGCACCGGTTGCTTCCATCATTTCCAGATCGAAGCGGCAACGCTGCTCGAGTCTCTGGGCTTCCAGTAGACGGCCATGGGCGTTAAGTTCTTCGATGCGTTCAGCCATCTCCTTCTTGATGCTTTTAATCGCCTGATTGAGCGTTGGGCGTGGGGTTACATAGTGTGAGTTCGCATAGAGCTTGACGAATTCGAGCTCCCCGGCCTTTTTGCCGGTGAGAGGGTCAAACTCCATGATTTCTTCGATTTCGTCGCCAAACATGGAGACGCGCCAGGCGCGGTCCTCATAGTGGGCTGGGAAGATCTCGATGATGTCACCGCGAACACGGAAGTTGCCGCGCTGGAAAGCTTGATCATTGCGTCGATATTGAAGCGCGACCAGATCAGCCATCAATTGGCGCTGATCAATCTGGTCACCAACCTCAATCTTGAAGCTCATCTCGGTATAGGTCTCAACCGAGCCGATACCATAGATGCACGAAACCGATGCGACGATGATTACGTCATCGCGTTCCAGTACTGCACGGGTGGCGGAGTGGCGCATGCGGTCAATCTGTTCGTTGACGCTGCTGTCCTTCTCGATGAAGGTATCGGTGCGCGGCACATAGGCTTCTGGCTGGTAATAGTCATAGTAGGAGACAAAATACTCTACCGCATTGTTCGGGAAGAAGCTTTTGAACTCGCCATAGAGCTGTGCTGCCAGTGTCTTGTTTGGTGCCAAAATTAACGCCGGGCGCTGGGTCTTGGCGATGATCTGCGCCATGGTGAAGGTTTTACCAGACCCAGTCACCCCAAGCAGAACCTGTGTGGCTTCACCATCCTTTACACCTTCTACCAGATCGGCAATGGCGGTGGGTTGATCGCCAGAAGGCTCGAATTCGGTAACCAGATCAAAGGACACACCGCCTTCGGATTTTTCCGGTCTGTCCGGGCGATGAGGGCGCCATGGTTCGGCATCCATGAATTCCGGACGGCCATGCTCGATCAGCTTCTCCAGAGCGGTGACGGTTTCCGTGACCCCCGAGCGATCAGAGCTTTTCTTTTTCTTCTGAGCCTTTTTGCGTTCCTTGGTGACACGTTCCAGCTCTTCAGCTTTTTCCAACGAGATATCAAGACCGGCAACAGGATTCTGACCGCCAGCAGCCTTTTGGCGGGCGGTGACATCCTTATCATCTGGCTTGGCTTTGCGGGTGCGCTTTGGTTTGGCGGGGGGCGTTGTTTTTGTTTCTACGCTTTGGGCTATCTCGTCAGCCCAGCTGGAAATGGAATCGGACAGAGGCACGCCTTCAAATGCGGCTTGTGGGGCTTCTCCCATGCCGTCTGGTTTTGTTGTTTTCCCAGAATTGCTGTCTTTTTTCGATGCCATGAAAGCCCCTTTGCTCGTGGGTTATTGGATCAAGCGAGCATGAAACAGAATTGCCCATCAGATGGGCGAACCTCGGTCAATATAAGGGAACAAAGAGGGAATAAGAAGAGCCATTCCATAGGAATGGGGAAATTTATGTCTCGTCTGGCTGTCGGAACGGAGATGCCAGCTAAGACTATTGAAGACATTTGCAAAAGATCTTTTTATTATGTATATTCGAAATATATAAAATATCAGTACAGATGAAGATTGGATCTGATTGCTGATATTTGATGCCGACATTTTGGAACTCTCTGGAGTGGTGACAAAGCGGTTCTCCGTTGCCATTCCGACAACTGAGGCTGCTTCTTAAACCTTCTGGTTGGAAGCAGCCTTTTCTTTTCAGTTATTTTGCTCGGCGAGTTTTTTGGATTTAATGAATTTTTGGAATTGTGGCAGCAATTCCACCAGCAGAATGGAAGAAAAGATCATGGCGCAGCCAAGCCATTGGTCGCCTGTCAGGGTTTCTCCGAGAATCAGGGCACCAAACAATGCGGCAAACAGGCTTTCTGTGGAAAGCAGAATAGCAGCATCGGACGGAGCAGTATAACGCTGCGCAATTGCCTGCAGGGTGAAGGCAAGCCCAACGGACATGAAGCCTGCATAAAGCAGTTCTTTCCAAGCTCCTACGATATTCTGCGTGGACAATGGTTCGAGCATCAATCCCAGAACCAGCCCTATGATGCCGGAGGTCAGGAATTGCAGGAAAGCGACGCTTAGCGGATTTCCATAGGTGCTGACCAGTCGTCCAAGCAATAGAATCTGCAAAGCCCAGAAAAGAGCTGATGCGATCATCAGCAAGTCACCTTCAACAAGGCCATTCAGACCACCTGCCAGCAGATAAGTGCCAGTCAGGGAGATGGTGACGATTACCCAGATAATGGGGTTTGGTGCCTGACGGAACAGAATTAAGCTCAGCAAGGGTGTCAAGATCACATAGAGTGCGGTCAGGAAACCCGCATTGGTGACCGTGGTGGTCAGGAAGCCATATTGCTGAATGATCGTCGCGATGAAGAAGATGACGCCGACAAAAATGCCTTGATAATGTCCTTTGGCCGGGATCGGGTTGGGGCTTCTTTTCCATTCCCAATAGGCAAATGGCGCAACTGCCAAGGCTCCCAACAGGAAACGAATGCCCGTAAAAGCAAGCGGGCCGATATTGTCCATGGCCGTGGATTGCGCAACAAAGGCGGCACCCCAGACAATGGCAGCAACGAGCAACAGCAGATTGGCAGTGAGACGCGACATGGCAACACCTGCGAAAACGGAAATCAAAGAGGGAGTTATTTGTCTTCCCGCAGAGAGTTGGGGAAGATCTTGTCCTATCTCATGATTGCAGGCAGCTCAAGAATATTCTTTAGTCAATCGCTCAATCTGCAGGTGCATTGCTGGCAATCTGTGTTCTGGACGTCTGCTTGGCATGCAGAATGAAGCGCTGGTCTGTTGGGGTGATGCTGTCAAACGGCCAGCAAGACACAAGCACCAGTTCAGGTTCATAGCCGTCCGCTGAGAGGCCTGATTGATCCCATTGAGCGATGCGGGATTGAGTGATCTCATAATCGAATTTTTGACCATCGGCCGATGTGAGTGAGAGCTTGTCGCCGATCTTGATATCCTTCAGGGCCTTGAAATGGGTATCACGATGAGCGGAGATGATGGTGCTGCCATTGCTTCCGGGTTGAGCGGATTGATTGAGGAGAACCGGTCCAAAAGCCAATCCCTCACCGCCGGCCTCTTTGAGGATGATGGATTTAAGCCCCAAAGATGGAATGGAGAGTTGGGCGACAGGCCAGCTATCGGCCCAACTCCAAGCTTTGTGATTTTGACCCGTTTGCAGACTTTTGACCCAAGCACGCTCTAGTAGTATTTGCGCCAATTGTGCTTTGGCCGGAATCCAGAGCCCATGCGCAACAAGCATCATCCCTGTGAGAGTGATGAGGCCAGCCAGCCCCAGAATGACTTTTCGGGGCTGACGAGGATGATGCCTGTTGCGGGTCGAGGAGCTCATTTGATCTGATTTCCTGTTCAGGCTGTCGGTCTGCGGTTGCGCCAGGCAAGGAACAGACCGAAGATCATCAGGGAGAGACCACTGTAAAGCGCGATCTGAGCGTTGGTTGCTGTGCGTGGCAGTGGAATGGAACGTTTCTGACTGCCAAGTTGTGCCGTGCCTGCTGTTGGTGGTGCTGCCTTGCGCGCCAGCATCGGGGTGGCTTGAGAGAATAGAGCCATTTGCTGCGGCGCGGCTTCCAATGCAGCTTCGATCTGCGGGTCTGCACTTGCAGGAGTATTTGGAGCCGTGGTTGGGGCAGGAGTTTTGCCTGGTGCCTCGTCGAAGATCTTGTCGAACTGCCAACCGTCCGGCAAATTCAAAGGAACTTTTTTGCTGTTCAATTCTTCTCCGCTTGGGCGAGATGGAGTGACATCGACAGCTACGAGACTTGTGAGACGGGTGACCAGATGATGATCCAAGCCCAATTTCTCGATTGCCTTGTCGATGATTTCATATTGATTGGAAAGCAGGCGATCACTTTCCAGCTGACGGATCTTGCGGCGGGCCCACAGTTTGTCGATCGCGTTTGAATCTGCTGCTTTGCTGAGATCCAGCTTCACTGACCAAGGCTGATTATCAAAGCGTCCGGTCAGGGTCATGTCTGATCCCAGATCCTTGGCCTTGATGGCAACGACCAGAGGGTCGCCAAGATACAGATCGGGTAGGGGATTGGGGGCGATCTCGGCATCCTTGGCATTGGTCATGCTCAGAGCCAGATCGGTGGCGACAGGGTTGGAGAGCTTGGCGAACAGTTCCGCCATCTTGCTTTTCACGTCAGTGACCGAGTTGATATGAGTGAAGGTGCCTTTGCCCTCTTCAGCTGCGCGGGTCATGAAGAAGGTGTTGGGGGCAGAACCAATGCCGACCGTGAAGATACGAGAGCGGCCTTTACCTTGTTTGATGATTTCAAACAATTGTCTTTCATTGCCGATGGCACCGTCGGTCAGGAAAACCACCTGACGCAGAGTTGGAGCTTTCGGATCTGCATCCAGCAATGCTTGCTGCATGGCGGTTGCCATCTCCGTACCACCTTCGGCTTTCAATGCCTGAACCCAGCCTGTGGCTTGCGCTATATTGGTGGCGTTGACTGCGACTGGCTGCAGGAATAGCTGATCCATTTCATGGTTGAAGCGGATGACATTGAAGCGATCATGTGGCTTCAATTTCTGCAGTGCTGAAATCAAACTGGCTTTTGCCTGTTCCATGGAGGGCCCCGCCATGGAACCGGAATTATCGATTACGAAGGTGATGTCGCGAGCTGGTTGAGCGAGGCCCTCAACCAATTTGTATGGTGGTGTGATATAGGCGAGTAGATAGTCCTCGCTTGCCTTTTTGCTTGCTTCACTATCGGATTTTGGTGTGAAGGTCTGTTTGAACAGGCCGATTTGCGGTGTTTTGCCCGGCTTGCTTTTCCAGCTCAAGACAAAATCGCGATCTGCGGGAACGGCCTCCTTGGCAAGAGAGAGCTTTAACTCGCTCTCGCTTTCATTGGCGATATTGACCTTGTGGTTCTCGGATGTGACATCGGCAAGAGCAAAACCGGCTTTGAGATCGACCGAGAGGGTGACCGGATTGGTTTTGGGCTCGGTTTCAGGATCGAGAACTGGAGAAGTGATGGCATCACGGTCTGGTACGGGATCGGTGCTACCCCAGCCGGAGCCATCTACTTTGTCAGATGTGTAGTCAACGCTTGGCTTCAGCGGTTTTGCTGCAGGATTATAGCGGGGTGCAACAACCAACGGCACGCGCAGGGAGAACGTATTAGCGGAGCGCTGGATGGTCTGTTGATATTCGATCTGAACGGTGATGCTCTCTCCCGGACCGATATTGGCAACGCTGTTGGTGAAGATGTTTGGACGGTTCTGTTCCAGCAGCGAAGCTTTTTTGCCTTCACGCTTGGCTTTCTCGTAAATTTCTCTGGCTTCAAGTTTTTTCTTGATGATGCCTTCGATATATCGATCACCAATCTTCATGCGCAACTGGTCAACCGCAGAATCCGTTGGCAGCGGGAAGACATAGACACCTTCCAGCCATGCGTCGGATGGGTTGAGGAATTTCTGCGTGATGATGGTTCTGGCGATGGGGCCGGTAACATCGACTTTGATGTCACTGGCCACACGTGGGGCTTCGATATAGCGGCCGGGCTCCTTGCTTTCAAACAAAAGGGCACCGGTTTGCATGTCATTGGGTGTTACCAGACGAGGCATGGTTTGGGCATCAGGCTGGCTCGCCAGTTGGGGGTGACCGGTGGCGGAATGAGCGGGATTGGAAGCGACAACAAAGCCGGTTGCCATCATGCTTGCATAAACAATTGCCCAGATCTTGAAGCCTTTGGAAATGGATCTTTCGCGTTTTCGCTTGGCAGACAGATCAATGGAGTGGCGTTTTCTTGATTTTCGTTTTGGCAATTGATTGGGCATGACAAGTTCCGCTTATTCTTATGATGACAATAAGCCATATAAACAAGCGAATGGGGCTGTCTTTTGCGGCAATCATGGCCAAAGCGGACAGTTTTTGTGACCATTTTGGGGCAACAAGCCTAAGCTGAATACACCCTGATCAATTCGCAGTGTGTAGGAGGAGTGCGTAAAGCAGCTTTACGTGTGTGTGATTATTTGCTAGTTAATTTCGAAAGTTTGAAACTATTTGGAGTTAACCCATGTGTCTTGATCGCAGCATGTTTGCGTTTGCCGGGGTGATGATTTTGGTGTCTGTTGTTTTGACCCAGTTCGTGCATCCGGCTTTCTTCTGGTTCACCGTCTTTGTCGGTGCCAATCTTTTGCAGTCTGCCTTTACTGGTTGGTGCCCTGCCGCCATCATCATGAAGAAACTTGGCGTGAAGCCTGGTACAGCTTTCAAATAAACATTGCTTGGAGCTGATATTGAAAAGGCCGCCGGAGTAATCCGGCGGCCTTTTGTCTTCTCTGTATGTCTTGGGGGAGGAGGTTACTTGCGTAACTTGTCCGGCTCCTGCTCTTCCAGATAGGCTTCTTCTGCCTCGGTCAGCTCGATATTCTCATAACCGGTGACCATGGTCTTGATGTAATGGAAGACCGTCTTGCCCGTTGTGGTCATATAGATATGGATTGCAACGAACGTGATCATCAGGAAGGCAGCTGCCGTATGAATGAAGGCAACGCCCTGAAAGATGGTATTGGCACCATCGATATGTGACCAGGCGGAATAGAACAGATACGCCAGGCCTGACAACCACAGAGCTGGGCCGATGATGACCATGAAGGTCAGATAGGCCAGCGACTGAAGGGCATTCTGTTTGCGCTTCAGGCTCTTGGAATAAGGGTGAGGTGCCCCGGTCAAAATCCCAATGGCATAGAATTTTATGACGTCGAACAGACCCTTGTTATTGGGCAGGTAATGACGCCATTGACCGGTGGTGAAATTCCAGAAGGTGGTGAAGGTCCAAAGAACAATCAGAGCAATGGCCCCGAAGGTATGAAGCATGACCGCTTGTGGGAACGGGATCACTCCGATCGTGCCATGCAGATTGAAGCCGGTGAAGGCCAGAATGAAGATCAGCAGGGCTTGAGACCAATGCCAGAACCGCTCGTAGCGGGTATAGATTTTCACTGCACGCTTTGTCGTGTTCAGCTCTGATGCCTCATTGGCTTGCGGAATGGATGCAATGTCAGTCATGATGTTATCCTTCCCGAGTGATTGGTTTGCGATTGCGCAGAACGAAGCGCAACAGGCCATGGAGCAAGACGCCCAGGATGGTCAGGCCAAAGGCGAGATATCCCAACCAGTCGAGCCATTTGAAGCTGTCGCGACCGGGGATATAGACCCCTTCAATGCCTGCCATGCGGCCATTCCTGGTATGGCATTCCTGACAATCGACGGCTTTTTCCTTCGGAGCCACCATATGGGTGATGGGCCAGAACATGTTTGTGTCGACAAAGTCGAATTTTCCGGAATAATCGTGACCGGAATAATCCATGCCCGCTTGAATGGCTTTTGGCCAATCGAAGTTGGTCCAAAGCGATGTGTCATCCTTGCCAAAGACATGGGTATAGACCAGTTGGCTTTTCTCAACGTCGTAGGGCTGACGAGTTTCCATGCGCTTGAAGGGCCAGATTTTGGATTGACCGTCATTTGGTGCGCCCAGGATTTCGTTCAGCTCGACCGTTTTGGTTGGGTCGATCTTGTCGTCGACCAGCTTGTACTGGAAGTTGCCATTATACCAGGCATAGTATGGTTGGATATTCTCGCCATATTCGAAGTTGCCCTTTTGGGACATGTAGCTTGGATGGCCGTGGTCATCCATGATCTTGAATGGCTTGCCATCCTTCAACTTGCCAGCGGTTGACCAATCCCATTTGGTCTTGGTGGCAACGCCACCACGGGCAAATTCCGGGATATGGCAGGTTTGACAAGCAATTGTGTCGGTGTGGTTGTTCAGCTTGATGGCTTTGAGATTGTTGCCCGGATGGGGTTTGTCTGAATGACAGCTTTCGCAAGAAGCAGTCTCCGCCATATGTCCCATCTTGGCCATCTTGGCAGTTGGCGCTTTCTTGGCATCCTTGCCTTTTTCGACATTGCTCTCAGCAGAGCTGCCATAGCGGGAGCCTGGCCATTGGTGACCGGAGCCGGAGTGACAGGCCGTACAGGCCATGTTCAATCCGTCTTCCTGCATATGAACATCCAGTTCCTTGCCAGGATGGTTCAACGAGCTGTCCAGATCGCCATGCTTTACCGCATCGCCACCACCACCATAATAGTGACAGGAGCCGCAATTCTCGCGCTGCGGATTGCGCACGGACATGGCAGCCTTGGAGAGATTGGGCGGTTGCTTGATTTTGCCTTTCCAAGGAGCGGGTTCATACAGTGGATGGCCTGCCTTGGTCGGGAATTTGGAATATTTTGCGGTTTCAGCGTGGCAGACCAAACAGTCAACGGCTTCAGGTTCGCTTGGTGGTGGTTTGCGCACATCGGTCCAACCATAGCCTGCATGGCAAGAGGTGCAGCGTGGCTCATTGGATGCCACATTGCCGCAAAAAGCATTGATGACGCTTTTCTTGCCAAGGGTCTGGCCGGTGGTGGGATTGGTATATTCCCATTTCCAGTGAATGGAATCGTGGATCTGATCTGCTGCTTCAGTATGGCAGCTGAGGCAAGCATTGGTGACTTCCGGACCAGACTTGAACTCCTGTTGCAGGATTTCAAATTTGCTATGGTCAGCGGTGCCACCTGGCTTCTTGCCAGATAGTTGCAATTGGCTTGTCTGTGCCGGTTGCGATGATTGTGCTGAAGACTGGGCGGCATGAGCGCCGGTCCACGCAACTGTCACCCCTAATGGGGCTAGGGTGTAAAGGGCCAGTACTACTGCTAGATATGCAGATACGAAGCGCTTTTTCACCCGTTTTGCAGTGTCCGCCATTGGGTCCTCCGAACGGATGCAAATGGGATAGCAAAACAACTCCCCGACTGGTCTCAGCAGAGTTGCGCGATATCTGATTGATATCTCGTATCTTTTGAGCTTTCTGGTTTTTTGAAAGGGCTCCAGATACGCCCCGGTCCATGGATAATTATAGATCCTGACATTCATAAGTTCGAATATTAAAATTTGGTCATAAAGTCACAGGTGTTTGTGATTAGGTCATATGGATTAGATCCGGATTGGCTACTAAATCCTACGGTTGCATACATTTGTTTCGCAGCTTTTGTGCATGAGACACGTCTGCACTCAATATTGGCCAAAAAAGCCGGGTTGAACCTGTCACGCGCCTTGAATTTCCGCACTTTGTGCACTAGGGTGCGGGCGTCGGAAAGCTGGGTAGTTTTGCTGACTTGGCTTTCACGTCTTTTTCTTTTCCAAACAAATGTTGGAGGGCTCCATGAGCTTTATCGCCGAGCAGCTTTCGCGTGTAAAACCTTCTGCGACCATCGCAGTGACAAACAAGGCACGTGAACTCAAGGCCGCTGGTCGTGATGTCATCGGTCTGGGGGCAGGGGAACCTGATTTCGATACTCCGGAAAATATCAAGCAAGCCGGTATTGACGCGATTACTCGTGGAGAGACTAAATACACAGCTGTTGACGGTATTCCTGAGCTGAAGACTGCGATTGCTGCCAAGTTCAAGCGCGAGAATGGTCTGGATTACGAGCCTGCCCAGTGTTTCGTGGCGCCGGGCGGTAAGCCGATTATCTATAACGCAATGATGGCAACCATCAATCCTGGCGATGAAGTGATCATTCCCGCGCCATATTGGGTGTCCTATCCTGATATCGTTCTACTGGCTGGGGGTACACCGGTATCGGTGGAAGCAACTCTGGAGAATGGCTTCAAACTTCAGCCGGAACAGCTGGAAGCTGCCATTACTGAGAAAACCAAATGGGTGATGTTCAACTCTCCCTCCAATCCGTCTGGTGCGGCTTATACTCGCGATGAGCTGAAAGCGCTGACTGATGTTCTGGTCAAGTATCCTGATATCTGGATCTTGTCCGATGACATGTATGAGCATCTTGTCTATGACGATTTTGAGTTTGTGACCCCAGCACAGGTGGAACCATCTCTCAAGGATCGTACCCTGACCATGAACGGTGTTTCCAAAGCCTATGCGATGACCGGCTGGCGGATTGGCTATGCGGCTGGTCCTGTGGAACTGATCGCGGCCATGCGCAAGATTCAGTCCCAGTCCACTTCCAACCCGACCTCCATTTCACAATGGGCGTCTGTTGAAGCGTTGAATGGTCCCCAGGATTTCATCTCTGAGCGTGGTGCTGTCTTCAAGGCACGTCGTGATATGGTGGTTGAGAAGCTGAACGAATGTGAAGGCCTGACTTGTCCGACGCCGGAAGGTGCCTTCTATGTCTATCCGTCTTGTGCTGGTACCATCGGTAAAACAGCACCATCCGGCAAAGTGATAGAAACTGATGAGGATTTCGTCACCGAGCTGCTTGAAGGCGAAGGTGTTGCCGTGGTTCAGGGCTCTGCCTTTGGTCTGGCCCCTTACTTCCGTATTTCCTATGCGACCTCCACAGAAGCTCTGACCGAGGCTTGTGCCCGCATCAAGCGCTTCTGTGCAGCATTGAAATAAGCTCGATCAATATGACTGACTGATGAGCGGGCCGGTCTGATGGATCGGCTCGTTTTGTTTGGGCTGGTTGATCGGTATTTTCCAGTGACCAAAGATGTGATATTTGCCAAATTTTGCGATTGATCAATTGGTACGAACGCTTTTGCGCTAAGCTGTTTTTATCGTTTCCGGCGATGGGATTAGGTATCCGGGACTTTTTTCGTTAAAGTTGGTTTCAGGGCATCCAATCGCCATTTCATCTCGTGTTTCTTCTTGGATGGTTTTGGGCATTTGAGGATAAAATGCGGATGGAAATTATGTGAACATAACGAAAACAAAAATGCCGAATGGGTTGGTTTCTGGCTGGCCGTGAGGGCAGGAGCAAAAGGAGATAGGTCATGGGACAAAATGGCAAAAGAGTCGAGGGTCCACGATGCGTAGCAATCGTCGGGCCCTTTGGTAGTGGTAAAACAACTCTCCTGGAAGCATTGCTGGCGCGAACCGGAACCATCAATAAATTTGGTTCGGTTGATAGCGGTGGTTCTGTCGGTGATGGATCCGACGAAGCTCGTGCTCATCATATGTCCGTCGAGGCAAATATCGCCGAGGCGGATTTTTTAGGTGATACTTATACTTTCATTGATTGTCCGGGTTCGGTGGAGTTCCAGTTCGAGAGCCAACCCGCTTTGTCTGCTGCTGATATTGCCGTGGTGGTTTGTGAGCCTGATGAGAAGAAATTGCCAGCCCTGCAATTGATCCTGAAGACTTTGGAAGAGCGCAATATTCCGCGCATCCTGTTCCTCAATAAAATTGACAAATGTACCCGCCGGGTTCGCGAGATGCTGGAAGTGCTGCAACGGGCCAGCTCCACACCACTTGTGCTGCGCCAGATCCCGATTTGGAAAAACGATATTGCCATTGGTTTTATTGATCTCGCTTTGGAGCGCGCTTTCATCTATCGCGAGCATGCGCCCAGTGAGATGATTGAAATGTCCGACAGTGACCACGCGCGTGAATTGGAAGCCCGTTACAATATGTTGGAAACCCTGTCTGATCATGATGATGTTCTGATGGAGCACCTGCTGGAAGATATGGAGCCGCCACAAGATCAGGTTTTTGATGATCTGATTGAAGAAATGCGCCAGGGGCAGATTGTGCCGATGCTGATTGGCTCTGCTGAGACCGAGAATGGTATTCAACGTTTGATGAAGGCTCTACGTCATGAAGGGCCTGGTGTTGCAACCACCACCAAACGTCTTGGTATTGATGAGAATGCCAAGGATGAAGCCATCGTGCAGGTGATGAAGAGTATTCATACACCTCATGGTGGCAAGCTTTCCATCTCGAGGGTTCTGAAAGGCTCGCTGAAAGATGGAAGCGTCTTTTATGGTGAAGGCGGCAAGGAAGTTGGTCGTGTGTCCGGGCTGTTCCATGTACAGGGTCAGAAAACCATCAAGGACAATGTGGCGAGGGCAGGGCAGGTTATTGCGCTTGGTAAACTGGAAGGCGCACATACCGGTATGACCCTCTCAACCGAGAAAGATGGAATTGATCCTCTTGAGATGCTTGAGTTGCCTGCGCCTGTCTATTCCATGGCCATCAAACCCAAAGAGCATCGTGATGAAGTGAAGCTCTATGCAACACTACAAAAGCTGGTTGAAGAGGATCCATCTCTGCGTATCGCGCAAAATCAGGATAGTGGTGAGACCTTGCTTCACGGTCAGGGCGAGATGCATCTGCGTGTTGCGGTTGAGCGACTGGAAGGCAAATATAACATCAATATTGAGCATCATAAGCCATCTGTTCCTTATAAGGAGACGATTCGAAAACCCACAGAAGTACGTGGTCGTCATAAGAAACAATCTGGTGGCCACGGTCAGTTTGGAGATGTATTGCTGGACATCAAACCTCTGAGCCGTGGTGAAGGATTTGCTTTCTCTGAATCCATCACGGGCGGTGCAGTGCCAAAGCAATATTTCAGCTCTGTAGAGAATGGCATCAAGGATGCATTGGCCAAGGGTCCAATGGGCTTTGAAGTGGTGGACGTTGCCGTTAATCTGTCAGATGGGTCATATCACAACGTTGATAGCTCTGATCAGGCATTCCGTTCTGCAGGTAGCCTTGCCATGCGTGAAGGACTGCCCGATTGCAGCCCGGTTCTGCTAGAGCCAATCATGAATGTGAAGATCTCGGTGCCAAATGATGTGACTGCCAAGGTCAATACCATTGTGGCAGGTCGCCGTGGTCAGCTTATGGGCTATGATGCCCGACCTGGTTGGCCTGGTTGGGATCAAGTGGAGAGCTTGATGCCGCAATCCGAGATCAGTGATTTGATCATTGAGTTGCGCTCCATTTCAGCAGGTGTTGCGAGCTTTGAAGCCAGTTTTGATCATATGCAGGAATTGACTGGTCGTCAGGCTGATATGGTTCTGGCTGCCAAGCAAGCGGCGCAGTGACTGTTGGTTAAAATATGATGGTGAGAACGGGGCCGTTTGCGGCCCCTTTTTTGTTGCCGATGGCAGCGTGGAAGAATCGAGAGCATATCTCACAGATGTCACACAAGAACTTGAATTGCTTGTGTTTGGGGCTGTGGGTAGTCTGGCGACAGAATTTGAACTGGAGGTTTTCATGTTGATCAAGCGCCTGCCTTCCTGGATTTTGCCTGAGAGGGCTGCGACAGATGAAGGAATTTATCTGAACCGGCGAAAGTTTATGACCAATTCCAGCCTGATGATCGGTGGAGCTGCGCTGACCCTTGCTGGTTGTAGCGATCAAAGTAGCGATGGTTCAGATGCTGTAATCAGTCAATCTGCCAGCACTTCCGATTTTGTTGACCCAACGATGGATCTTTATCCTGCAAAGCGCAATGATGCTTATCAGATCGAGCAGGCTCTGACGGATGAGACTGTCAATTCGACCTATAATAATTTCTATGAGTTTGGTTCACACAAGCAAATCTCCAAAGCGGCACAGGCCTTGAATATTCGTCCATGGACCGTGAAGATTGATGGCATGGTGGAAAAGGAGATGGAACTGGATATTGATGCCCTGATCCGTTCCATGCAACTCGAAGAGCGTCTTTATCGCCATCGCTGTGTGGAGGCTTGGTCCATGACCATTCCCTGGACCGGATTTGCCTTCAAGGATCTGATCGCCAAAGCCAAGCCTCTGTCCGGCGCGAAATATATCCGTATGGAAACATTTCAGGACCCATCTGTTGCAACGGGGCAGAAGCAGACCTGGTATCCATGGCCTTATGTGGAAGGGGTTACCATGGAAGAAGCTTCCAATGATCTGGCATTCCTTGTAACAGGTGCTTATGGCAAGCCTGCGGCCAAACAGTTTGGTGCTCCACTTCGTTTGGCGCTGCCGTGGAAATATGGCTTCAAATCCATCAAGTCGATTGTGCGTTTCACCTTTACCGACAAACAACCTGTCAGTTTCTGGGAGAAGCTGGCAGCACGGGAATATGGCTTCTGGGCAAATGTGAACCCGGAAGTGGATCATCCGCGCTGGTCTCAAGCGACCGAGCGGGTCCTGGGGACCGGTGACCGTATTCCGACCAAGATCTTCAACGGATATGGTGAGCAGGTCGCTCATCTCTATAAAGATTTGGATCTGCCTAAAACCGTACTCTATCGCTAACTGGTAAGTATGTGCCCTGTCAGCGCTGTGGCAGGGCACATACTTCCGAGCGGGTCAGAAAACGCTGACCGGTGCCGTTATCGAGTGAGAACATACCGCCATTGCCCGGTATGGCATCGATGATCAGATGAGTATGACCCCAGCGCTCGCCCTGATCTTGGTTGATGTAGAATGGCACACCTGCCAGGTCTCCCAGCAACATATCGCT
Source organism: Cohaesibacter gelatinilyticus (assembly GCF_900215605.1). NCBI lineage: Bacteria > Pseudomonadati > Pseudomonadota > Alphaproteobacteria > Hyphomicrobiales > Cohaesibacteraceae > Cohaesibacter > Cohaesibacter gelatinilyticus. The sequence goes on along the minus strand of NZ_OBEL01000006.1, from coordinate 24,946 downwards.
GTTACCGATGATGAAATCGGACTTTTCAAAGCACATGGGTGCACTGCCATCGCAGCAACCACCGGACTGATGGAAGATCAATTCCGGGCCGTATTTCTCCTTAATGATGCTGATCAGCTTCAAGGCACTTTCAGTGGCTTCGACCGTAGGGATGGGGGCTTTTTCGGACATGATTGGCTGGCTCCTTGTTCTGGTTGTCAAACGACCGGGCATCAAGGAGGGATGTCCGGCCGTATTGCATCTGGGTTTCTGATGGTGTGGGGACGATCAGAAGAAGCCCAGTGCATTGTCATCGTAGGAGACCAGCAGGTTCTTGGTCTGGCGATAATGGTTGAGCATCATCTTGTGGTTTTCACGACCAATGCCGGACTGTTTGTAGCCACCAAAGGCAGCATGTGCCGGGTAAGCGTGATAGCAATTGGTCCATACACGGCCTGCCTGAATTTCACGGCCCATACGGAAGGCACGGGTGCCGTTGCGGGTCCAGAGGCCAGCGCCAAGGCCATAGAGTGTGTCATTGGCTATTTCCAAGGCTTCTGCTTCATCCTTGAAGGTGGTGACCGAGACGACAGGGCCAAAGATTTCTTCCTGGAAGACACGCATCTTGTTGTGACCTTTGAAGATGGTCGGCTCGATGAAGTTGCCGTTCTCCAAACCTTCGCTCATCTTGGCAGCATTGCCACCAGTCAGCACCTCTGCGCCTTCCTGTTTGCCGAGTTCCAGATAAGATGTGATCTTTTCCATCTGTTCGACAGATGCTTGGGCACCGATCATGGTGTCCATGGACAGCGGATTGCCCTGTTTGACTGCCTTGGTGCGGGCAACTGCTTTCTCGATAAAGGCGTCGGCAATGCTTTCCTGCACCAGAACACGACTTGGACAGGTGCAGACCTCGCCCTGATTGAGAGCGAACATGGCAAAGCCTTCGAGGCATTTGTCAAAGTAGGCATCATCCTGTTCCATAATATCGGCGAAGAAGATATTCGGGCTCTTGCCACCCAATTCCAATGTGACCGGAATAATGTTCTGGGATGCGTATTGCATGATCAGGCGACCGGTCGTGGTCTCGCCGGTGAAGGCGATTTTGGCGATGCGGCTGGAAGAAGCCAGAGGCTTGCCAGCCTCCAGGCCAAAGCCGTTGACGACGTTCAGGACACCTGCTGGCAGCACATCAGCGATCAGCTCCATCAGAACCATGATGGAAGCCGGGGTTTGTTCTGCTGGTTTCAGCACGATGCAGTTGCCTGCGGCGAGGGCGGGAGCGACCTTCCATGTTGCCATCAATAGCGGGAAGTTCCATGGGATGATCTGTCCAACCACGCCCAGAGGCTCGTTGATGTGATAGGCATAAGTGTTGGCGTCAATTTCGCCAATGCTGCCTTCTTCGGCACGAATAACGCCTGCAAAATAGCGGAAATGATCAACGGCCAGTGCCAGATCAGCCGCGATAGACTCGCGGATTGGTTTGCCGTTATCAAGGGTTTCTGCCACAGCCAGAAGCTGGGTGTTCTGCTCCATGATGTCGGCGATTTTCAAGAGCATGTTCGAACGATCAGTGATGGAGCTTTTGCCCCAGGCAGGGAAAGCAGCATGGGCTGCGTCCAGAGCGGCCTCAATGTCATCTGCGTTGGAGCGGGCAACTTCACAGAGGATTTCGCCGGTTATTGGAGTTGGGTTGGCGAAATATTGGCCGGATTTTGGCTCTACGAATTCCCCATTGATGAAGTTGCCGTATTTGGCCTTGAAGGGAAAGTCGACACCGAGATGAGATGTGTCCAGAGCAGCACTTTTGTTGTTTGGCGTGACAATATTCATAATTTTCCTCCCAGAAAACTGTCATTGCGAAAAAAAGTTCAAACCTTGCTATGGAAGAAGCGTGCCAACTTGTAAGTCCTTGAATTTGTGTAAATGACCATGAGAGAAACTGTCACACCTGCGTTACACATTGCGCCATTTGTCACTCAGGCGATGCGTAACAGTGACAGGAAACCGATTTTGTGCGGTTTGTCGCATAACTGTTTCGGTGTTAGTGTTCATCGGTGACCATTGATAAATGAACGAACTCGACAAATCGGGCGACATTTTTGAGTGGTTCCGGGAGGAAAATTTGGCATTGATGAGCAGACAGCGCTCGGGGCTATTGCAACGGGACCGATCCATGATTTTGTCGTCTTGGGAACGGTGCCGGAATGAGCATGGTCTGGAGAAAGAGCATGAGCAGCGCGAGACCGTTGTTCGGCGCGAGCGTGTGCGCGATTCCATAGAAAGTCTGGGACCACTTTTTGCTGCTTGTCGTTCTCAGGTGCAACATATTTTCCAAAATATCGTTGGTTCCGGCCATGCGGTCATCCTGACCGATAATAGCGGTACAATTATTGATTTCTCTGTTCAATCAGATCTGGAAGCCTTGTTTCGCCAATCCGGTCTGCGTCGTGGGGCGGATTGGAGTGAGGATAGGGAAGGGACCAACGGTATTGGAACAGCCATTACCGAGAAAAAGTCAGTTACCATTTATCGTGACCAGCATTTCTATCGCAATCATGCTGCTTTGACATGTACAGGTGCGCCCATACTGGATGTTGAGGGGGAGGTCTTGGCCTTGTTCGATGTCTCTTCGATTGGCCGCAAGGATGATCTGGATATTTTGGCTCATACAAGAGCTTTGCTGGAAATGTCCGCGCGCCTGATTTCACGCCGCAATTTTCAGGATCATTTTTCCGATCAATGGATTTTGCGTTTTCATCAGGATGCAGATCGTGTGGGTTTGCTTGAAGAGGGTCTATTGGCGTTGGATCATAATGGCCGAATTGTCGGGGTTGATGAAATGGCGCTGTCGCATTTAGGAGCGAATGATCGTGGAGAGCTGATCTCTATTGGCGTGGAAGATCTCTTTGCCATGAAGGCGGACAAACTGGCCGAGAGCCTTTCGCAATCCGGGAGACAGGCGCAGGAATTATGGTTGGCAGGCGGCAATAACCAGCTGGAGCGCAATCTACATGCGCGTTTGGTGGAACCAGCAAGTCTGTCAAAGCATTCCGGTCTTGCATTTCGTTCCAACGGTTCGGCCAAGCCTGTAAGGCGTGCTTTGGACCCTGTAGCAAGACCAGTTTCTCGGATTTCTGATGACTCTGTAAATGTCAGACAATCCGCTCTCAACCAGATAACAGGTTCCGATCCGTCATTGCAGGTCCTGGCGAAGAATGCGCTTAAATTGTTTGAACATGATGTGCCGCTATTGGTGACGGGTGAGACTGGTGTTGGCAAGGACAGTTTTTCACGGGCATTGCATGAGGCAAGCAGTCGTTTTGAGCACCCATTTGTTGCGGTGAATTGCGGAGCATTACCGGAAAATCTGATTGAAGGGGAATTGTTCGGCTATAAGGCGGGAGCTTTCACCGGAGCACAGGAAAAAGGTTTCAAAGGGCAAATTCTGGCGGCGAACGGAGGTACTTTGATGCTGGATGAAATTGGCGATATGCCTCTTTCTGCCCAGACCCGCCTGCTACAGGTCTTGGAACAGCGTAAGGTGATGCCATTGGGAAGCAGCGAAGGGATTGATCTGGATATCCGTCTTATTGCTGCTACTCATCAATCGCTTAAGGAACTCTGTGCTCAGGGCAAGTTCCGTGAAGATCTTTATTTTCGGCTTTGTGGATTCACTGTCTCGTTGCCCGCTCTTCGCGAGCGTGAAGATCTGGCCGGTCTTGTTTCCAAGTTGAGTGAAGGGCGGCAATTGGAGAATGAAACAGATTTTGATCCTGATGCAGTACAGATGCTTAGAAATTCCACATGGCCGGGTAATATCCGTCAGCTGAAACATGTGCTGAAAACGGCCATTATTCTTGCGGATGAAGAACCGATTCGACCAGAGCATTTGCAGATGGGACCGATGGGCGCGGTTCTCCGGCCTCCAAGCATGGGTGATGATTTTGTGTCTGAGCATACGATCAGCCAAGAGCTTGGTTCTGGTTTGCAAAGCAACCTGCAAAAGACAGAGTATGAGACCATTCTATCGCATTTGAGGTGTGCCAAGTGGAATGTCAGCAAAGCGGCTCGTTCTCTTGGTCTATCGCGCAATACACTCTATCGGAAAATGAAAATCTACAGCATCAACCGCCATTGAGGTGACGGGTGTGGCTGGCTTGCAAGGTGATTTGTCAGATTGGAAATCTGGACAAAAAAAAGCCGGACTAAAAAGTCCGGCTTAAAGTCAATTCCGTGCAAAGCACGGAGCAATCACCTTCCAGAGGGGAACAGCTGGCTACAACTGACATCACTGGGAGGAGGAAGTGACGTCGTTGCCATCAGCTGAGACGTATATGCGCCTTTGCCGATAGATTTACAAGACGTTAATCTGCAAAGCAGCCATGCAAAAAACGCATGGCTTTAATGTTAGGTGATTTCAGATATAATGGTCGGGTAAAATATTATACGCAGAGTCAAAAAGACCGGGTCATGCCCGGTCTTTTTTGTCTGGTTATCTATTGAGGCCAGTCAATAATGCCAGCTGGCTGCCTTGGAGAGGAGAAAATCGCGCAATGCATTGATGCGCATGGAGTTTTTCATCTCGGAAGCATAGACAAAATAGGTTTGGAAGCTTGGCATGTCATGCTCGGTCAGTAGTTGAACGAGATTATCACGAGGGTGGACAACATAGTCAGGCAACATGGCAATTCCAGCACCTCGCATGACTGCGCTACGAATGGCGAGAATGTTATTCACCTTCAAATCGACTTTTCGTTTTTTGCTGCCCGGCATACCGGCACGTTCCAGCCAGTTCATATCCTTTAGGTAGTTTGGGGCATTGTCGCCAAAGGCAATAAGGCGATGACCTTCCAACTCTTCCAATGTTTGGGGGTGACCATTCTGTTTCAGATAGCTCGGGTGCGCAAAGACGTGAAAGTGTACTGTGAAGAGCTTTCGTTGGATCAAATCAGGCTGTGTTGGTTGATGCAAGCGAATGGCGACATCTGCCTCGCGCATGCCAAGGTCGAGATCTTCATTTTCCAGCAATAGATTGAGCGATAGATCGGGATACAGATCCATGAATTCCGGTAAATGCTGTGTGAGCCATGCCGAGCCCAGGCCAACAGTTGTGGTGACACGCAGCTCGCCCGTTGGCTTCTCCTTGGAATCAGTCAGATGAGTTTTGACTGTCTCCAGCTTCATCAAGACGTCATGAGCCGTTCGGTAAAGAAGTTCTCCTTGTTCGGTCAGGATCAGACCACGCGCATGGCGATGAAAGAGTGTGACACCAAGATCGAACTCCAGTGCACTGACCTGGCGAGAAATGGCGGATTGGCTCATATGCAATTTGTCACCTGCATGGGTGAAACTGCCTGCATCAGCTGCTGCATGGAATATACGAAGCTTGTCCCAATCCATTGGTTCCTCCCGGTTGGGCTGTATAAGGTGGTTATACTCTTTGGGCGACTTTATACGAAAGTATAGCCAAATGTTTGACCAACGTAAGATGAGCAATCATGATGGGGAAAATCAATTGTCATTTTCCCCATCTCATTTCATGATCTTCAATCTTCCTGCTCGGCGAGGAAACGCTCTGCTTCCAGTGCTGCCATGCAGCCCATGCCGGCAGCTGTTACCGCCTGACGATAGATGTCGTCGGTCACATCGCCTGCGGCATAGACGCCGGGAATGGATGTAGCCGTGGAATCTGGTGCAGTCCAGATATAGCCATTATCCTGCATTTTCAACTTGTCTTTGAAGAGTTCAACGGCAGGGGCATGGCCGATCGCGACGAAAATTCCATCGATATCCATATCTTTGGTTTCACCGGTTTTGACATTCTTGATACGGGCACCTGTGACGCTTGGTGGGAAGCCTTCCTTGCCCAGAACTTCATCCAGAACGCTATCCCAGATGATTTCGATCTTCGGGTTTTTCTTCAGACGCTCAATCAGGATGCGTTCGGCGCGGAACTCGTCACGACGATGTACGATGGTGACCTTGTCAGCATGGTGAGTGAGGTAGATTGCCTCTTCCACTGCTGTGTTACCACCACCAATGACCAGAACTTCCTTGCCACGATAGAAGAAGCCGTCGCAAGTCGCACAAGCAGAGACACCAAAGCCTTTGAATTTTTCTTCTGATTCCAGACCCAGCCAGCGTGCTTGGGCACCGGTGGCGATGACCACTGCATCAGCAGTATATTCAGTGCCGGAATCACCTTTTGCTTTGAAAGGTCGGGAAGACAGATCAACATCGACAATGTGATCGGTGACCATTTTGGTTCCGACATTGGCTGCCTGTGCCTTCATCTGTTCCATCAGCCATGGACCCTGAATCTCTTCTGCAAAGCCGGGGTAATTTTCAACCTCGGTGGTGATGGTTAGCTGACCACCTTCCTGCATGCCGGAAACGAGGGTTGGTTCCAACATGGCTCGGGCTGCGTAGATGGCGGCAGTGTATCCGGCGGGACCGGAGCCGATGATCAATACTTTGCTATGCATTGTGCTGTGCGTCTTTCTGGTTGTGGTCTGTCGCCGAAGGTCAAGTCTGGGATGGTCTCAGCCTTTTTTGTCGATGATCAGTCGGCGCAGTTCATCTGCAATGAGTTCTGTTGAATCTATGGGGGCTCTGGAGCCAGTTTCAAGGGGGGAATCGAGCAGATGCACAAGAGGTTGACGTAAAAGCTGTGTGATTGTGATTTTAAGCTTCTCGGGATAGGCATCCGGTTCGAAAATATAGACCGGAGCGGGTGTTGCCAGAACATCGGAGAGCATGGAGTGAGAATCTGCGGTAACGATTATGGTGTCCGCCAGAGACAGCATGGATAAATAGGGGTTGTCACCTTTGCCATCCCAGATCCAGTGCGTCCGGCCACGCAGGGCCTTTGTCACCTGATTGAGAAGATAGGGGGGGGTTCTTCGAGAAGGCGTGACCATCACCGACATGTTGGACGGAAGTTGATGGTCCAGATAATGGGCGAGCCGTTTTGCTGCTGCCTGACCAAACTTCTCGTTCTTGGTATCGCCACCAAGGACCAGAGCGACACGAGGTCCGGGTAGATGATGGATGGCTTGTGGACCGCTCTTTTGCGCGTGAGTTAATACTTCCGGGGTGATGCGATGCGGTCCGGTGAGTGTTACCATCACGTTGTTACCGCGCCTTTTGTCGTGGAATGGGACCCAAATCAGATCAGCACCTGTATTGTTGCAGCGCGGATCTTTCAAAAATAGTGTGACCGTATCGGGAGATGCTGTCTTTAGAGCCCGAAGGTAAGCAACTGTTCGTCTGCCAGATGCAATCGCAATGTCGGGATAAGGCCCGGCAATCGGTGATTTTGGCTGGTTTGGTCTGTCAGACGGTGCTATAGGCCCCCATGGCATAGCCCAGACCCAGGGGCGTCCAGGTGCAACATGACGTATTTCGATCTGTCCGCCTAGTCGTTCGGCCACGCCCAGGCACTGATTTTCATCACCGGGCTTGCCGTCGCTCAAGATCCAGATTTTTTGCTCAGCTTGGGTAATAAGACCAACTCCTTGCTGTGGCGGTTTTACGAATCATGCTCTAGAATGATAATCTGTTTCTCAAATGCGAACAAAAATATGTCATATCTTTCTCTTTGTGTCTTAAAAGGGCAAGATAACGGACCGGGATAGGCCGATCCAATGACCATTAACAAGAAACGAGGCTGCTTTGAAAGCGAGACTTGATCCGATTGACTGGAAAATCCTCAAAGAGTTGCAGGATGATGGACGGATTACCAATGTAGAATTGGCCAAACGAGTGGGGATTTCGGCTCCTCCTTGTTTGCGTCGTGTTCGTGCATTGGAAGAAGCGGGCATTATCAAAGGCTATCGTGCGATTGTGGATGAAAAGCAGGTTGGCTTTGACGTGACCGCGATTGCTCTTGTTGGACTGCACAGTCAGGCTGAGGCCGACTTGGTGGCTTTTGAAGAATTGGTTCGTTCCTGGCCACAGGTACGTGAGTGTTTCATGCTGTCCGGTGATATTGATTTCGTCCTGAGATGCGTAGCCAGCGATCTTCAGGCGTTTCAGTCTTTCGTCATCAATGAACTGACATCTGCACCCAATGTGGATAGTGTCCGTACATCTCTGACCATTCGCCAGTCGAAAGACTATCCCAATGTTCCAATTGAGATAGATGAATAAATGCTCGATGCTCTTTGAGAGCATTGAGTGTTGCCTATCAGGCATCAAAAAAAGCGCGTCTCCCATTGGGAGCGCGCTTTTTGCGTCTCTTGCCTCAATGTGAGGTCAGACATACTTGACCGCGAGGATCTCGTAGGAACGCGCGCCGCCAGGGGCTGCTACCTCGACACTGTCCTCTTCTTCCTTTCCGATCAGGGCGCGAGCGATAGGGGAGGAGAGAGAGATCTTGCCTTGTGCGATGTCAGCTTCCATATCGCCAACGATCTGGTAGGTTTTTTCTTCATCTGTGTCTTCGTCAACAATGGTGACGGTGGCGCCGAATTTGACCTTGGAGCCAGACATTTTGGCCACATCGATTACTTCTGCGCGGGAAAGCTTGTCTTCCAGCTCTGCAATACGACCTTCATTCAGGCTCTGCTGCTCTTTCGCTGCATGATATTCAGCATTCTCGGACAAATCGCCATGGGCGCGGGCTTCCGAGATGGCGGCGATGATGCGAGGGCGCTCTTCAGCGCTACGTTTTTTCAGTTCAGCTGCCAGAGCTTCATGCCCTGCCGGGGTCATTGGGATTTTTTCCATAGCCTCGGAGTGCCTCCTGAGTCATAGCGGGCAGTCAGCCTGCCCTATAAAAAGTTTAGCGTTCCGGAGAAGGAATCTCCGAAACGCAATCGAATTGGACCGCAATTTTGGCCAAGCTTATTTGGAAGAGAAATAGTCTTGAAGTGGTTGGACTTCAATATTCCCCTTGCTATAGGCCTCAATGCCCTGCGCTGCGGCTTCCGCTCCAGCGACAGTTGTGTAATAGGGCACTTTATTCAAAAGTGCAGCGCGGCGCAAATCACGGCTGTCCGAGAGGGCTTTTGCCCCCTTGGTGGTGTTGAAAACCAATTGCACTTCACCGTTTTTGATTGCATCGACGATGTGTGGACGGCCCTCCAGCATCTTGTTGATTTTCTCGCACTCGATACCATTCTCAGTCAGATAACGCTGCGTTCCGCCCGTAGCAATAATGCGGAAACCGGCATTTTTAAGGCGGCGGACTGCGGAGAGAACCCGAGGCTTGTCGTCTTCCTTGACGGATACGAAAGCTGTGCCATCAGTCGGAACCTTGACGCCAGCGCCGAGCTGGGATTTGGCAAAGGCAATTGCGAAATCCTTGTCCAGTCCCATGACCTCACCGGTTGAGCGCATTTCTGGCCCAAGTAGAGTATCGACGCCCTGGAAACGAGCGAAGGGGAAGACTGCTTCCTTGACTGCGATGTGATCTGTCTTTGCCTGATTGATCTCGAAACCGGAGAGCTTTTCGCCGGTCATGACACGAGATGCAATCTTGGCAATCGGAGAGCCAACGGTTTTAGCCACGAATGGAACTGTACGAGATGCACGAGGGTTCACTTCGATGACGTAGATTTCGCCATCTTTTACCGCATATTGCACATTCATCAGGCCGCCGACATTGAGGGCCAGAGCCATTTCACGGGTCTGACGGGCCAATTCTTCCTGAATTTCATCAGACAGGGAATATGGCGGCAGGGAACAGGCAGAGTCACCGGAGTGAATGCCAGCTTCTTCGATATGCTGCATGATACCGCAGACAACCACTTCATCACCGTCGCACAGACAGTCAACATCCACCTCGATAGCTCCAGACAGGTAGCTATCGAACAGCAGAGCGTTCTGTGCCAGTACAGCGTTGATCTGACCGGTCTTGTCGTTTGGATATTTCAGGCGGATATCTGGTGGTACCAACTCGGCCAGTGTCATCTGAATATATTTCTCGAACGCTTCTGGAGTGCGGACGATTTCCATGGCGCGGCCACCCAACACATAAGATGGGCGCACAACAACCGGGAAACCGATCTGCTCGGCTACGATGCGTGCCTGCTCAATGGAGTAAGCGATGCCGTTGTTCGGCTGTTTCAGATCCAGTTTGTAGAGCAGTTTCTGGAAGCGATCACGGTCTTCTGCCAGATCGATAGCGTCTGGAGAGGTGCCGAGGATCGGAATGTTGGCATTTTGAAGAGCCTGAGCCAGTTTCAGCGGGGTTTGGCCGCCGAATTGCACGATCACACCTTCCAAAGCGCCATTTGTCTGCTCTTTTTGCAGGATCTCGATGACATCTTCGGCTGTCAGAGGCTCGAAATAGAGACGATCAGAGGTGTCATAATCAGTGGAAACCGTTTCCGGGTTACAGTTGATCATGATGGTCTCATAACCAGCATCAGCCATGGCGAAGCAGGCGTGACAGCAGCAATAATCGAACTCGATGCCCTGACCGATGCGGTTTGGACCACCGCCAAGGATGGCAACTTTCTTGCGATCGGAGACTTGAGCTTCGCAAACCAGTTCGCCGTTGAATGGCATCTCGTAGGTGGAATACATATAAGCGGTCGGAGATGCAAACTCTGCTGCACAAGTATCAATGCGCTTATAGACAGGGCGAACATCCAGTTCCTGACGCTTGCGTACGACATCCATGGTCTTGATGCCTGCCAGCTCGGCAAGACGATCATCAGAGAAGCCCATGCTTTTCAGCTTGCGCAGATTGTCAGCGTCTTGTGGCAGGCCATGAGCGCGAACGCGCTCTTCCATGTCAACGATGCCCTGGATTTGTTCCAGGAACCATGGATCAAACTTGCAGCTGTCGAAGATCTGCTCATGGCTGACACCAAGGCGCAGAGCTTGAGCAGCTTTCAACAAACGATCCGGTGTGGCTTTGGCAAGAGCAGCGCGAATGGCGTTCTTGTCATCGCCCTGACCAAGGCCTTCGATTTCAACCTCATTCATACCGGTCAGACCGGTTTCCAGACCACGGAGGGCCTTCTGCAGTGATTCCTGGAAGGTACGGCCGATGGCCATCACTTCACCTACGGACTTCATTGCAGTGGTGAGGACAGGCTCGGCGCCCGGGAATTTCTCGAAGGCGAAACGAGGGATCTTGGTGACCACATAGTCGATGCTTGGCTCAAAAGATGCCGGGGTTGCACCACCGGTGATGTCGTTTGCCAGCTCGTCCAGTGTGTAACCAACCGCCAGTTTGGCTGCGACCTTGGCAATCGGGAAGCCGGTAGCCTTGGATGCCAGAGCAGAAGAGCGGGATACGCGTGGGTTCATCTCGATAACGATCAGACGGCCATTGGCCGGATTGACAGAGAACTGAACATTGGAGCCGCCGGTTTCGACACCGATCTCGCGCAGGACTGCCAAGGAGGCATCGCGCATGATCTGATATTCTTTGTCGGTCAGGGTCAGAGCTGGGGCAACGGTGATGGAGTCACCGGTATGCACGCCCATGGGATCGAGGTTCTCGATGGAGCAGATGATGATGCAGTTGTCGTTGCGATCCCGCACGACTTCCATCTCATATTCTTTCCAGCCGATGATGCTCTCTTCTACCAATACTTCGGTAGTTGGAGAGGCATCGAGGCCGCGCTCGATGATTTCCAGATATTCTTCGCGGTTGTAAGCTACGCCGCCACCGGTGCCGCCCATGGTAAAGGATGGGCGAATGATGGCTGGCAGGCCGACGACATCCAGAGCTTCCAGAGCTTCCGGGATATTATGCGCCAGACGGGAGACTGGTGTGTCGAGACCGATCTTGTCCATTGCCTTACGGAACAATTCGCGATCTTCCGCCTTGTCGATGGCTTCAGCCGTTGCTCCGATCATCTCAACATTGAATTTGTCGAGGGTGCCCATCTTCTTGAGAGATAGGGCACAGTTCAGCGCGGTCTGGCCACCCATGGTTGGCAGCAGCGCATCCGGACGCTCTTTCTCGATGATTTTGGCGACAATTTCCGGGGTGATCGGCTCGATATAGGTCGCGTCCGCCATGTCCGGGTCGGTCATGATGGTAGCCGGATTGGAATTGACAAGGACAACTCGGTATCCTTCTTCCTTCAGGGCCTTACAGGCCTGAGTGCCGGAATAGTCAAATTCGCAGGCCTGACCAATAATAATTGGTCCGGCGCCGATGATCAGGATGGATTGGATATCAGTACGCTTAGGCATCGTTTATCGCGCTCACGTCTAGGCACCGCGCTCCTTCTTCAAGGAGGCCTGCTGGTTTACAGGGCGGGTGTGCAGATGAGATTTGGATCGCTATACCGAAATATTGTCGGTAACGCCATAGGTTTTACGAATTTTTTTGCCGCCAAACCCCATCTTTTCACTCTGGAAATGATGGATTGGTACAATTACGTGCCTATCGTTGCCTATTTGCGGCTGTTTGACCAGCTCCGTTGACTTGGCACCTGACGGTAGGTTCGGCTGATTGGCAGGCAGGTTTCGTCGTTCAAGTGGACAAAAAGCCGTCCTTCACGAGTCTCGATCCTTTCCACAGCGGCATCTGCTACCCAGTGCGAACGATGGATGCGCGCACCTGCATAATCTTCCAACTCTTTCACTGCATCTCCAAGGCGCATGAGAATCAACTCTTTGCCCTTGGTGGTTTTAACTTCCAGATAATGGTCCTGGCTTGAGAGCCAGAGCAGATCTCTTCCCAAATGCTTCGGCAAGCGATCAAAGAAGGGGCTGGAGATGCTCTTTGGTTGCTCTGTATCCGTTGTGCTGACCAGTGCCTCATCAAGTCCTGGTTGATCTGCTGATGACTGGCGGTGATGCCACAAGGTGTAGAGCACAGAAATTAAAATGGTCAGCGGAGCGATATGGCTCAGGAGCGACAGGAAATCAGGAAGGCTGTTGATGGCTTGCGGATTGGTTGAATAAGGCAGGGTCAACCGGTTGGCCATGACCACGATGAAAGCCAACGGGGTCGCACTCATGCAGCCAGCCAGAAATGCCCCTGTTACTTCCATGCGTTTGGTTAGCGGTTGCATCTTCTTTTTCAGAAATTGCTCAATCCCGATGGCAAGGGATGCGGTTAGAAGCCAGGCTGCGAGATTGATCAATCCCCAATAGAAAATGCGGATCACAAGTGGAAACAGGTCATAGGTACTGAACGGCCCGGTCCAGATGAGAAGTGCTGATGTTAGTGCATATCCAATTGCCAATCTGGTCAAGCTGCCTTTTGCGGAAGAGCGCTTGCCACTCGTATTTCCATTGTCATTGGTATCTTGCTGTTCACGATGCGTGAAAGGTGCTGAGGCCTGATTTGGGGGAGTAGGCACGGTCATTGGCGGATTTGCTGGCTCATTCGCGAAGATGGATTTGAATCAGATCACCATTATGAGCATCGCTTGTCCCACGTAAAGAAATTTGACGACCCTTTGCCAAGAAATAGAGCGAAAGCGTCAATGGGGATATAGGAAATTGATGGTTGGTTTGCACTTGTATTCAGCACTTGGAGCTTTGCTGCTTGGTGGTTTGCTATTCTGGATTCCAAAAGGAACGTTCGCGCATCGGTTGATGGGGCGTATTTGGATGATGTTGATGCTGGTCACAGCTCTATCAGCATTCGGATTATCGAGCGGTATGATGCTGGGGATGTATTTTTCGCCTTTACATGGATTGGCCATCTATACCCTTTTCATGCTGTGGAATGCCTATCGCTATGTTCGCGCCGGGCATATCGGTGCGCATAGAAAAGCTGTTTTGGGCCTCTATTGGGGTGCGTTGGTCATTCCCGGAACCATTGCAGTGCTCTGGCCTGGACGTTTTCTCAATCAACTGGTGATGGGTTGGATTGAATTGATGTGATACCTGAATCTAAGTCTTGTGATGCTTTTCAAACTCAAATCCAAGAGCTTGCGTATCAAGAGGATCGGGAGAGAGGGAATAGGTGGCTTCTCTCAAGTAAGTCATCAATGCTTTTGGGTCTGATGCCAATGGATCGAGAATGTCTCTTCCAATTGGATTACCGATGGCGATTCTGACCTTGGTATCGAGACGTTTTTTGAATTCTTTCAAAAGCAGACCCATTCTCAGTGTGTAATGCAGGTGGCTGGCGATCTGAAACAGCCTTGATGTGTGACCATCAAAGAAGAGAGGCACGACCATTGCGTTGGATTTTGTAATCATTCGGGCTGTGAATGTGCGCCAGGTAGGATCCATTGGAAAGGTGAAGGGACCTACACTGGTGCTGACTGTCCCACCGGGAAAGATGCCAATGGCACCATCATTGGCCAGATAATCAAGAGCTGTCTTGCGGACTTCGATATTCTGTCGAACGGCTTCCTTGGTTTCATCAAAACGAATAGGTAGAATGATTTTGTTCAGATCTTCCGCCTTTCGGAAAACCTGATGGGCCAATATTCTGAAATCTCCGCGTTGCTGGGAGAGAATATGCCCCATCATCAACCCGTCGAGAATACCATAAGGATGATTGGCTATTAGAACAAGCGGCCCACTTTCGGGGATCATATTCAGAGAACCTGAGATAAGTTCCAAGGACAGGCCATAGCGTTCTGCAATGACCGACCAAAAATTCCTGCCTTTGGCCACATCTTGTTCATAGCCTTGTGCGCGTCTGATCAATTGCAACCGGCCGGTGGAATTTTCCAGAAGGCGGATCATGGCACGGCCGGATTTGGACTTGGCAGAACGGGAATAGCTTATGTCACGGGCGATATGCCGATGGGAGAGCATGGTAAACTCGATCCTGGTCTTCTGATTATTCCGGAGAAATACATGTCCGGTTTGCTTGACCGTGAATCCTGCATCTTGCTTGTGACAAATGTATGAAGATGAATTGGAGTGTTGTTGGTTGCGTCAATCACAACCTGAGAGCGGAAATGCATATATTGTTTCCGCTTATGTTTTGTGGCTTGGAAATGTACGTTTTCGGGTCAGTCAGATAGATTTTTGAGATCCAGTTTTTGGGGGCTTTTGCCGTCATAGTCACTGATGCCAATGGAAATGGCATAACATGCAAGACGAACTGATTTGGGAATCGTGACTGTTTTTCCGTCTCTGGCGCCCTTTTCATAATACTGAATCATACGCTTTTTCAGCCCCAGAAGGTCAGCTGCATCTTTTTGCTTCAATCCTAAAGATCTGCGCCATGCACGGAACTGGGTTGCAGGCATATGATCTTCTTGATGTTTTTCTTCTGATTTGGACACGATACTAAGCCACCGCGCAAAAAGTGCGCCTTATTGGTTGACAAAAATGCACAAAGTGCACATATTGAAAGCATAAGTGCACTCTGTGCAGCTTATTCACCTCTATTTAAAGCCTAGAGGACTGTTATGGTCAATGGGCGTTTTGGTGTAATTTGCACACAATCGGTGCCATGGTGAACAGGGAAGCATGATCCCACTCTTGATGAAGGAGAAAGGCAATGTTGGCCAATCTAGTAGCAAGTCGGGAAGCCCTTGGTGTCCGTCGTCGTTGTGACGTTCATGAAGTTGCGAGTTTCCGCTGCGTTGTAGCGCGTTTCTTCCGGTCATGGTTCTAAACTGACCGATCGGAGTACGAACTGAGTGTCGTCGAATGAGACTGACATATCGGAATGAAGTAAGGCCCGCCAAGTGCGGGCCTTCTTTTGTTTGCAAGCTGCTTTGCTTTCATGAGAACTTGTGGGTATTCTTGATACAAATTGGGAAAGGTATGCCGAGCATACTACAGCTGCGACTTTTAAGATGAATATATAGGGGCTCATATGCGTTGGCGTGGGCGTCGCGAAAGTGACAATGTAGAAGATAAACGTGGGCAAAGCGGCCGGACTATGTCTCGCGGTGGGTTTCGCTTGCCGATTGGACGGGGGCGTGGGACAGGAAAGCCGAGCCTGACCTTTCTGATCATCGGTGGGGTGGTTCTATGGCTGATGGGCGTCAATCCCATGGAGATCCTTTCCATCATGATGGGGGGCGGTGGCAGTATTACCCAGCAACAGACACAAGTTCCGCGTCAGACTCAGGCACCATCTGGTGGGCGTAGTGGAGCTTCCGATGAATTGTCCTCTTTTGTCAAAGTGGTGCTGGCGGAGACCGAAGATGTCTGGGGCGCGATCTTCAAACAAGCCGGGCAACGTTATCCCGAACCAAGGCTGGTTTTGTTTTCCAATCAGGTACAGTCTGCTTGTGGGTTTGCTTCATCTGCAACCGGGCCTTTTTATTGCCCCGGTGACAAGAAGGTTTATATCGATCTCGGCTTCTATCGTGAACTGAAAACCCGCTTTGAAGCGCCCGGAGATTTCGCGCAAGCCTATGTGATTGCTCATGAAGTCGGGCATCATGTGCAAAATATCACCGGTGTTCTGCCTGAATTCAATCGCAAGCGTCGCTCAATGAGCAAGCTGGAAGCGAACCAAATGTCGATCCGAGTTGAATTGCAAGCTGATTGCTTTGCCGGGGTCTGGGCGCATTATACAGGTCAGAAGGGTTTGCTTGAGGCGGGAGATCTGGATGAAGCCTTGAATGCCGCTACTCAGATTGGTGATGATGCCCTGCAGCGTCGTACTCAAGGCTATGTTGTGCCGGAAAGCTTCAATCATGGGACATCTGCTCAACGCAAGAAATGGTTTGCTGTTGGATATGACAGCGGAAAGGCGGGGCGTTGTGATACCTTTTCTGTGACCAACCCATAATTGCTGTTTTGAAGTGGATATAAGAAAACCCCGGTAGCGATGCTGCCGGGGTTTTTATTTGTTTCATCGAATCTGTCTGGCTTATTCAGCCTCCAGCTCCATGCCTTTTCTTTCACGCATCAGGTTGGTGAAGCGGGTAAAGAGGTAGTGGCTGTCCTGCGGACCAGGGGAAGCTTCTGGATGGTACTGAACTGAGAAGACCGGCTTGCCACTGACACGCAGACCACAGTTGGTCTGATCAAACAGGGAAATGTGGGTCTGTTCCACGCCTTCTGGCAGGCTGTCACCGTCGACCGCAAAGCCATGGTTCATGGAGGTGATTTCCACCTTGCCGGTTGTCTCGTCCTTCACCGGATGATTGGCACCATGATGGCCCTGATGCATCTTCTTGGTGTCAGCACCCAGTGCCAAAGCCAGCATTTGGTGACCAAGGCAGATACCGAAGAGCGGAATGTCAGCTTTCAGTATAGCTTGAATGGCTTTGACGGAATATTCGCCGGTAGCCGCTGGGTCGCCTGGGCCATTGGATAGAAAAACACCATCTGGATTGTAAGACAGGATTTCTTCACCAGTCGCGGACGCGGGCAATACGGTCAATTTGCAACCCTGATCAGCCAGCAGGCGAAGGATGTTACGCTTGATGCCGTAGTCAATGGCTACCACATGGAAATCAGGATCAGACAAATCACCATAGCCTTCATCCCAAACCCAAGGTGTTTCTGTCCAACCAAACTGATTTTTGGTGGTTACGTCTTTGGCCAGATCTGCACCAACCAGACCATTCCATCCAGCAGCTTCTGCTTTCAACGCATCTAAGTCGAAATTTCCGTCCGGTGCGTGAGCGATCACGGCATTGGAGAGGCCTTTTTCACGAATCAACGCGGTTAGCGCCCGGGTGTCGATATCGGCAATGCCGATGATGCCGCGTTGTTTTAACCAACCATCCAAATGGCGGGTTGCGCGATAATTGGAAGGCTCGGTTATATCGGTCTTGATCACTGCTCCGCGTACGCCAGATGGTGCGGACATGTCTACGGTTTCGGAATCTTCGTCGTTGGTTCCGATATTGCCGATATGAGGGAATGTGAAAGTAACAATCTGCCCTGCATAAGATGGGTCGGTCAGGATTTCCTGATAACCGGTAATGGCGGTGTTGAAGCAAACCTCGGCTACGGCAGAGCCTGTGGTACCGATGCCTTGGCCTTCAATCACTGTGCCGTCAGCCAGAACAAGCAGAGCGGTTGGTTTGATTTCCTGCCACGGGGCGGGAGTGGTTGGTGCTGTTTGAGCCATGTCTTTTGCGTCCTGCGAGCTGTTGGATCCGGATGCCGTCTTGAATAGGGTGCAGGCAAAGGTTGGTCGGGCAAGCCCGGCTGTATTTTGCCTTGTTTATTCAAGATGGGAGACGCGCAGGGTCAGGGCACACTCATTTTGTCTATTCTGCGATGGCAGATTTGCGAAACGACAAGAAGAAAAATCGCTTAAATGTGGTTCATCCGCAAGATTTTTCGACATAGTCGCTGTGCAAATCTGCCTCGCCCTTCGGGTTTACCCTGAAACATCCATCCATCGTATCAATGACTGCAATAAGGGAACCACCCTTATTTTGTCCTTGATCCTTCTAGCTGAACCTTTCAAGGCAAACAGAATTGTACGAAATGGGTGTATCCTGACCCTCTTCTCAAGCGTGATGAATTAGGCCAATTGTGGGCAAAGGTCAATCATCGGAAGGCGATGGAATGTTGTTTTGCAGCTATTTTCAGCAAATTTCATGAGGCATTTGGGCTTTTGAACTCTATATAATGGCAGTAGGGGCGGTTTTGATGCTTTTTACGGGATGTTGCGTAAACTGTGTTGCTGGCTTGCAAGCTGCCTTTAGTCGATGTATTTAGCTCAGACTGATTGTTGAACAGGATGGTTCCCATGCGCGAGCGGATTACAGAAGGTCTGAAAGAGGCTATCAAGGCTCAAGACAAGCGTCGGATGGCGACTTTGCGACTGGTGAGCGCTGCGATCAAGGATCGTGACGTGGAAGCGCGCGGGAATGGCAAGGAGCGCGTCGGTGACGACGAATTGCTGCAGATACTGGCAAAAATGGTCAAGCAACGTGATGAATCCATTCGCATTTATGAAGAAGCTGGTCGTCTGGAGCTTGCCGAGCAAGAACGCACCGAGATGTCAATCATCAAGGAATTCCTGCCTCTGCAGATGAGCGAAGAAGACGTACTGGAAGCCTGTAAGGTTGCAGTCGACGAGACTGGTGCCTCCGGACTGCGTGATATGGGCAAGGTTATGGGCGTGCTTAAAGAGCGTTTCCCCGGTCAGATGGATTTTGGTAAGGCCAGTGCGGTTGTCAAGAAACTGCTGATGTAGGCATTATCCCGGGCTTTTTCTGTTTTTTGAAAGTGACTGGCGTGCTCATGTTTTGTGAGTGCGCAAGAGTTGCTTTTTACGTTTGTTCCAAGGATGATTGGTCTCAAGCCCGTTTGAGGCCAAAAGTGAGTGATTTGGATGAAAATTCCGCCAAGTTTGCTGGATGATATTCGAGATCGTATCTCGGTGTCCGATGTTGTGGGGCGCAAGGTCAAACTGCGCCGCCATGGGCGGGAATATATGGGGCTGTCTCCCTTCAATAAGGAAAAGACGCCCAGCTTCACCGTGAATGACCAGAAGCAATTCTATCATTGCTTCTCCTCTGGCAAACATGGTGATGTTTTCAAATTTCTGATGGAAACAGAAGGGCTGTCTTTTCCTGAAGCCGTGGAGCGGCTCGCTGGGGAAGCAGGGATTGCCTTGCCATCTCCTGATCCACAGGCCCAACGTCGGGAACAGGAAAAGGCTTCGCTCTATGACGTCATGGAGATGGCGACCAAATATTTCCAGCTGCAGTTCTCATCTGATCTGGGTCTGGAGGCGCGACGCTATGCCAATGGGCGTGGTTTGACTGCCGAGACGCTTTCGACCTTTCGGTTTGGCTTTGCTGTCAACAGCCGAGATCATTTGAAAAGCTATCTGCTACAGCGCGGAGTGAGTGAAGCGGATATGTTGGCCACCGGTCTGGTTATCAAACCTGATGATGGGCGTCCGACCTATGATCGATTTCGGAATCGGTTGATGATCCCGATTGAAGATGAACGGGGCCGTGTGGTGGCATTCGGTGGTCGTATTCTGGACCCGGATGGGAAGCCGAAATATCTCAATTCGCCAGAGACCAAGCTCTTTCATAAAGGTTATATGCTGTTCAATGCCAAACGGGCCCGGCAGGCAGCTTATGAGGCGAAAGCTGCGATTGTCACCGAAGGGTATATGGACGTGATTGCCCTGCATCAGGCAGGTATTCCTTATGCTGTGGCATCTCTTGGTACAGCTTTTACAGAGCATCAGATCGCCCAACTTTGGAAATTGGCCCCGGAACCTTATATCTGTTTTGATGGTGACCGGGCGGGCCGTGCTGCGGCCAATCGTGCGATAGAGCGTATTCTGCCGCAGTTAAAGGCTGGTTTTTCTTTCCAGTTTGCTTTTATGCCAGAAGGGCAAGACCCGGATGACGTGGTCAAGCAAGGCGGTTCCAATGCTTTTCATGAATTGTTGGCAAAAGCGTTGCCGCTTTCAGATGTTGTGTGGCAGCGGGAACTAAACGCAGGACCGACAGATACCCCTGAGCGCAAGGCCGCGTTGGAGAAGCGCATCGAAGATTTGCTACGCAGCATTCAGGATGAGCGGGTCGCACGACAATATCAGATGAGTTTCAAATCAGCTCTTTCCAATCATTTCTGGCTGCAATCGCGCCAGCAGAGAGAGCAGAAATTTACCGGTGGTGGCGCAAGAGCGGGTAGAGGTGCTGGCGCCAATGCTGCCCTGGCTGCATCCAGCAATGTGTCACGCGTTCCGGAAGCAGGACAATTTACGGAATTTGAGGAAAATATTCTCGGACTTTGTGTGCATATGCCTTCCTTGTTCGAGGACTATGCCGAGCAGATATTGTCTCTTTCTTTTCATAAGCCGGGGCTGGAGCCTTTCAAACAGGTTTTGGCCCACCTCATTCTCGATGAAGAGGTTGAGCATTATTCAGATATCTATGCCAAGGCTCCAGGTGAGCTGGAGCCCTTGCTGCAGGACCTGCATGGGAAAGGTTCACAGGATGAGGATGGGAAACGGACCAGTCCATTTGGCTGGCGTTTGGCCAGTCGGTCAAAGGTTCCGCAATTGGCCTATTCCCCCGGACGGATATTTCTGGAACGGCTTATGAGTTACTGGTTGTCGGTTTTGGAAGTTCGTGATGTTCAGGCGGATCTGGAGCAGGAAACGGCTCTTGCCTTGTCTGATTGTGATGCAAGCGATGCTGCTTTCGAACGTATTCAGGCGCTGACACAGGAAGTGCATCGTCGTCGGGAGGAGAATGCCCGAGAAGATCAGGAATTGACTGATGAATATGCGAAGATGAAGAGTGCTGGCGTTCAGGCGACTCTTTCTGATTGCCTGGCAGAGCTGGCCGAGAAAAGTGCAGATTGAACCTGATCAATACACTGATTGGCGCTAAATCCTTGAAAATGATTCGAAAAATGCAAGAATCGGGCAGATTTTCTTGGATTAGGGGTTGCCGAATCGAATCACTGCGCTAAATATCAGAGTTCGGCAGACCCAAGCGCCAATTTGTCAATATGGCGAGAAATGATTGATTGCTGCCTCAAACTTGCATTGGATCAAGAAACCGGAGATTTGTTGATTTCTGGCCGTGTTTCCTTTTGTGGATAGCATTTGCCTTTCAGGCCGATGGTCTGGGGACGAATTTGCACGGTTAAGAGGCGTTTAATATCCCGTTTGGTAAAACTGGTCTGATAATCCTGACAAAGCCATGTGATTTCAGAGATGAGAAGTCATATGGAAAACCCTTCAGTGGACGAATGCGAGCTAGAGCATTCGTGGAGACAGGAATGGTTACGAAGGCAACACAGAGCGACGATAATAGCAAAACAAGCGAAGGTGGTGATGCGCCCTTGCTTGATATGACAGCTTCTGCTGTCAAGCAGATGATCAAGACCGCCAAGAAACGCGGCTATGTGACCTATGATGAACTGAATGAAGTTCTGCCTTCCGATGAAGTGTCTTCCGAGCAGATCGAAGATACCATGTCCATGTTGTCTGACATGGGTATCAATGTGATTGAAGCGGAAGAAGCAGAAGATGGCGAGAATGCTGCCGCCAGCGCGACTACGGCCGTTGCACAGGTAAAAGGCTCCACCGCTGTTGCCAAAACATCGGGAGGTAAAGAACCTACCGATCGCACCGACGACCCTGTGCGCATGTATTTGCGTGAAATGGGATCGGTTGAGCTTCTGTCTCGCGAGGGCGAGATTGCGATTGCCAAGCGTATCGAAGCTGGGCGCGAGGCCATGATTGCCGGGCTGTGTGAAAGCCCGTTGACCTTTCAGGCTATCATCATCTGGCGCGATGAATTGGTCGAAGGCAATATCCTGCTACGTGATATCATCGATCTCGAAGCCACTTATGCCGGACCAGGCAATGAAGAGGATGAAGACGAGGATGAAGATGGTGATGCTGGAGAAGCGGGCGCTGTAGAAGCGGCTTCGACAACACCGGCAGCAGCAGATGCGGGCCCTGCCAAGACCAATGATGAAAAGGCAGAGGGTGAAGAAGGTTCTTCCGAAGAAGATGACGAAGATGATGATGACTTGGACAACAACATGTCTCTTGCTGCCATGGAGGGTGAGTTAAAGCCCAAAGTGTTGGCCATCTTCGATCAGATTGCTGAAGACTATAAAAAACTTCGCCGTTTGCAGGATCAGCTGGTTGAGAACCGCATGATCAGCAAAGGCCTTTCTCCTTCTCAGGAGAAACGCCATGACAAGCTGAAAGAAGACATCATCGTTGAGGTGAAAAGTTTGTCTTTGAACCAGAACCGTATCGATGCTCTGGTTTCCCAGCTTTATGACATCAACAAACAGTTGGTTGGTCGTGAGGGCCGTTTGCTACGTCTGGCTGAAGCTTATGGTGTCAACCGTTCCGACTTCGTCAAGAATTATCAGGGCCATGAGCTGGATACCGTTTGGAATGAGCGTGTGTCACAACTTCCTGGTCGTGGCTGGAAAGACTTCATCGCGCATGAAGCGGATCGCATTGATGAGCTTCGTGAAGATATTCAGATGTTGGCAACAGAGACCGGTCTGGAAATTGGTGAATTCCGCCGTATCGTTTCCTCCGTGCAGAAAGGCGAGCGTGAAGCTCGTCAGGCCAAGAAGGAAATGGTGGAAGCCAATCTGCGTCTGGTTATTTCCATTGCCAAGAAATATACCAACCGTGGTCTGCAATTCCTGGATCTGATTCAGGAAGGCAATATCGGTCTGATGAAGGCCGTAGACAAGTTTGAATATCGCCGTGGTTACAAATTCTCGACTTATGCCACCTGGTGGATCCGTCAGGCTATTACCCGCTCCATTGCGGACCAGGCACGGACCATTCGTATTCCGGTGCATATGATCGAGACGATCAACAAGATCGTTCGTACATCGCGTCAGATGCTTCATGAAATCGGTCGTGAGCCGACACCGGAAGAGCTATCTGAAAAGCTGCAGATGCCGCTTGAGAAGGTTCGCAAGGTTCTCAAAATTGCCAAGGAACCTATCTCCCTCGAAACTCCAATCGGGGATGAGGAAGATTCGCATCTGGGTGATTTCATCGAAGACAAGAATGCCATTCTGCCTATCGATGCTGCCATTCAGGCGAACCTGCGTGAGACCACGACCCGCGTTCTGGCGTCTCTGACGCCACGTGAGGAACGTGTTCTTCGTATGCGTTTCGGTATCGGCATGAATACCGACCACACTCTGGAAGAAGTTGGTCAGCAATTCTCGGTGACCCGTGAGCGTATTCGTCAGATTGAGGCAAAGGCGCTTCGTAAACTCAAGCATCCAAGCCGCTCTCGCAAACTGCGCAGCTTCCTTGATAGCTAGAATCAGGTCTTGCAAATATTGAATCATAAAGGCCGGACAAGTTGTTGTCCGGCCTTTGTTTTTTGCTTTCACTTAAAGTTCTGAATCTGATTCAATCTTTCCTCTCACGGCTATTCCTGATCTAAGGGATCAGGGCCTGCGAGCGCGCGCATTCTTTGTGCGAGTTCTGGTCCAAAAAGTCTGCAACTTTTCGGGAAAGCGCAGTACGCTCGCCTATCAGCCGTCACAAAAGCTTTGCTTTTGTGGATCTTAGTATCAAGGTGAAGCATGATGGTTGCGAGATGATCAGTTATCCAGTTCCCAAGTTGTATTCACATTGATGGATAGAGACAGGGAACCTTCGGCGACTGGCACGGGAGCGTCCATGGCCATTTCCATGCGAGCGGCTTTCATCATCATCGGACGCGGGGCATTATAACCACCGCTCTCGGAGAGTGATTTCAGACGTTTGATTTTTACGCCCAATTCGGTCGCATAGAGATTGGCTTTTGCCTTGGCGTCTGCGAGTGCTGCTTTGCGGGCTTCTTCCAGTTTGGATTTCTTGTTGGAAACATCGAAGCGCAATCCGGACATGTTGTTAGCTCCGGCTTCAACCAGAGCAGTCAGGACTGTGCCGATTTTGGCAAGGTCACGGATCTTGACCGTCAGTTGATTGTTGACATTATAGCCGACAATCATGGGCGGTTTGTTTTCGCCCTTGCGTGGATAACGCATCTCCGGGTGGATATTGAAGTTGCTGGTTTGCATATCCTTCTTGTCGATGCCCGCTTCTTCCAATGTGCTGAAGAGCGCTGCCATCTTGGAATTGTTATCTGCCAGAGCCTGTTTTGTGGTTTTGGAGCGAGAGTGGACACCTGCGGAAATTATGGCGAGATCCGGGGTCATCTCGACCATGCCAGTGCCATTGATGGAAATGGTGCCGGCCTGCTGTTCGGCTGCCAATGATGGACTGACCATGAGAGGAATAATTGCGGCCAAGGTGATCAGATATTTTTTCATCAAGCTCTCCTGAATAGGCACCCGTCTGTCTTCAAGCTCTGCATTATGGAAGGAAACAGAGCTGTTTTTTATGAGAGCAACGTGAGGGCGCATTGTGGCTGTAATACGACCTTGATAACCGGGTTGTTGCTATTCATGTGTCAATCCACTGATAGCTTCAAACTTGTCCTGTCAGGGGCTTGCTTGCCGAGACAAATCGGTATAGACAAAATGACTGAATTGGATGGGCCTGTAGCTCAACTGGTTAGAGCCGACCGCTCATAACGGTCTGGTTGGGGGTTCAAGTCCCTCCGGGCCTACCATTCTTTTCAATAACTTAGCTAGAAAAATGCGGATGGCTTGCGGGTTCAAT